>JALZUO010000076.1 GCA_023301565.1 Oligoflexales bacterium
CCAATGTAGTCATCATAGACAACGTTGGAAACCATAAGCTGCGGCGCACCTTCAATTTTTTCTGGCTCAGGAAAGTCCAAGATTTTTTCAAACAGCGGACCTAAGTTGTATTTGCTTTTGTTCTCTAGCATGTCTTCAATCTGGTCTTCTTTCTCACAGCAGATCCCGTCACGGCCACAAGCAAAAAGAATTGGAAAGTCACACTGCTCGTCACTAGCGCCTAGCTCAACGAAAAGATCAAAGGTTTTATCGACACACTTTTGCATAAGATCAGAACCTCTGACCTCTTGCCTGTCGACTTTATTTACAAATAGAACCACAGGCAGTTTGCGCTCGATGGCTTTGGTCAAAACAAAACGTGTTTGCGGCAAAGGCCCTTCGGCAGCGTCGACCAAAAGAATTGCACCGTCGGCCATTCCCAAGACTCGTTCTACCTCACCACCAAAGTCGGCATGACCCGGGGTATCCATGATGTTCACTTTTACCGTGTTGCCGTTTTTGTCTGTAGTTTTAAACGCGGCGTTCTTAGCTAAGATAGTGATACCGCGTTCGCGTTCCTGATCTTGACTGTCCATCACCCGTTCGGTGAGTGATTCATGCGAAGCGTATGTTCCTGCTTGTCTCAAAATGTGATCGACCAAGGTT
Source organism: Oligoflexales bacterium (assembly GCA_023301565.1). Taxonomy (GTDB): domain Bacteria; phylum Bdellovibrionota_B; class Oligoflexia; order Oligoflexales; family JALZUQ01; genus JALZUO01. The sequence continues at coordinate 646 of JALZUO010000076.1, forward strand.
GTTTTGCCGTGGTCAACGTGTGCTATAATGCATATATTTCGAATACTCGATGCCATTACGATGGTTCTCCTTGAATGACCCATAGGGTAGAATGGAATCAAGGTTCCGTCCAGGCTATGTTTGCTCTGAAGGGCAGGCTTTGGTGTATTCCTATGCAGGGAGGCTATATGAAATTCTTGATCCTAGGACTCATTTTATGGTTTTCACCCGGGTTGGAGAAGCCTCTAAGTGCCGCATCTGACGTGATAGCAGGTCTTTCTCGGGAGCTTGGGAAGACCCTTACACACTCTGCTGATAGCGTTAAGTTTCGCTACCAAGAGAATTTTTCGCCATGGAAGCTCTTGGAATGTAGCCATAAACGCGGAGATTCCCCCGTAGATTGGCATGTCAAGTGTGGGCCAGCTGGCCAAAAACAGTTTCGGGTGCACCTAAAGGTCAGCTATTACCGAAACACGGTCTACGGCAAAAGCGGCTATGAGCTCCTCTATTGGCTTACCCAGACAAAAGGGGCCAAAGAAGCTGGCAAACACAACTCCCTAACGGTTTGGATTCATAACGAGCAAGAGGTTCAGGCGAGTGTCATCGAGGCCGCTGCTGGGGTGGAAAATGACCAGTCGGTTTTGAGGTTGTTTTTAAAGCTTTGAAAATTAGGATGAAGGTATTGAGTTGTAGAGAATTTGTGGAGCCGTCGGGGAGACTTGAACTCCCAACCTACTGATTACAAGTCAGTTGCTCTACCAATTGAGCTACGCCGGCCAACCATAATTCTTTTTTTGTATAAGTGCTTTTCAATCTTGCGTCAAGCAAATTGCAAATGCAAGGTTCGTGAATTGACCGGCGAATATTAGTTCGGCATCATGGATAGAGTTTTCTGCCAATTTTCTCTGAGGAGTCTTGATTTGAGTGAGCATCCGCCGGCCTATGCAAACCCAAAAAAGTCGCATTCGTATCAGCCAAACAGCTTAAAATCTGAACACATCAGGAACACTGTGATGGATATAGTGATCACAGTACTCACGTGCACGCTCTTTAGTTTATATGTTCAGCATCGGCAAATCCTTGCCGTAAACGCAATGGTAGGCTCTCGCAAATACAGTTTTTTAGTTTGGTTCTTGCTTAGCATTATAACTTGCGGTCTTTATCACTTTTATCACGAGTATCTGAAAAGCGCCGACATAGCGCAGGTTATGGGCGATGAAAACACGGTAGAACCTATTTTGCATTTACTTCTAAATGTTTTTGCCGTGAAGCTGATTGCCGACGCTTTGCAGCAAGAACAAATCAATCGATTCTTTGAGGGTAAAGTTCGTGGCAACGAAGCTAGGCCCTAGGTGGTCTAAAAACCCATGGGCTTGGGCCCTGTTCGGGTTTAGTGTGTCGCTATTCGTGTTTTTGCAAATGTTTCCAGCTGATCTAGATAGTGCTCAAAGCTATGCAGCCTACTTTCCTTGGCGCTGTCCAATCAAACTAGTTACTGGGCTAAGCTGTTTGGGCTGCGGCATGACGCGTTCTGTTTTGCTCGTACTCAGCGGGGATATTCAGGCAGCTTTTAGGATGCATCCTTTGGGGCCGATCGTTGCAGCAGTGATCACATTTTATGTGGTCGCTTGGGTTTATAGGCCGAGCGTGATCATCAAACTGCACGGCAGCTTAAAGATCATCTAAATTAACCCACCAAAACCCTGTAGGGCTAAGAAAGCCCCGGTAGTTTTAAATCAGGTAAGTTTGCGTAACCACTAAATTGGTTTGGTTTGCGCTCTGCCATCATCTTAAACACAGCAAGCTGAATATCTTCTGTGTTCGGCTTCGAATAGTAGTCGCCGTCAGAAGCATAAGCTGGCCGGTGTGCGCTTGCGCTAAGAGTTTTAGGGGTGCAATCAAGGTGGCTGTATCCCTTGCCTTTAACCAAAATCCTATCGAGCATGTAAGCGGTAGCGCCGCCTGGCATATCTTCATCAAGACAAAGCAGAGCACCGGTCTTTTCAAGTGAGGTACCAATGATGTTGAACCTGTCAAACGGCAAAAGAGTCTGTACATCGATCACTTCAATCTCTACGCCGTATTCAGCAAGCTTTTTACTTGCTTCAAGAGCGAGCTTACAGCAGGCACCGTAGGTTACGAGTGTAAGATCAGAGCCATGCCGCAGTATTTCTGGGACCCCAAGCGCAACCTTGAATTTGCCAAGATTTTCAGGCTGTTTTTCTTTTAAGCGGTAACCGCTTAAAACTTCGATCACTAGGGCCGGGTCGTTTCCTTCAAAAAGAGTTTGGTACATACCAGCGGCTTGGACCATGTTTCTTGGAACGCAAAAATGCATGCCTCGGATGCTGCCTAAAATCATTTGGATAGGAGAGCCGCTGTGCCAAATCCCTTCGAGCCGGTGGCCTTTGGTCCGCACTATGACCGGTGATGACTGAGCCCCGGCGCTGCGGTAGTGCAGTGAGGACAAGTCATCTGACATTCCTTGGATGCAGTAAAGCAGGTAGTCTAGATACTGAATATCAACTACTGGGCGAAGTCCACGCATAGCCGAGCCCAGCCCTTGCCCAAAAATAGTAGCTTCGCGAATCCCGGTGTCTGTTACCCTAAATTCTCCGTACTTTTTTTGCAGGCCTTCAAACTCACTATTTACGCCACCAATCTTTCCGACGTCTTCGCCTACGATGAAAACCCGCGGGTCACGTGCTAGTACAAGGTCAAAGTAAGCCTGGATGATTTTTCGCCCGTCTACTTTTGGTGGATTTTCTCCGTATAAAGCAGGTTCTTCTTCAATCGATACCGGGCTGTTTGCCTCGGCCAGGGCAAACCTTCCATAAAGATTTGCATATTTTTCGCTAAAGTTTTTGAGGTGCTCTCGCGCCTTTTGCGCATCTAAATCCTGACCTACCAATTCCCAGCAGCCTTGGGTCAATGCAGCCTGAATGAGCCGGCGCCCCATTCCAGGCGATCTTTTGAGTGCAGAAGCGCTGTTTTCACAGCCGAGGCTTTGCAGGGTTTCTATAGCGTTTGCTTCTTCTTTTTTAACAGCTGATTCAAAGACGGACCAAGCTTCTTGTTGCTCTTTTTTTACGTGCGCTTCGCACTCTGACTCGATGCTGGCTAGCTCGTCTTCACTTGCAAGGTTTTGCTCTATCGCCCATTCACGCATTTTTTTAACGGGATCCATGGAGTCTTCAAACAACATACGTGTTTGAGACTTGTAGCGCTCGTGGCTCCCGCTAGTGCTATGGCCTTGTGGTTGGGTCATTTCAGTTACGTGAATCAGCGATGGTTTGTGATCTTCACGAGCTCGGTCAGAAGCATTTTGAAACACATTCAGCAGCTGAGCATAGTCCCACCCTTTTACCTTTTCAATGTGTACACCTTGAGTATTTGCAGTGTCGGAGCTAGCGGCATCAGGGTGAAACCCAGCGGTAGCAGCCGAAATAGACTCCTTGGTCGTCTGGTACTTGTTGGGCACAGAAATTCCATAACCATCATCCCAAACAATGATGACGAGAGGGATTTGCAGTACGCCAGCCGTGTTGAGAGATTCCCAAAACAAGCCTTCAGACGTCGATGCATTGCCAATTGTAACAAAACACACTTCTTTTCCGTTTTCGGTAAAACTGCTGCTGGAGCTAGGACTTCCAGCTTTAGTCTCGCGGTAAATTTTTGAGGCGTAGGCGAGGCCTACACTTCTTGCCATCTGCCCGCCCGTGGGCGATATATCAGAAGCGGAGTTAAACTGGGTTTTCTGATTTAACCACTCACCATCTTCTGAAATAAACCTCGAACAAAAATGTGAGTTCATTTGCCGACCAGCTGAAGCGGGATCGTTATAGGGGTCAGCATAGAGCTGCGCGAAAAAACTTTTGACGTCCGTGACCCCGCAAGCCATCATCCAGGTTTGATCTCTGTAGTAGCCCGATCTCCAGTCGCCTTCCTTAAACGATCTTGCAAGCGCAACTTGGGCAACTTCTTTGCCGTCGCCAAAAATACCAAACTTGGCTTTACCGGTTAGAACCTCCTTGCGCCCAGTTACGCTCGTGATTCTACTGGTGACCGCGACTTTGTAATCTTCTAGAATTTGCTTCTTAGCAAGTGGTTTTGAGCTCAACGATTTGCTCCTTCGATTCGATTGCATTGACTGGGCGATAAATTAGCATGACTTCGTCAAACGCTGCCAATCTTGCCAAACAGCTGTTAGAGGTAGGCCGACCACGTTGGTGTAGGAACCCTCAAATTTTTCAATAAAAACAGAACCATAGCCCTGTGCGCCGTAGGCCCCGGCCTTGTCAAAAGGCTCTTTGGTTTCTATGTAAGAGTCAATCTCTGTATCACCCAGCTTCCGAAAATGAACGAGTGTCTCCAGTGTGCTGCTGAGATATTTTTGGGCTCTTCTGTCGGAAATACAGTAGGCAGTATAGACGCTGTGCTCTCTGCCTGAGAGGCTTTGTAGCATGCTTTTGGCTTCAGCTTTGTCAGTGGGTTTTTCGAGCAAGATGTTTTGTCCGCTTTTTTTTATGCACACAACCGTATCAGCACTTACAATAATAGGAATGTTTAAACGGTCAAAATAGCTTATGGAAGCCTGGTTTTTTTCGAGCGCATTTCTAGCTATATATTCTAAAATAGTCTCACCAGGTTTTTTTTCTTCTACGATATCTGGCGAGTAGTTAATACATTCAAAACCTACACTTCTTAGCAGGCTAAGGCGGCGGGGGCTACTACTAGCGAGCCCAATTTTTTTTGGTGATAGAAACATTTTAAACCTCAACCTCTAGGCCATAGTCTGACCAGATTTTTTTGTTATTTTTAAACCAATCCCCTGTTCGAAGGAGCTTTCCAGTTTGTGGTCCAGTTATTTTTAGAACGGTAGATGGACCAGAGATTCGTTCCGAACATGGCGGAGGCAAAAATGTAGATGACAGCTTTTGGTTCGCCGCAGTTTTTAGTGTAAACGCAATGGCCTCTTCGTAGTTTTCTATGGGGGCACTGCCTGACTGGTTTACGCTGGTTGACGGCCAAGGGCTTTTGAGCTGCTTTAGCAGTACTTGCATTTGTGGGCTTAGGTCAGCACTAAAACGCAGGCCTACATATCCTTTGGAACACAGCAGCTGTGGGCATTTTTTTGAAGCTTTGAATACGATAGAAAGGTGGCCCGGCCAAGCTTCGGTAAGGAGTTTGTCCCAAGCCGGCGGAAGCTGCTGCCAGTATAACTTTGCCGTTTGCAAACTGTCGACTAGTGAAAGTGGCGGGGTTTGCCCTCTGTCCTCACCTTTAATGCCACTAATCAAAGAGTAGAAATTTTCGAGATCAGGGTTGGCGCTTATTCCAGGAAGAGATTCAGTAGGGTGAACCACAACCGTACCAGCCTTCCATTGGTTTAAAATAGTTGAAATTAAATTTGAATCAAGCACGGCTATATATCCAGTTTAAGTTTCAAGGCTTTTCAAAAAATCATCCAAAGACTCTTTTGATCGCTCGGCAATATCCTTGCGGAAGTGAACGGAAGGCCAGTAAGAGTTTTGTAAGTCTTCGGCAGCTGACAACGCACCTTCTCGGCATTTTTCTAAGCTAGGAGCTTTGAAGCAAAGGCTCGCAACTCTTCCGCCTTTGGGAAAGACTCTATTTTTTTCGTCGCGACTAATACCGCCAAAGAATACCTGCAAAGGTTTGTTAGAGTCTGTTTGTTTGGTGAATACTTCTGGAAAAGGCTCTTTTGGCAACTCAGAAGGTAGCTCTCCTGGTTTTAAGCCGTAATTTTTTGATGTCAGGACTATGTTTACAACAGGGTGGAGGTTTTTGTTTTCTTTGGGCATAGAGGCAGAAGCCTTTTGTTGTAGAACAGCTATGATTTCAAGCCAGTCTCTTTCGTCACTGATAGCAATGGCCTGCGCTTCGGGGTCCCCCAGCCTGCAGTTGAATTCAATCACTTTTGGCTTGTCAGGCGCTGTCCACATCAGGCCTACATATAAAAACCCATGGTAAGTGTGTCCAAGGTTTTTCATGTGTTTCAGTGTCGGGTGAACGATGTTTTCTAAGACGAGCTCCTTGGCACCTTCAGGGAGCCAGGGCACAGGCGTATAGCAACCCATCCCTCCGGTGTTCGGCCCTTGATCACTGTCGTGTAGGCGTTTAAAGTCTACGGCAAAACCTATCGGTATAGCGATAGGTTGACTGTTCTGCTCTCCGACAAAACAGAAAAAAGAACACTCACGCCCAACGAGCTTTTCTTCTACGACTATGACTTCGCTTGCACTGGCAAACCTTCCCTTTAAATCTAAAAAAGCTGCTTCTACTTGTTGGGCTGTGTCGCAAACAAAAACCCCTTTGCCACCAGCAAGGCCACTTGCTTTGATCACGACCGAACCACTTTCGTCGAACTGTTTTTTTGCTTGTGCAAGGGCTTTATCGTGACATCTAAAACTTGCAAAAGCAGCAGTAGGTACCCCAGCTTCGACCATCCATGTCTTAGATATTTCTTTAGAGGTTTCCAATTGAGCGCAAAACTTTGAAGGCCCGAAACAGGCAATGTTTCTTTTTTTTAACTCGCCGGCAATACCCGCAGCAAGTGGGGCCTCAGGCCCCACAACTACGATATCCACACCTGTATTCTCAGCAAAATCCGCTAGTTCACTCATGCTTGCATCTTCTGTCGGAAGATTGACGCTATCTCGGCTTTGGTTCGAGACAAACCCAGGAGGGGTTCTAGGCCACTGGGTGATTCTTCCGGCAATGTTGCTTTGAGACAGCTTCCAATGGAGGGCATGCTCGCGGGCGCCAGAGCCCAAGAGAAGTATATTTAGTTTATTGTTTTTAGTCACTTATGACTTTTCCTTTTTCTTGCAACTGTGGTCAGCTGTCTTTGAGTTATCTTTTATTATTCCTAGGCAAAGTTTGCAAAGTTAGTAGGGCAGAATCAGGCAAATAGGGTGCAGTTTCGCTCCTTTAGCTCAGGCCAGCCGTAGCAGGACTAAGATAAAGTAAAGGGAGTAGGCAGCTTGTTTAAGTAACTAATTTAAATAACTGGTTTAAATAACAAAAACAGTAAGGAACCACCATGCATTTTCCTAAGTCCTATCATGACTATGTAGGTCTAGACGAAAGTCTGTTTTCTGCAAAGCCAGATCGTGGCGATGTATATCGAAGTGCTACATTTAAGAAGCTTCAAGACACTTTTTTAAAAGATTCTCCGAAAGACCTGATTTTGTTTGGGGGAAAAGGTGTGGGGAAGTCAGTTTTTCTCGCTAATACTTTGATGCACCTTCCAGTAAATGAGTGGGAAGCCTTTTACATGCATCCAGTTCTTGGCTTGCACAATGCTTCGGGGCTTGAAGCCATGATCAAAAACTTTTTAGGCTCACCAAAATCTAAAACCCTCGAAGCTGGCTTGGGCCAATTTGCAGCAGAAAAAAGAGGTTTAGTTTTAGCTATAGACGAAGCAGATGCTTTTGAAGGTTTAGATGCCTTGTCTGAGTCTTTGCATGATAAATTTAGTGCACAAGCAATCCCTCTTAAGGTGATAAGGTGCCACCGAGTTAAAATAACAGGAGCTCAGTCCTTTGAACTAAAGCCGCTAGCGGAAAATGAGGTTAAAGATTACTTGAGCTGGGGTATTAAGGACTATACAAAGCTGCGAGACGCTGGGTTTCACGATTTGTCCAATTATATTTTTAGTGTCTCTGGTGGCATTTTCGCTGAGATGAAACGGTTGATAGACATAATGCTAGTAGAGTTTATTGAGACATCGGCACGTGGACTCACTCCGGAGCTTTGCTTGACTGCTTCTAACAAATATTATTCAGGAGTTTTCTACAAGAACTCCAACGTTGTAACCTACCAAAAGAGTATTAAACACGCGTCTTGAGAACTTTAATCCGCATCGCTATGGTTTTCTTGCTAGTGCTATTTGTATTTAGCGTTGGTATCAACGTGGTCGCCAATTCCAAATGGATGCGCACCCAAATTAAAGACCAGATAGCAAAAGTGCTTGAAGAAAAGTACCGGCTTCAAGCCGAGTACTCTAATTTGCAGCTTAGCGTTATTCCGCCAAGGGTCGGCCTCTATGGCCTGGTTCTTAAAGAAGCTGAAACAGGTGTGGCTCTTGGAAGAGCTTCTCGCATAGATGCAAATGTTAGTTTTTTAGATCTTTTTTTTGGTAGGAAAAGAGCGAGTTTGATTACGGTGTCTGATTTACGGATGAGTGAGCCATTAGACAAGCTATTGAAACGTTTTTCTGTAAAGGGGAAGACAGAAAAGAGAGAGATTCTTTGGCCACCTGACATCCCTCCGCTGCTCTATAAACTTAGACTCATAAATATTTCAGCTAGTTACGGATGGAGGCCTAAATCGAAAGGGGTTCCCTACAACATTCAAGCGCAAGGGTTGAATGCAGCATTTACCTTCCATAGTTGGAATTGGATCGATGCTGACTTGGGAGTAAATGCTCTAAACTTTTCTCACGGAGAAGCTAAGGTTTTAGACAACGCACGGATTGAAACCAGCCTTCACTACAAAAATGCATTTGTACGTTCTGAAAATCTAACAATTAGCTCTGAAAAACTCAGCCTGAATGGTGGCTTAAAAGGCACCTTGTTGAAAGAAAAGTTAAAGTCAAATGAACGTTTTCTTTTAGGTAAAGTAGGAATCCGAAGAGCCCATGAGGTAGAACGCGTTACAGGTTTTCGTTTGGATGTTGATGGCAACTTGAACGGCGACTTAGGATTTTTGGGGGCATTGATCAACGCTAAAAAAACCTATGGCATGGTCGAAGCAAACAGTAAGTTTTCCTTAGAAAAAAAGCCTAACCAAAAGTTGAAGTGGAATCTTTTTGCGGATGTGTTTTCACGTGGCGCTGTCCTCGGTAATTTTAAGCTTCTAGACTCACGTGGCATCGTTGAAGTAGATGCGTCAGAGGTCAGGTTTCGTGATTTTAATGTCTTTAAAGAAAACAGGAAGCTTCTTTCGGGTGACGGTTATATCAAGCTTGAAAAGTCAGGGGACATGGGTTTTAAGGCTAGCACAGAATCTGTAAGCCTTTCTGATATCATGCATATAACTGGCTCAAAGTTTGACGCTGTCGATTTTGATTTTAAAAAGCAGGATATAGAAATTTTTGGAAAAGTAAGTCCATTTCAAATGGATATTCAAACTTCTAAGGGGTTAGAAAACCTTACTGCCCCGACCCTTAATATAGTTGGTAAAAAGAAGAGGGAATCTCCAGACTGTAGTGGTCAAGTTTTGGCGAGCATAGATAAAGACCAGCTTGTTATTAAGCCAACAACTTTAAAGTGTAGCAGATCGGACGATCCATCTACCTTATCTTCTCTTAAGATCGGCACTAAGGTTCACTTTAGAGAACACTCTAAATTAGACGTTAGGGTGCAGTCTGGTGAACTTAGCTTAGGGCTACTCTCACCGTTTTTTTCCGTGGATGCTGAAGGCAGTGGTAAGGTTGACATGCGCATTAGCTCTCCGCAAAAGTCTACAGCACTGATCGCGGTAGGTTTAGATATACGAAACTCAAAGATTGCTCACCTTCCTTTGGGAAGACTCTCTGGCAGGTTTAAGATAAATGGAAATAAGCTTACCAGTTCTGAAGTAAAGTCAATTACTTCAGCTCAAAAGTATATTCGGCTGAAAAACTCTAAAATCGATATAGGAAAAAATGTTCAGTTTTCAGGGGAAGTAGACGGTAGAGGGTATACCTCAAGTGATATGAAGAGGTTTTTTGACTATGTTTTTAACGGCTCTCCGCCACTTTACTTTGGCTTAGCCTCAATTAAAGGGAAAATTAACGGACCACTTCTAAAGCCTCTGCGCTGGTCTGGGGGTGTGGTGATGGATCTTCGCGACCTTGAACAGTCTGAAAAAATCTTATTGCACGAACTTAAGGTCAGGCTCGAACGCAGCAGCGAAGCTACCCTAAATTTGCCAAAGGTGGAAGCTCGCTACGAAGGCAAAAGGCTAGCGGCAAGTGGGGCTCTCTCTTTTGGCTCCCCCATTAAAAGTACAAAGCAACCAAAGCTTAGCTTTCCAATGCACATTGTGCGGCAAACCCTTTTAGCATTAGGTGCCTATCCAGAAGAAACCATAAAATTGAGCGGCGTCGCATCACCTAACAGTACGGACCTAAAACCCTTTAATTTTTTGCGGATTCTTCCAGTAGGTGCTGAATTTGCCAAGACGTTCAACGCATCAGGTGACGGGTTTGGCGACTTCACGCTTTCGGGGTCGGTTTTAGATCCAAAGCTTTCGATCGCAGGAAAGATATCTCGCCTTCAAATGCATGGCTATACTGAGCCTACTACCGATATCTTAATTGGTATGGACGGTTTGGATATTGAAGCGAAGTTCTCACAGCCAGGCCTACTGAAAGGCGAATTTAAAAATAGAAATGATAGGTTTGACCTAGACCTAGAAGCGAAACAGGTTAATTTAGGTTGGCTTTTTCCACCAGGTATATTTACAGGCAAAAACAAAGTTGATTCCATGAATGAACTGCACTGGAAAGCGTCTGGGAGCATAGCTGATTTTTGGCATGCTAATGGTGAGCTTAGCCTCTTTGATTCAATGAGTTATTTTTCTCGTGACAATGGGGTTGTGGTAAAAGATAGGACTAGCCTAGAAAGCCGCCAGAAGAGCGTAAGACTCGTAGAGCCAGTTACCATAGTTACTAGCTCTGAGGGTTGGAACCTTCGCGAGGAAGCTGCAAAATTTAAAAGTCAAAACATTGATTTCGTTGTGAAAACACAAAACAATGACCTTCCCTCAGATCTTAATGTTTCCGTAGAAGGCAGCGTAGACCTGGGTATTCTTCCACGGTTTAACACAATGGTTGAATCGGGGAAGGGGATTGCTCGGTTTGAGGCAAGCGTTGCGGGTGCACTCGATAAGCCTGTTATAAAAATGAAATCAAAAAACACCGACCCGCAATCAGGTACAGAGGTAGTGTTAGACGGGGTTTATCCCGGGTTTGACCAGATGACTTGGGATGTTGTTTTTGACTCTGGCCTACTCAGCTTAAGGGACTTTAAAGCAAAAAAAGGTGCTGGATCGTTGCGTGCACAAGGGAATATGCAGTTAGACCCTACCCGAAAGGGTAGTTCACAAGGGTTGAAGGTAACTGGTACTGGGTTAGATTTGAGGATGCCAGCTCCTTACTTGAAGACTATAAATGCCAAGGTTTCGATGGATATGTATATCAGTGGTAGAAAACCTCCCTATTTGGTGTCAGGAACAACCTCTTTAGATAGTGGCTTTGCAAATAGAGATTTTGATCTAGAAGAAGAGGTTCTCAAGGCTTTGCGTGCTCCAAAATATTCTTCGGCAAAAAATGTTATCCCTGTTTTTAAATACAGGTTTGACGTGGATTTATCGAACGGGTTTAGCATCACCAACAACAACATAAACTCCACCTTAAAAGGAGACCTGGTAGTAAGGGGTGATAGTACAAACCCAAGCTTGCGGGGGAGGGTGTACATGGATGGCGGTACCTTTAGCTACAAGCGTGAGTTTAATATAAGCCGAGCAAATGTAGAGTTTTTGAACCCTGAGAGTCTTGACCCGGAGCTGGACATATCAGGTTATACCGACTTGCCTGGCAGGAGGATATTTTTAACGATACAAGGGCCTCTTTCCGAAGCTAACGTTGATATGGTTGCCGACCCCTCGACTCGTGATGACGGAACTCCTTTAACTAAGCTAGATGTCTTTATATTGCTTACGACAGGGTCGTTGCCCTCACAGTCAGAGTTTGCAGGTAGGCGAGGTTCTGCCGCACAGGTGGAGCTGATTAATTTTTTCGCTAGTACCGTGAACAGGCCTTTAGAACGCTTAATGGAGATTTCTGGGCAACGCTTTATTAAACAACCCAGCCTTGAGTTTGAGCTCTCAGAGACATCTGGACAAATCATTCCTAAGTTAAGACTACCAATTGATGTGTATGATGCACTTAGAATGAATGTTGGTATCAACACGGAAGGTGCTTGGGAAGTTAGCACCGAGGTGCCCCTCAATAGAAGTATTTCTTTGCGTGGATCTTTGGATGGAGCAGATAATACCAGCAGCTCCAATGTAGGTCAGGTAGGTGACGATCAAAGTGATGCAGCGCTAGATATGACGTTTAGGTTTAGGTTTAGATGATTCGTTTTTTTTATATTTTTACTTTTGTAGCGATCTTGTCAGTAGATTTTGTCGCGCAATCTTTGCCATGGAAGGTTGAGGGTGAAGTTGATCCGAAAGTTCTTATTGCTGCTCAGAAAAGATTTAAAGACCTTCCTTCGGAGCAGACGACAACAAACTTACTTAAGTTTTTGGGTAAACGGGTAGCAGGTTCAGGCGGTATAGAAGCTGTTTCCGACGGAGATATGATTACGATTCGGCTCATTGAGGGGCAGTTTATAAAGCGGGTGGACGTAGTAAAGGAAAACCTAGATCTACGAAGGCCCCTTCTGCTTGCTATGCAGGAATTTCACGGGCAGTTGTTTGGGCCTAGCATGCGTAGGCAGATTCTTGAAAAGGCCAGAAAAGTTGCTGAAGAAAATGGCTATTTCCGTGCAGTTTTTGACTTAAGCTTTAATCCCAGTAAGCGGATTGCCTCGCTTTTAGTTGAACCGAAGAAGCCATGTGTGGTGCATGGGCTTTCTGGATTAGCTGCTCCAGATGAGCTTGCTTTTAGTGTGATTCAACTAAAAGGTGAAATTTGCAACCCACAGGTTTTAGAGCGCAGAGTATCCGATCATTTGCGCACATTAAGAGATCGAGGATATTTTTACCAGACTCTAAAGGTGAAAGACATTCGCTATTTTCCCAATACAAATTCTGCGGAAATTCAATTTGAAGGTGGTTTGGGCCTTCGGTCGAAGTTTCGAATCATAGAAAAAGGAGCGTTCGGCTGGCTCAAAGAACTTTTTTCTGGAGATCTCTATGAAGGTCTGGAACGCCTGGGCGTCCCCCCAGAAGAGCTAAGTGATGAGATTGTTAAAAGGCTAAAGCTAAAAGGTTACCTAGAAGCTTCTGCACGTTATGAGTCTCAGTCGTCGAAAAATAAAGAAAACCATGTTTATTACGTTAGCCGAGGCAAAAGGTATAAAGTAAAAAAAATCGTCTTTAATCGGGTTGGAAATAGATCAGAGAAAGAATGGAAAAAAAAGCTTGGGGTTAGAGAACTAATATCTAGGAAGATTTTTTTTAGTGAAGAAAGGCTTGAACGCGGATCGGACTCGCTTGAAAGTGCACTGAGAAAAGATGGATACTGGCAGGCAGTTGTGAAAAAGCCTAAAACTCTATCGATTGATCATGATAAAAAAAGAGCGTCGATCGTCTATGAGGTCAATACTGGATCAAAATACATATACTCCGGTAGACGTATTCATTTAAAAGGCAAGCAAGACTTAAGTGAAAATCTTTTAAAAAAGATTAAGAAGGTTAAAGGCGTGCGCCTCGGTGGCGAAGTTCAAGAGGCTGACCGCAGTGAGCTGCAGGCACAAATTTTCAAGCTTTTGCGAGATCATGGTTATCTATATACTAAGGTCAAGGTGGATGTGTCTGAAACCGTGCCTGAATATCATAGTCAGTACGTAGATCCTGCCGCTGGAAAACCTGTCTTCTTTGATTTAAAAATTTGGCCACGTAAACGTGTGAAAATTGGCGAGATAAGGATTAAAGGCCTAGACATAACCAAGAGGTCTGTGGTGGAGCGAGAGCTTCTGTTTGCATCGGGAGATTTCTATTCACAAGATGTGATAAGCCGGACTCGAAGTAGCCTGCAAGCTTTAGGTGTTTTTACAAACGTCCGCATCCAGCTGGAAGACCCAGATATGGAGCGTCGGACGACCCAGGTAGGCATACTTGTTGACTTGCAAGAGGTCTTGCCAGGTAGCGTGTCGTTTGGTCCTGGTTGGTCGAGGCTAGATGGAACTAGGTTTCAGGCTGAGGCAAGTTACCTAAACCTTGGTGGTGCAAATAGGCAGTTTTTTGTCCGTGGCGGCGTCAGTGAGGAACGAAGACAAGAACCAATCTCTGACAGAAGCTTTCTAGGGCGTAGTATTAGTGCCGGTTATACCGAGCCTTGGGTGCTAGGTTTTCCAGTAGACTTACTGCTTACTGTTAGCCACCAAGGTAGAGCGCTGGACTTTTGGACCTTAGATTATATTGGAGAGCTTGCCGTACGGTACAAACCGCGTTGGCTGCTTAGTGATACTTCTATCACTGCTTTTGTTCGTCAAAAAATAGCAAGAGAAGTTGGCACCAACATACTAAATGACACCTTAGTTTCCAGCGGGGATGTAAGGATTTCCAGTTATGGGCTAAGGGTTCGAGCTGACTTTAGAAACGACCGTTCTTGGCCTACGCTTGGGATTTTTTTTGATGGACAAGTCGATCAGGCGCGAAACTTTTTGTCTGGAAACACCTCTTATAATCACTATGATTTTTTGGTTTCTGGTTATTACCCTCTTAGCAAAAAACTTTCGCTGGCCATGCATTTTCATTCAGCTCACTTTAACAAGGTAGAGCGCGATGGCGGTGCAGCAGATGTGCTGCCTAGTGCAGAGCGTGCTTATTTAGGTGGAGCAGATACAGTTCGCGGGTTTGAAGAGAGGTCGCTGGGTCCATTTGTTGACGGCGTGGATGCAGATTTTGGTGCTTCGCATAGGAACATTCTAAAGGCAGAGATGCGTTACCGTTTGTTTAAACCCGTAGGCGTTACCGCATTTATGGATTTCGGCAATCTTTACTTTTCCGATGAAGAGGCCGACGTATTATCTTCTATTCTAAAGTCGACAGATAATAGCTTAGAGGCAAACCAGGTAGAGGGGTGGCACAATTTTTTGGAGTCTCCCGAAAAGTTTTGGAAAGACCAATACGTATCTTATGGTTTGGGGTTAAATGCCATTACGCCGCTCGGAAGTTTGAACTTTGCCTATGGAATCCCCCTAAAAGCACCGGACAATGCTCCGTGCAAACCCAATAGCTCAAACTGTCCAGATGATTCCCAAAGACACTTCTTACGTGGCAGGTTTCATCTGAACTTTGGTGTTCGATTTTAAAGGATAGATTAGAGACTAAGCTGCAGTTCTGCGAATACCGCGTGGCAACTTCGAGCCATGTGGGCTTGTACGCCACTTTTTACGAATCTTCGCAATTTTTTTTGCTTTGTTTTTTGCACACTTGTTTCTTTTGCGTGGTGGAAATCTTTTTTTCATCGTTTCTTCTCTCCGTTTGAAGACCAGCCCATCCTATCTAACTTCTCAAAAACCACAACAAAACAGACGATTTGCTTAAAGATGAGGCACTAAGGTTCCTGAAGCCCCTGGCTAGCAGGCGTTTCGCGATTCATTGTTCTCGGCGGCACCAAACCATAGAGTGGGGGCTTGGTGAATTCAATCCCCGGATATTTTTGGGGTTTTGCGGAGATATAGAATGCAAGTAAAGGACCCCACAATCAGGGAGGGGGCTGAGTCTTATTTAAGTGAATCAGGCCCAGTGGATGAGTTTAGAGACGAAGCGCTAGAGAGAATCCTTTTTTTAGACTTCTCTGGCCGGCATAGTCGGTTGGTTGCTCAAAGTTTGGATTTGATTCAGGGCTCTCTTTCCGGTCTAGGAGATGATAGCCGGGTAGCACAGGCAATCGAACGTAGGCTAGCAAAGTTCGAACAGGTTTACAGCTTAGAGGGCGCAGGTATGGTTGTAGCTGTTAGCCAAGGCGGCACGGTTGTTGGTACGGCAGGCTACGGCAGTTTTGCCAATTTGCCTATATCAGAAGCTACCTGTGAGATCCGAGATTTAGCCGTGGCCCCGGTTGCCCGTGGGATGGGTCTAGGCAAGCGGATACTCTTGTTAACTTTGCAACACGCAACAAATATAGGCTATCGTAGGTTCTATCTGGAGACGACTGCAAAGATGCGCTCGGCTGTCCAGTTGTTTACAAAAATTGGATTCGAGCCTGTAGAGCAGCAGGCAGATTCTCATGAAAGCCCTGCTATAGTTTTTGGGGGCCAGGATAGCAAGGCTGGTAACAAGCAAACAGAAGATTCTCTGCCTTGTTACTTTCACTGCGATAACTGGCGACGGTTTTTACCATACGGAGCAAATCGAAGTTGATTCAAGCAGAAAAAATTTTACGCGTTAAAGGTGGCCGCACGCTTTCGGGTGGGCGGATTTCTATTTCCGGAAGTTCCAACCAAGTCAGTAAGTGCATTATAGCTTCTATGCTTACCGACGAAGATGTCTTGATTAAGGGAGCTCCAGAAGTCGATGAACGCTACAGCGTTTCAGAGCTGTTTCGTTTTCTTGGTGGGACGGTCGAAGAACTAGACGCTCAGACGATTCGCTTAAGCGGAAAAACTTTGAATAGAGCAGATGTCCCGCGTGAGATTTGTAGCAAAAATCGGATTAGTATTTTGACTGCTGGGCCTCTTTTGCATCGCTTTAGAAAAATCAAGCTTGGTGCGGCCTTGGGTGGAGATCAGATAGGCAAAAGGCCTGTAAATTTTCACTTGGATGCGCTTGAGCAAATGGGTGCTAGAGTTGAATTGAAAGGTGATCACTATGAGATTAGCTTAGGGGACCAAGGCTTTACAGGTGCCCAGCTAAAGCTGCCTTTTCCCAGTGTGATGACCACCGAAAACATTATGATCACAGCTACCCTGGCAAAGGGTAGAACCATTATAGAAAATGCTGCCATTGAGCCAGAGGTGTTTGAACTGGCTAAAATGCTACAGAAGATGGGGGCAGACATTCAGTTTTCACCCGGTAGAACCATCGTCATCACTGGTGTTGAAAAACTCAAAGGGTGCGAGTTGCGATGTATGGTCGATCGCAATCAAGTAGTTTCTTTTGGGCTTGCTGCGTTGGCAACGGGCGGAGATGTCTTGCTTGAAAACGTTTCGCATGATTGCGTTTTCAGCTTTTTGAACATTGTTCAAGGTATGGGAGCTGAGTTTAAGGTTAACTCAGAAGGCCTTTTTTTAAAGGCCCCCACAGACCGGAGACTAAAAGCTTGTCACGTAGAAGTAGATGTGCATCCAGGGTTTATGACTGACTGGCAGCAGCCCTTTATGGTTTTGTTTACCCAGGCCGAGGGTGTGAGTATTCTGCATGAAACTGTTTTCGAAAACAGGTTAGGTTACACAGACTTTTTAAATCAGATGGGTGCGCAAATTCGTTTGACTACAGCTTGCTTGGGCGAAACCCCGTGTAGGTTTAGAGAGAAGAACTTTGTCCATAGCGCAATCATTCAAGGGCCAACCACACTTAAGCCAGGAAAGTTTGCTTTGACCAAAGACATTCGAGCCGCTAAGTGCCTAGTAATCGCAGGACTTGTCGCAGAGGGTGTGTCCGAGTTCACAAACCTGGGCGAGCTGAATCGTAAATATGACCACCTGGTTCCTAAGCTTCAGGAAATGGGTGCGGATATTTCCCTGGTCTAGGTGATCTTTAGGTTTTTGCCGAGGCAAATACCGGAGCGCACGGCTGTTTGGATGAGCGGGTTATCAAGAGCAACCGGTCTTCTTTTGTTTTTTACATCTTCGTAGGCAATCTCTTTCATGTGGCCCGCTTGGTAGCTAGCAAGTTGACCGTACCTACCTTTTTCAATCATTTCGATAGCTTTAACCCCGTACTGGGTCGCGAGAATCCGGTCGGCATAGTTTGGGCCACCGCCGCGCTGAATGTGGCCTAACACAGTCACCCTTGAATCCATCTGGGTTTTTTCATGAAGGTGCTTGGCAACTTTTTGTGAGATCCCGCCTAGCTTGTAGGAGCCGGTCACGGTTTCTAGGTGTTCTTGCTGGCCTTTGTCGATCGAAGCCCCTTCTGCCACTACCAGCAAATAAGAAGACTGTAGTTTAGCTGTCATCTTTTCTTTGATGTCTTCATATATACAGTCAAAATCAATGGGGATCTCTGGGATTAAAATAGCGTCTGCGCCGCTAGCTATTCCCGAATGCAAAGCTATATAACCGCTGTCTCTTCCCATAACCTCGACAGCCATAATCCTGCGGTGCGATTCAGCCGTAGACCGAAGTCTTTCAATAGACTCTGACGCAATTTCAACAGCTGTTTGAAAGCCAATGGTTAACTCTGTAGCCATGAGGTCGTTGTCTATGGTTTTTGGAATACCTACAACGGGGAATCCTTTTTCCATTAGGGCGCTCGCCATAGTCTGGGTTCCATCACCACCGACAACAATGAGTGCATCTAGGCCAAGTGATTTGCAAGCTTCTAGGGCTAAGTCCAGCTTGTTTCCAGCGTCTGCTTCAGCAGGTTTGTCGCGGTATTGAAACGGGTTCCCTCTGCTTGTGGTCCCAAGAATGGTGCCCCCTTGAAACAAAATTGGCTGAACTACAGCTGTGGTTAATGCGCGATGCGAAATAGGCCGCTGAAAAAGTCCATTAAAGCTATTTTCAATTCCAACAAAGGACCAGCCCAGATCTACTCCAGTAAGAACCACACTACGAATGGCTGCGTTTAGTCCTGGGCAATCGCCCCCACCAGTAAGTATCCCAACTTTTTTTCCCATGCCTTAAGTCTCCGCAAGATGAATGTAGGGATGATTGTTTCTTAAAATGAAGGGGCCGTAAAGCTCTCAGAGCCATTTATTTCCGAGGAAGTTTACCAAAAGCCTGCACAAGTTTGACGTAACCGTTAGAGTCCCCGGGAGCATTCATATATAGGCGCGCAATCGGTTTTTCAGGCTGCATGTGCATATAGTTGTAGTGAAAGCCGTCAAAAACAGCTGCCGGGTTGTAGTCGTCTTGTCTATCAAAGCTTTCAACGGTTTCCCGGAAGGCAGCTAAATCCTCTGGGGTGATCCGGTGGATGCTTGGTATCTTTTTTAGTGGCGCATAAAAGTGCAGGTCAGCCGTGCCAGCTGCATTGTCAATAGTCACTACGTACTGGCCATCATCGATTTGCCAGCTTCCCTTAGAGAAAAGCCCAAAAGCCTCTAGGCCCTTGGCTGCAGATTCACGAACAACCTTTTTTTGCAGTGTTTTTTGCACCCAACTGCTTGGTTCATCTTCAGGAGGGCTAGCTTGATGTTCTGGTAGCACCTCTGTTTCAACAGGAAAAGGCGCATCTGGGGACCTGGCCTTACAGCTACAAATAGCTATAATTGCTAGCACGCCCGTGATTTGGCTTAAATATCGACTATATTGCGCTATCATCTGCATTCCTTTGCTGTGACCGCTAAAAAAATTAGTTTTTTAAATCATAGCCTTTATCGTGTACACCTTGCAAGTAAGGTCTTGTGCAACTCTTTTCATGGAAAAAGGTGACGAACATGAAACATTGTAGTCCAGAAAATCTGGGCAGTTTGATACAAGCGCAGCATATTGAGATGGAGCGAGCTCTCCATGCAAACTACAGGTCACGTCAACCGTCTCCTTACTATTTAAGCTACCTAAGTAAGGTGGGTGAAAAATTTAGTGTTTGGTCGCGTTTTGGCGGTTCGATGGCCCCCAAAAAAACTAAGTTTCAGACGTGCTTTGCAGATTTGCGGGTAGGGTCGCCGGAGTTCGATCAGCTCGAACGCGGAGGGCTTGCCGATAACCAAGACGATGCAGATTCAGTTGAATTGATGGAGCTTCCGATCTTAGGGGATAAAGACTCGCTACGATATGCTGTTTGGCGCCTGACAGATGCTCGCTATAAAGAAGCAGCCAAGGCTTATCATGAAAAGCTGTCTCGGCTTGCAGAGTACGAGGGAGCAAATCAAAACTGCTACTCCCTAGCGGGCTACCAGCAATCTAAGCTTACGAGCTTGCAGATTCCAGCGAACTTTTTTGCTCCTTGCAATGGAATCAAAGAGGTCGACAGTGAGGGTTGGCAAGAGTTTACCCGTAATGCTTCGCTCGTTGCGAAAAAGTTTTCAGACTTGTGGAGTTCTTATGTGGAGTTTAATGCCCACCAGTACCTGATTTTATTTTATAGCAGCGAAGGTGTGTTGCGTATTCAAAAAAGAACCTTCTTTGGCTTGTCTGGTTATTATTGGTTTAAGTCTCCTGGTAAAACCGGGATGGACCTGGACGGAAGTCTGAACTTTTGGGTCCCAACTTTAGGAGAGCTTCCAGATCTAGATGCATTCAAAGCAGCTTGGGAGCATAGGTTAGCGGAGGCGCATTCGTTAAAGTCGGCCAAAAAAATCAGGTCTTACTCTGGTCCGACGCTTCTGAGCCCAAAGGCTGCAGGCCTTCTTGTGCACGAGGTTTTGGGGCACAGGGTCGAAGCATCTAGGCTTTTGTGTGATGATGAAGGGCATACTTTCGAGGATAAAGTCGGCGAAAAGATAACCCACTCAGATCTAAATATTTATGATGATCCTACAAGAGAGTCGTTTCAAGGCAGGGCGTTGATTGGCCACTATAGCTTTGACGATGAAGGAAGTTTGCCGCGCAAAGCTGAGATTCTCAAAGATGGTAAGCTAGTCGGCTATTTACATACACGTATGCCTTCTCCCGAGTCTATGGATGTGGGTAAGCATCAAACAACGGGTCATGCACGCAATGCATCCTTTCAGCGGCCGATATCGCGGATGGCCAACTTATTTGTGCAGCCTAAAAATGGACTTGAGTTTGATCAGCTTAAAAAAACTTTTATCGAATTGATTAAAAAAAGCGGAAAAAAATATGGCCTTTGGATTTTAGATGTTGAGGGTGGGGAGACCGGTACAGAGTCCTACGATTTTCAGGCGTTTAAAGGTGAAGTGCTTTTGGCAAAGAAGGTATTCGTAGACGGTAGCGAAGAATGGGTAAAAGGAGTTGACCTGGTAGGTACTCCCTTATCCTCATTGAGCTCAATTGTTGGCGTTGGCAAAGAGTTAGAGGTAGATAACGGGTTTTGCGGGGCAGAATCTGGAACTATACCAGTGTCGACAGTCTCGCCTGCGATGATTGTTCAAAAACTTGAATTCCAATCCAAAGAACAAAAAAAAGCTCAAATGCCAGCTACGCAGATACCCTGGCAACCGAGGGCTGTAGAGGCTGCAGATAAAGTGAAAGGACCTCGATGAACCACTCCACACTAATTAAAGACCTATCGGAAAAGTTCCGATCTGGCACGGGCGACTGGAAGAGCGAAGAGATTGCCGAGCAGGTCTGGGTTTTTTCTAGTGACGGCATGGCGGGTACAAATAGCGAACCAATAGAGCTCACTTTTGGTGCGATCACCCATGGAAATGAGATAGTGGGTTTGGGTGCATTCGATCGTTTTTTGCACTACTTGGCTTCTAAAAAACCTGTATGTAACATTGCGTTTTTTCTTGGTAACCCAGAGGCGTGTAAAAAAGACGTCCGCTATCTTGAGCGGGACTTGAACCGAAGCTTTAGTGCGCCTTTTAAGGATGGGGTTCCCGCCATTGATTGGAAACCTATCTTGTTAGAGGAAAGACGAGCCGTAGCTATACAAAAAGCATTGGCTCGGTCAAAGGTTCTTATCGACCTACACCAAACAAAGTGCCCTAGTGAGAAGCCGTTTTGGATTCTACAAATGGCAGGAGATCACTATAAGATTGCTAGGACAATTGACCCAGAGAGCCCTTTTGTGTGTTACGACGGAATTTTTTCGGCCGACGGTGACGGGACGGCAGAGTATGTTCGTAGGCTGGGTGGAGTTGCTCTGACACTGGAAAGCGGTCAGGAGGGAATGCACACCGACCAGATAGATTTTATGGTTGAGAGGATGCAAAGAGCCTTTGAAGTTCTAAGCGGCCAAACAGCTTTGGTTAGCCACGACCCTAAAGAAGACAGAGGCCTCTATACGTGGGATCAAACCATTGCAAACAGTCCGCAAAGCCGCCTGGTCGAGGGGTTAAAGAACTTTAGCCTGGTGCAGGAGGGGGTGGTTTATGGCTATCAAGGTGATCAAGAGCTTGTGGCAGCTAAGACTGCCATGAGCTTGTTTCCTAAGTACCCTAGGCCTGACCAAACAAAGCCATCTGCTGAGTTAATTCGATTCTTAAAGCCGTATAAACCGGTGGGGCAGTAGGTGATCGAGGGGGTGCTTGAGAACAGTCCCCAACTTGTTATGATAATAAAGCGATTAATTTAGGATAAGATATGTATCAAGTCATTGCATTCGTTTGCGTTTCGTTTTTCTTTGTAGGTTGCAGTACAGCCAGTGTCGGCCACAAAAGCAGACAAAAAAGAAATAAAGCCGTCGCCCCGCCTCCTGTTTTGCCTAAGAAAGGTTGCAGCCTTTCAGGCCGGTATTTAGCGCAAAAAAGCAAAAACTTAGGCCATACAAACTACATGTTTTTAAACTCTGATGAGTATTTGGCGCAGCCTATCTCGTTGGCAAAAATTGTGATTGGAGAAGCTGACTCCGACGAAGGTGTTAATCGAAGCGTACAGTTTGTGCCCGAATGTCATGCTTATTCGAAAGTTGGTAATAAATGCAAAGCGGCTCCTTCGAATTTTATTGACCCCTGGTTGGAACAGTCTTTTTTTCTGACGCGCTATGACGCGCGAGACTATGACTCAGCTATCTTACCGGCTTCTTATAATGGCCGCGCAATTGTAGACGAGATTTTTGAAATGGACGGCGAAACACACCGTATCTTTGCTGTTTTTCCTAAGGTTGCTAAAGACTGCAGCGCCTTTACCAAACTCATCGTGGCGTTGCAGCCTTGCGGTGATTGCTCGGACATCGCGATGTCTGGCCGTATAGAAATACTAACCCACTTTCCCCCTGCGAAGGCAAAAACCCCAGTGGTTTTTAGGCGATAATTCCAAAAGTTTTTTGAGCGCCAACTGCTCAAGCTTTTTTCATCAAACTGGCTCTCTATCGCGTTTAGAGAGCTATTTTGCTTTTAAGCGTCTCTTAGGTGATTCTTAGGCAGTTGATTGGAAACTGTTGGTTTAAAGGCTCGTTGATGTGCCAAGTGAAGGAGTTAGCTTATGTTGCAACGTATATTGTTTTTAAGTTTTTTATTGATGGGTGTTGCGTACGCGAAAAAAGATAAAATTGAAAAAAAGTTTCTAAAGCCTTTAGCTGCTACTAAATCTCACAAAATAGATTTAGAAAAATCTAAGATAGGCTGGGAAGGCGCAAAGCCAGGCGGCAAACACACAGGTCAGTTGAAGTTTAAATCAGGTTCTCTTCAGGTTAAAGGAACAGCCCTGGTTAGTGCCACCTTTGTAGCTGATATGGCTTCTATCACTAACGATGACCTTAGTGGTGCTATGCAAAAAAAACTTGTAGGCCATCTGAATTCTCCAGACTTTTTTGATACAGCAAAATACCCAGAAGCTACCTTTGCGTTTACTTCGATTAAGCCAACTTTAAGAGCTGGATCGTACAAGTTTAAGGGAGATCTTACGATTGTTGGAGAAAAAGTTCCTATTGATTTTGTTGCAGATGTTAAAGAGGGTAGCCCGCTAAAAGCCGTAGCCAATTTTAAGATTGACCGCACAAAGTGGGGACTTAAATACAAGTCTAAAAACTGGGTTAAGAACATTGGCGACAAATTCGTAAATGACGATATAAAGCTAAGTATTTCTATAGAGACAGAGAGCCCGTTGGCCGTTTCGAAGAAGAATACTTCTAAAAAGCCATCTGTCAGGCCTGCTGGTAAGTCCTCTGTTACTAAGTAGAGTCAACGGCTAGTGGCTTTCTAGAGTGTAGCTGCGAATGACCCTAAATGCTCCAAGGTTAGCTTTACCTTTTGGCTGCTCATTGACTGTGGCCGCTACTTCTTGCAGAGTAGCTTTAGGGTTGTTTCGGCGCTCTAGCTGTGTTTTTAGAAGAGCAACTTCGCTTTTTTGGTTGCCCCCTATGTGGTCTGCAAAAAACTTACCTTGAAAAATAAAAGGCTTCATGACACTGCTGACCACGTCGGGAGCGTAGGATCCCAGGCTAGATTGTGACGCAGTGCTAGTTTCGCCTAGGCTTGTTTTTGTTGTCTGCGGTTCAAGCCATGGGTTGTCGGTGCGGCATCCCGTAATCACTAGTGCCATAAATGCAATAGCTAGTAACGTGTTTGAATGGTTATTTGGCTTCGTATACATAAAATTCCACCCTTCTATTTAGTCGTTGAGTATAAGGATCTACCTCTTCAGTTAAAGGGGCGTGTTCGGAAAGGCTTAGGGTTTCAAACAGACTAGGATGCAGTCCATGTTGTGAGACAAAGTAATTTTTTACTGCCTGCGCCCGCTCCATTGCTAAGTGTTTGTTTTTATATTCATCGCCCCTGGAATCAGAGTGTCCTTCTATTTTTATTTTTAATATTCTATTTTTATTTCTTTGTATAAGTTTGGCAGCTTGATCAAGGTGGCCGTGGTAAACAGAAATAATGTCTGATTGCCCTGTAGCAAAGTGAATCCGCCTTCCAAGCGAGGTGAGTTCTTCGAGTAACTGACTGCTTTCGCCCATATGTGAGCTATGTTTAACACTGGTTTGGGTAGGAATGTCCTCTATTTTTTTGAAACTTTTTCTTTTGTTAAACTGAACTTTGACTCCACCAAAAAAACGGTTCTCAGAATGATCATTATCTAGAAAATTTTCAAGCCCATAGCCTGCATTAAAGATAAAAGGACCAGCATAGAGATTTACGCCTCCGTTAATAGCCAAGGGGTTCTGAAAGTCGTTGAAGGGAAAGCCTATTTGTGCAGCGGCTTCGACAAACCATGACAGTCGCTTCAAGATTCGATGGTTGATGCCTGATGCTATTTGAAGCCTTTGAGAGGCGTCAAAATCACGGAATTGGTCATTTATGATGATTTTAGCGTTTTCTGCGTATTGAAAGCTCAGATTACCGTACAGTTTGAACTTTGGATTTAAATATTTAGAAAAACCTAGACCAACGCCTCCACCAATTGAGTCATCTGTATTGAAGTAATTTTCATCGCCGGTCGGAAAAGTCA
The DNA here is from genome assembly GCA_023301565.1 of Oligoflexales bacterium. Taxonomy (GTDB): domain Bacteria; phylum Bdellovibrionota_B; class Oligoflexia; order Oligoflexales; family JALZUQ01; genus JALZUO01. The sequence goes on from JALZUO010000076.1 coordinate 25,494, forward strand.
TATTGGCTATCACCGTCCAGTTCCATGAGTCGGAAAGATTAAAAAGCCTATACTTGGATGTTAGGGATACGTCGCCGAGGATCCATTCTGATTTTTCGTAACGAAGGGTGTCAATATCGTTGCCGCCCAGCGTGTTGAAGGGTTGGAGCGAGTCAATGCGATCAAGTGGAACCGTAACGCCAAGGAATAGTCTTGGGATAAGAAAGTGTCCACCTGAGACTCGCACTCTTTGTAAACTGCGTACTATTTCGTTGACCTTGCTCTGGCCACCATTGCGAACGACGCTAAACAAATTGTCAGCTTGTTCGTAGCTCAGCGATACAAACCCTTTGTATACACGCCCCAAGCCAGTACTTCCATCCAGTCCGTCTTCAACATAGAAAGAGTCTGAGGACAAAGCAGATTTAAAGCGCAGAGCATTTATTTGCTCAGACCATGCTTGCGTCGAAATCAGTAGGCTGCAACATATTGCCAACTTAAGGTAAAACATTTTCTTCCTCATTATTTTATTAATACCCATATAACACCGTCTCGTCATCTTTCGAGTAGCCGTTACTGTTTCCTAGAGGATCTGTCGATGCCCCTTGATACCAGCCGACGGATAAGTCTGTAGGTCCTACCCCCTCAAATCTTGTTCCAGGCTCTACAGATCCAAGCCTGATTCTGTATGGGGTGAGCGGGTGAAAGGTTCCATCGTCGTTGGGGCCGTCTCCGGTACGCACAAGCGTATGGGTAGCAACGACTGTTCCATTCGAATCAATTTGATTGATAACCGCAGGTCTAGTGCTGGCAAAAACCAGGTAGGCCGTTCGTACGGGGATAATGTACCGTTTTTTCATCAAGCTGATTGGAACAAAAGGTGCTGCGTTCCCTCCGTTTGCATCGGCAACATTGTTACCAGCAACATCCTGGTCAGCATCAACATAAACAACCTCTGGCTTATAAAGTTCCCAGTTTGACTGACTTGTTCTACAAAGCTCAAACCGAAATGGCATTATACTTAGAGCTGATCCAGCAACTAAGCTAAGAGGCTCTCCAGTGTCTACGCAAGAGTTATTGATTTTGTTTAATTGTACCGTCCCATCAGAATGATAAATTGTTAGGTTAACTGGAGTTTCACTTCCAGTTCCCAGAAACCCTGCTCTCGATGGAACGCCAAGAAGCTTTCGGCCTTTTGGTAGGAAAGGCATGTCATCAAACTTTCCTTGCCCACCCTTAGAGTTCATGTAAGAGGTGGCCATCACAAAACCATTGGCTTGAATCTTAAAACTTCTTTCCAATACAGGTGCGCCATTTAAAGTAATGGATGTGGCAGTAGGGTCATCTGGTATACTAAATGTAACAATAGTATCTGCGGCAACATT
>JALZUO010000077.1 GCA_023301565.1 Oligoflexales bacterium
ACCATAGCTAAGAAAAAAGTGCCGACTGAACTGACGTGGAGTAAGGGTTCAAACGCATTTTCCACCCCTCCACCCAGTTGACTGTCCACCTTGTTACCCCCTACCTCAAGGAAGTTTAGAAAACCCAAGCTTCAAACATTGCCCCCTTTGGACAAAATTTGAAGAAGGGTTTGAAAAGTGTTTAAAAAATATTTGGACAGCCGTGTTGAATGCAAAAAAACTCTCAACACATAATCAGTGACTAATTAGTCTGATCCACAATACACGGGGCGGACAAAGTTACGGAACACAAATTGCCGGAATCATGAATTGCACTGCTACAGCAATTGTCAGAACCACCTGGAAAATCGCCACAACCAAATCCGCCACAACGCCCACAAGAAGCAGCGCAACAAACACCTCCTCCTGGAACACCCGGAATGCCGTTTGAACATGTAGTTGTCGCCGGTCCTGGTGCTAGCTCTGGCTCTGGTTCTAGCGCTGGTGTTTCCGGTGTTTCGGGTGCTGGTGCTGCAGGTCCTTCCCCACCAAGCTCACCTCCACATACACTACTACCGCTATTGTCGAGTTCATCATCACAACCCAATAATATGTTGCTTGAAGTTGTGGTTATAGGCTCTCCAGAGCCTTGGCTAGGAGTTACAACGAGAACAGCACTAACAAGCTGCGCAGTATCGCCCGAAAAAAATGCGGACAACCCCACAAAGCCAAGTATGGACTCTTCTGCAAGAGGATCTTGATTAACTTCAAAATCAAAAAGTGTGTCAGGGAAACTTCTGTTTTTTTGCTCTTCTGTTAGCCTAACAAATTTAACCGATCCTTTGATATCCCGTTGACCAGGAGATTCAGGCATAATTTGGACGTAGAACCCTGCATAACAATCTACACGAAAAGAAGTTTCCTGATCGGCTTCTATATCTTGATCTAAGGCTACGGTCTCGCATTCAAGTCCAATATTTGTAAGGTAGGTGGCAGTGGTTTCTACTGCATTTATTGCAGCTTCGAAATCACCCTCGGACGGAAAGGCTTGAATCACTTCCCCAGGCTGTCCGTTCTTTCCAGGAATCTCTATCTCAACAAACTCTACATTTCCTAGAGAGGTAGGTAGACCCGCTGATGCTCCAGCTACATTATCTCTATTATATTGTTGGCTACAACTAGCCACTGCTAAAAGCAATAATGCGATTAGAACCTTATTTACATTGATCCGTGATTTCATCTATAATACCTTAATGCTTTTGTACCTTCCGGGATCGGCTGCAAGCTAAACCACATTGAGAGGTGGACCACAAGGGTCTGATTCTGTTGGTTTTTATTGCGCAAATAAACTTGCGACAGCCACGATTTCTATGAGGTTATCAACGTGTAATGTCCCAGGCTAACAATTCAACTATTACGGCCTGGTCGCAGGAGGGTTCAATATTTGCATGCTTGCAATCATTCTTAGCGTAGCTTATCGCTCTATATTTACTGCCCCATCACATAAGCAAACACGAGCGGCGCACAAATCGAAGCGTCTGATTCGATGATAAACTTCGGCGTATCGACATCAAGTTTACCCCAAGTGATTTTCTCGTTCGGCACAGCGCCGCTGTAAGACCCATAGCTAGTAGTAGAGTTACTGATCTGACAAAAGTAGCTCCACTTAGGGACTTCTGTCTTGAGGTCTTGCTCTAGCATGGGTACCACGCAAATAGGAAAGTCGCCGGCAATACCGCCGCCAATTTGAAAAAAACCTATGCCGCTGTCTTTACCCATGGATTGGTACATTTCAGCCAGGTGGATCATGTAGTCTATGCCCGACTTCATGCACTCTCTTTTAACCTTACCCTCGATCACCCTAGCTGCAAACATGTTGCCATTGGTCGAGTCTTCCCACCCGGGTACATACAAGGGGAGATTTTTCTTGGCTGCTGCTAACAGCCAGCTATTTTTGGGGTCGATTTGATAATACTTTTCCAGCTCGCCGCTAAGGAGGCTTTGATACATAAACTCGTGCGGAAAATAGCTCTTACCCTCACTGCTAGCTTGCACCCAGCGTGCCAGCAAGTAGCCTTCCAGGCGACGCATAGCTTCTTCTTCGGGGATGCAAGTGTCGGTAACCCGGTTGAGGTGACGGTCTAAAAGAGCTTTTTCCTGGTCCGGAGTTAAGTCTCTATAATTTGGGATACGTTCATAAAAATCATGCGCCACAAGGTTGTAAATATCCTCTTCGAGGTTGGCACCTGTACAGGTAATGGCCTGCACTTTATCTTGGCGAATCATCTCTGCCAGAGACAGTCCAAGCTCGGCACTACTCATAGCCCCAGCGAGAGTCACCATCATAGGTTTTCCGGCAGATAAATGCTGGCGATAAGCTACCGCAGCATCACGAAGAGCAGCCGCATTAAAATGTTTAAAGTTATGGTCTATAAATGCAGATACCGGTCCCATGCTAACTTCCTTTATAAACAAACTTCATACATTAAATAACGATACTAACTTAAGCTTTCACACCAGGTTTCCACCAGCTCGGCGAGCATTTGCACGCCTTGACCATTGCCGCCGGTTTGCAGACAAGCACCTTTGGGGCTATGCCCAAAAGCATTCATATCCATGTGTAGCCATGGCGTATCTTCCGAGACAAAATGCTGCAAAAACAAAGCAGCTGTGATGCCGCCGGCATAGCGAGCGTGCGGGCAGTTAGAAATATCTGCAAATTCACTGTGAAGCATAGAATTGTAGGCTGGAAACAAGGGAAGCTGCCAACTTGGATCCCCGCTGACATAGCCGGCACGCATGGCTGCAGCCCCGAGCTTTCCTCTGTTGCTGCAAACACCAATGATATCAAGACCTACAGCTACCCGCATAGCTCCTGTGAGCGTACCAACATCGATCAAACCATCGAGTTTTGCTGCACTTTGCGCCACACTCATCGCATCCGCCAAAACAAGGCGGCCTTCAGCATCGGTATTGTGGATTTCCACGGTTTTGCCGTTATGCGCTTGGAGGATATCGCTTGGATGAAAGGCATCAGCGGCAACAGAGTTTTCTGCTAGGGCCAAATAAAAATCATAAGACTGTTTTGGCTTTTTTAAGGCCACGTAATTTGCCAAGCCAAAAACCGCTGCAGAACCACCCATATCTTTTTTCATATAACGCATGCCAGCCGCCGGCTTTAAGTCCATACCACCTGTATCAAAGGTGATGCCCTTGCCCACAAAGGCAAAGTGCTTGGCTTGTTTTTTTCTATTGCTGGTCTTTGTCGAGGGGCGATAGGAAATTTTTACAAGCTTTGAAGTATGATCTGCAGCTTGACCAACCGCTACGTGCAGCCCACACTTTTCTTTTTTCAGCCTGGCCTCATCCCAGACCTCTACCTTTATACCTTTGTACTTTGCAAACCAGCTCTTACATAAAGCAGCATAAGAAGTAGGCTGCAAATCCGCAGGCGGAAGGTTCACTAGCTCACGAGCCCAGTTTACGCTTTGTCCAACTGCTTCGGCCGAAGAAAGTGTATCTTTATCTACATTCGAGGCTGTGAAAAAACTAGGAAAAGCCGGTCCTTTGACGTTGCTTACCCTAAACCGGTAGAGCCCCATCTCAATACTCAAAAGCACAGCCTGTTGCTGCGCCGCAGAAAGCGCTGCCAGGTCTAGCTCAACCCGCTCAAACCCCGAACGCAAACACCACGTCAACCATTTAGCTGCAGAGTCTCTCCACCGGCTAGTTGCCGACTGAAAACCCTGACTGTCGGTATCGCCAACCTGGACAATAAACACAGGTTCTGCAGCGGGAAAAACCGTGGCAATATCTGCAGTAGCTACGCCGCTGCCGAGCAGGTTTGTCCATTTTTTCTTGGACCAGCCGCCTAAGCCGAGCTTCGGGGCTTTTAAGCTTTGTGCATCTGTCGTAAAAACAACTTTTGCATCACAACTGTCTAAAACCTTTTTGGTCGCCCCAGCCTTAAAACAAGAGCTAAGTGCGAGGGTACCCATCCAAGAAGATACGGTTTTAGATTTGGGGCTAGCTTTAGCTCGTGACTTGCTCTTAGCTGCGGTTTTAGTAGAGCCTTTAGCTTGTTTTTTAACAGTAGGTTTTGATTTTAGTGGTTTCTTTTTTGTAGCCATGTCGCAGCTTCCTTTTGCTTAGGTAACTTTCAAGTAACTTAGGTGCTCTTGTAATACCGGTGTAATACCGGCGCAGATTACCATCCTCTGCTTGCAGGCCGGTACTGCTGATCTTTTTTTAAGCATACATAGGCTACACCGACCCGTGAGCTTGCCCGCAGGACTTTTGACAGCTAATTTGAGCCTTGAATTAGATCTATATGTCCATTTAGTTCAGCAGATAAAAGGTAGAAAGCATCATATGAGCGACAGTAAAAAACATAAAATTTCCGTCACCACAGACGACCTTACAATCGAGGTTGCCGATGGCTATGCCATGATCGATATGTGCGAGGAACACGACACTTCTATTCTTTTTGGATGCAGAGACGGTGCCTGTGGCGCTTGTATGATTCGTGTTAAAGAAGGCGCCAAATCCTTAAGTCCAATGCAAGAAGATGAAAAAGATTTTCTTGAAACCATGGCGGCTGAGCCTGATGAACGCTTGGCATGTCAGTGTAAGGTGCACGGCGACGTCGTCGTGGAAGTCAGCGAATAATGAAGCCACCTGCTTTGCGCAATGCGGAAAGCGTCAGAGAGGTTCTTCGCAAGCTTTCTAGGAAACACCCGGACCCGCGTTGTGAACTCTATTACGAAACCCCCTTTCAGCTTTTGGTCTCTGTTGTGCTTTCTGCGCAAGCCACCGACGTTTCGGTCAACAAAGCTATGGAGCCTCTTTATAAAGAGCTTGGGGCAAAATTCAACCCGCAGCTAATGCGCAAGTGGGGCCAAGAAAAAATCCTGCAAAAGATCCGGACGATAGGACTTGCACCAACAAAATCCAAAAACGTATTTAAGCTTTCTGGGCAGCTTCTAGAAGATCACAACGGAGTTATTCCGGAAGACCGTGACGCCCTCGAAAACCTTGCAGGGGTTGGCCGCAAAACAGCCAACGTCGTCCTAGGTGAAATCTTTGGGCACCCTACCCTAGCGGTAGATACGCACGTTTACCGCGTAGGTAAAAGGCTGCGGTTTCATGACTGCAAGGCGCCGCAAAAAGCTGAGCAAGCCATGTTAGAGCTTATCCCTAAAAGATGGCTTCCAAAAGCACACCATCTTTTTATCCTCCACGGCCGATATACGTGTAAAGCCAGAAACCCTGAGTGTGGCCAGTGCTGCCTCAAAAACCTCTGTGACGCAGAAGACCGCCCTTCATAAGCTCACATCAGTGAAGGCGCCAAATTGACCCGCATGTGACGAAACCTAAAATTGAAGCTAAGCTAGCAAGCCTCTCCCTACTTCTGCTCGTTTGCCCAAGCCTTGCTTTTTAGGCCACTCATGGGATCACCTTCCAGCTTGTTTTTAAAATCATCTTCGCTCGAAGCTGCGCCGTCTTCCCAGACACTGTTTTGCACCCACTCTGCTAAATCGCCGACAGACTCGGTCAGTGGAATGATTACTACTTTATTGCTGGTCTCCAAAAACTCTTGAACACCATTGGCCCCGACAGTTACAAGCCCCGTTATAAAAAAAGCCCCTATGAACTGAGCACCAATAACAGCATGAACCTTAACAACGTTAAATCCAATGTCCGTCTTGGTAGGCTTGCGTTTAAAAGAGCCAAACACATGCGAATCTTCTAGGCCAAGCCGTATTTGCTTTTGATAGATCTCGTTGACTATATCTGGGCCGCCCTTATCAGGAGCTTTATCAATGTATTTTACCAGGCGTTTTAAAAGCTGCTCACCCTCAGAAACCCGGCCGATCGACGTAATATACTGCTGGAATGCGCTACGGCCAATGAAGTTCTTTTCTTGCAGCACCTCATACACGATACTATCGTGCTTATAAAGATTGTCTTTTACGAAGTCGTGAAAATCAACCCAGTAAAAGCCAGCCGCTATATCGTTGGTTATCCCTGCAGTAAGGCGGCGCCACTTCTCTGCCAAAAGCTTTAAGGCTCCAGGCAACTGGCCACCCCATTTACCGAAAGCCTGCTCGGTAACTTCGAAAGTTGACGAAAACCCGCGAGTTACAAAGGTAAAAACCTCGCCACTAACAGAGTTTATAAAGAAAGAGGTTGCTACGGCGTGAGCTGCAGCTTCTCGTTCGTAGGTGTTTTCCTCCGTAGCACGCCGCAGCTTAGGCGATAGGCCGTCGCCTTGATCATAGTCGTGTGCCTCCTGCCGCAGGCTTGAAAAAAGCTGCTCGCACTGATCTAAAAACTCCAATACATGTTTTTCATTGCGAGGCTCTCTATAAGCCTTTGCAGCAACTACTTTAAGAGAATCAAACAGTGCATCTTTTCTTTTGCTCGATTTGAGCAACAGATCCGAGTTTAGCTCAAGTACTGCAGAAGCTAGCCCATGTATCACATTTAACGCGGCGTCTCTTGGGCCATACTCTCCCATGTTTGCATTGAACTGTTCCCAGTACTCCTGGCTCGACATCGTCGCAAACTCACCATTCTTTCCTAAAACAGCGCCAGCAGTAACCTCTCTTCTTGCTTCCTGTTCCTTTTTTGTCACGGTAGTTGGAGCAGCTTCAGCAACTAACTGACGATCACCAGGCTCGCTCTTTACAGGCTGAACCACCGTATGGATTTCGCTTGTACTTGTGGCTTGCACACCATCAGAGTCCTTACCAAGCAGCACAATGCTTCTTAACTCTTGGATCAAAGATACGTTTGCGTCGGAGCGAGCAGGTCTGGTGAAAATTTCTAGAGATCTAAAAAAAGATTTTGCTATTTCGGGGTACTGCTGTACGTGCCCCTCCACTTCTTTTAAATATGCATTGGTAGACATCACAACTTCTGCGGCATAAAGGAACGTCGCAAAGTAGTCTCGCAAAAAATTAAGTTCAATCTTCCATTCGCCGCGCCGAATATGACTTCTAAACTTAAGAATTTTCCTTTGCTTGTGACCTACTAAATGGGGCTTTGTAGTTCCGGTACGCGCCATTTGTTCGCGTGTATCGGCTTCAATATCTCTAATTTTGTAATACTCTTCCAAACTGTCAGAGGTTTTTTCTACATTTTCGCTAGATGACTTTTCAGGCGTGCCATAGATCGCATCTGCTTGGGCTTTAGTTAAAGCTTGTTTATAAAAAGATTCCTCTGCGCTGCCTAAGTTGGCTAAGTCAATCTCATTCTCGTTTTTTTGGGATCCAAACAAGCCTTTGAATAGCCCAGAAATATTTCCTGCAAAAAATACATCGCAGGCTCTGTTTCTTGTTTGCTTGTTTTTTTTGCTTTTCGGTCGTCCGCTCTCTTCTGCACTAAGGATAGAGCTAGTGCCACTCAACACTAAAACAAGGATCACCGAGTAGAAAAAACGTAAAGAAACAATAGGCACGAGAGACCTCCAGAAGACTCAGTTCAAAACAGGTAATACCTTCATTTGATACAAGAGTTTCCTTCAAAATCCCAGCCTATGTTTTTTGCTCAAACACAAAGGGCGACAACCACTTAACGGGTTTTAGCAGCTTTGTTTTTTTGATTTTTAGAGATTTTAAAGCCCTCGGGCGTTTTAAACTGCCCAATAGATGGGCTGACTTTTTTATCTGTTAACAGTTTTAGGGTTGACTCCAGAGCAGCAGGCGGGGCATCTAGCTCTGCAGCCATAGCTGAAATGATTCCGCTTTTTCCAGATACATTCATGTCTAGAGGAGTCAGGCCTTTGATTAAAGCTAAAAATTCTTTAAAAGGCTCTGCTGCTACGCCTTCAATTTGATGAAACCCGCTACCGACAGATAGCTGCGGAAACGCAACCAAAAGCTCGCTGCCAAGATCCGCAAAGCAAGCATCTACTTCGACGTTTTGCGACTGGCGCAATACAGTGTGGTCTATATCTATATCCATCTGATAGCGCAATTTTTTGCACGGTATGCCTGCAACGCTAGCCTTGTCGTCGATGACTTCATAAGAAAACTCGTGGATAAGCTGACGATCCCCCTGAGGCTTTGCCTTAAACGAGCTCTGCTCGCACTCACGGGTAATAAAACTGCATGTGGTTACATTTTTTAAGTTTGCTAAGATTTTTTGGGTTGGTACAGCTTTTCCTACTCCCTGAGCTAGCATAAAGCTTTCTAGGCTAGCCTGCTTGCCATCAATGACAAGGTGCATTCGGTTTGTCTGCGCTTGATCTGCTACTTTGGTCTGCACGACAAAAGCAAAAGTTTTTTGACCCGAAGAAGGCGCATTCCACACATAGAAGACAGCACCTAAAAGAAGAGCTAACAATATAATAACTATGTAATTCAAATTTTTCATATGTCCAACTTTACACGCCTTAACATCACCCACCCCAAGACAAAGAACACTATAAGAAACAGGATACTGTATTTTGGCTCACCTAAAAACTGCCCTATCACCCCAAACAGAAGCGGGCCTGCAATCCCTGCAAAGCGTTCGGAAAGACTAAAGAAACCAAAAAACTCGGAGCTCTTCCCCTCTGGAACCATGCTAGCAAACACTGCCCTGCTAAGACTTAAAGCCGGCCCTTGAATGCAAGCAAAAACCAACCCCAAAAGCCAAAAGTGCCAGGCAGCCGTCATAAAGTAGCCGATCAAACAGATGATGATGTAGCCACCAAGTGTGATTTCTATGGCGGTACGGGTACCTATTTTTTTAGACCACTTTCCAAAAAGTATAGTCGACGGGCCGCCGATAAATTGGATCATCAAAACCGTGCCCATCAAATGGCTGGTTCCAATCCCCATCTGATCACCATAGATGGTAGACATCTTCATGATGGTTCCTATCCCGTCGGAGTAAAGCCAGTAGGCACAAAGAAAAAGAAACAGGTTTTTGTAGTTACCGATCTCACCTAAGGTGTTCCGCAGGCGCGAAAGAGACTGAACGGAAAGCCGTGCAAAAGAATCTGTACCTGCTGGCTCAGCTCCCATTGGCTGACTACCTTTTGGTTTAGCCACCTCTGGCTCTTCTACATACCAAACCAAAGGAAGCATAAAAAAGCCCCACCAAAGAGCGACAGATGCAAAAACAATTCGAATAGCAACGTCTTCAGGAAGTAGCCCATACCCTTTAGCAACGCTCATAAAGGTGACGTGCAGTAAAAACAAAAGACCACCGCCATAGTAGCCTACGGCCCATGCCTTGGTGCTGAGCTCGTTGATTTCATGCTTTTCAGCAAGGTGAGGAAGCAAAGCGTTTGCAAACACAAGCGACATGCCATAGCCAACCATAGCTACCACAAAAACAGCCGCCGCATATTGCCAGCCACCTTGTTGGATAAAACAAAGCCCGAGCGTACCGATACAACCTTGCGCCGAAAAGAAGATAAGAAAACGTTTGTTCCAGCCTTTTACATCCGCCACAGCACCGAGCCACGGCGCAAGGATTGCAATGATAGCCAAACACGCCGCAGTGATATACGACCAGGCTGCAAGCCCAAAGCCCTCGCCCGTCCCATGCGTTGCATACTGATTAAAGAAAACCGGCATAATCGCTGTGACAATGCTCGTGATAAAAGACGAGTGCGCCCAGTCAAAAAGAGCCCAAGAAGCCCAGTCTCTACGCTTGAGACCTATCTTGCTCAGCACTTTAAACATAAATTCAAACAAGGCAGTGCCTCCCCGCAATAAAGCTTGCTTCCAAACCCCTTGAAGGCTCTAGTATGCCACTTTTATACAGTTAGGTTTAGATCACTTTTTGGGCGCTAGACACTGCTTATGTTTTCGCTATTAGCGCCTCTTTTTATACAGCTTTTTACGTTTGGATGGGTATTTACGTGTTTTAGTGCGTTTCTTTCCACTTTTGCTACTTTTTCTAATACGTTTTTTATAGTGGCGTTTTTTAGGCTTCTTCTTTTTAGCATCCAAAGGATACTTAAAAGCCGCACCAATCATAATCCCTACGTTGGGCTCAGTCGTTGTATCGGTTGTTTCGTTTGCCGTATAGTGTCCGCCAAAGATACTAAGCTCTGGGATCCCAGATGTAGTCCAAGGCTTGTTACCTGTAAATAACCACCGCAAAGATCCATGAATATAGTCAGTTCCTGACTTTACTTGGTTCACCTCTTGAACACGTGGGGTTATGGTCTCAAGATAGCGCCTGTAGCCAGCCATGAGGACAAAGCGGTTGGATATCCCTTGATGCCACTGCACTTGCAAGCTATTTGCATCTACTTCTCCCAGAAGAGTATTGAGCCCAATGGTGCCTCTATTAATATAGTAGGTACCAGCCGCGTGCACTGCCGCATTTAAGCCACCAATAAAATAGCGAGCTTCCAGCTGCAAACCATGCGCTAGAGGACGATCAGACCTTTGAGTAAGTGTATAGCCGCCCCGCAAAATAAGTGACGGCGATGTCAGGTGGTAAAACTGAAGCCCAGCAGAAACACCGCTAATGTTAGCCAATGTAATGATTTCTTGACGATCAAAGTCAGCCGCCCTAAAAGGCTCTTGCGACAAAGCGGTATAGGTTAGGTTGGTTGTAAGCTGCAAAGTATCTTGCATAAACCAGCGGCTGATGTTTGCACCAAGCCAGTAGCTACTACCAGCTCCCGCTAAACCAAACCCTGCGTTAAAGCCTATATTTGTCCCCACATTTAAGGCGTAATCAAAACTACCAGTCACAGAGTTTTCATTATTTACCCGCACCATGATGTCGTCGGCATCTACAGCATCAGGATTTAACTGTGAAATGAGCGGGTTTAAAACATCGTCAGAAGT
>JALZUO010000078.1 GCA_023301565.1 Oligoflexales bacterium
AGATAAAAAAGTTCTGCAAAATATTAAGAATCTTGATTGGAAGGTTGTTTCTTTTCCAGAGGTTATGGACAAGCTATTGGGGCGTGATGATGAGCTTGGTAAGTATATAAGTAATAGTGTTAATAGAGCGTTCGAGAAACGTACAATAGCTATATCTAAGGCTCATAAGAGGTGGCGTAAAGCTTCTGAGGATGCTACTGGTCTTACAGGTAGGCAAGCTAAGTTAGCAATATGGAAGATGCAGGATGAGCAAACTATCAAAGTCGATCTTAAGTCTGTCAAATCTGTGGATTCTAAAATACCTATTGAGACATTCTTAAATGCTGAACAAAGAAGTAGCTTAGGATTATCATCATCTGAGATCAAGCAAGTCTCATTAGAAATAGAGGCATTAAAAGAAGGTCACAGGAATAAGTATGTGACTATAGAGAGAACTGTAACAAATGTTAAAGGTTCATCAGAATACACTGAGTCTGAGGCTATTTATTTAACCATGCTCTATGCTCAAGATGGGTATAAAGAATCTATGGCTTTTCATGGTTTTGGTGCTGAGGTTCAAGAGCAACTAGAAAAACAAATATCTAAGGCTGGTAAAGCTATGAGGCAACACATGGCTAATGAGTACAAGGATAACTATGAGCCATTGAGAAAGCTTTACGCTTCTATGTATGGTGTAAATCTGCCAAGCATAAACAACTATACTCCTGGGATACACTATAGTGTCGGTAAAGACACATCACTTGATATAACTGGTTCTGGAATAATTGAGGGAGGATTAAGACAAGGGTTTGCGATAGGCAGAAAGAAGCATAATGCTGAGCCTAAAGCTGAATCTGCATTCGCGGTTTATTTCAACCACCTAAATCAGACTGAGCATTGGCTTGCTGTTGCTGAGATTAGTAGAGAGATGGGTGGCATATTTAATAACGCTGAAGTCAAGAAAGCATTAGAATCTATTGATCTTGCTATACCTAGACTGATTCCTAAGTGGTTAGAAGCTGTTGATGGTAACGGATTAAATAATGGTGTTGTATCTAAAATGGGTGAATGGGTTTACTCTACTAATTCCGCATATGCGTTGGCATGGAAAGGTGCTACTTTAGCAAAAAACTTTATAGGTTCTTCTGTGAATGGTGCATTTAACATGGATATAATACCATTCTTCAAGGGTTATGGAAGGCTAATGGGTGGTAAGATAGACATGAAGAAAATCTGGAACAGTGATGTTTTACAAGCCAGAATAATATCTGGATTCTCTCCAGAGCAAAGAGCAGCCATCTCAAAGTCTTTTGAAGGTAAACCTACACTATTAAACGAGTTTGTATCTAAAGGATTTGATCTTATAGGAATAGCGGATGCTATGGGTACGACTATGAGTGCTTCTATAGTATATGATCACCATTACAATCTTATGCTTGATGAAGTCGGTCATGAGAGAGCTGAGGCAATAGCATTAGAGGAGGCTGCTAATTCGATGGCTAGAACTGCTCAACCTGTGGAAGTCCCTAATAGGTCTATGTTCGAGTTAGAGTCTACTTCATTCTTTGCTAAGACAGCATTCGCGTTCAAATCAGAGGCAAGGCAGAAGTCTTCTATAACTGTAAGAGCATGGGCGAATATCCTAAGTGGTAAGGCTGACAAGAGAGATGTTCAAAGAGTAATCGTGGCTCACTTCGTGGTTGCTCCAATGATGTACGCTGTCACTCAAATATCTAGGGATGTTCTAAATGGTGATGATGATGAGCTATTCGATGAGAAATATTGGAACGCTAGAGGCTTCATGATGTCTGTAGGACTAGGACCACTTGCAGGACTTCCATTGATAAGTGAATTATTTGATGGATATAATTCTGATGATGCAGGTCCACTTAGTAGAGTTGCTGACGCATTCCATTCTAGCTTTGATTTACTTAGAGGTGAGTCTGATCATATTGAAGATGATGTGATTGACGCGATTCAAGGATTCGGTGGTTCAGCAGGTGCAGCGGCAGGCAATGTGTATAATCAATTCATGGGGTTGATTGAAAACTTCAGTGAATAGTTGATTTTAAAAATAAATATGACAATATAATAATATGGCAGTTGAGACTACAAATGTGTGCGATGAATACGTGGGTAATAATAGCACTACCACTCCTTATCCAATAAGCTTTGATTACTTATTGGCTAGTGATATTACAGTTACAGTTGATGAGGAACTGTACACTAATATTTTTATAGGTGAGGCTGGTCTTGTTACTGGTGATCCTATTCCATCTAGTTCATCTGTGGTTATCACTAGAGTTCTGGAGTTCACTCAGCCAGATAGTTTTGATCCTAACACTAGGCTTAGTATTCGTAGTGTGGAGAACTCTATTGATAGAGTAGTTATGCTTGTTCAGCAAATAGCACAGTTTGATCTGGAAGGATTGGCTGATGCTTTAGCTACGATAAGTATTTTTCAGATTGTTGAAGAGAGTGAGGATTTCGAGATACGCCAGGAGCATGTGAACGCATTAGTGAGAGTTAATTCTACTGATCCAGTTACTATTACATTACCTAATTCAGAATTAGTTCAAGTGCCATTCATGTGTACTATTACCAGAATAGGTTCTGGTGCGGTTAATTTCATCACTGAGGATGGGATCATACTTGATTCTGATGGGACGTTTATTTTTGGCAGAAATACTGGTGTTGCTGTTTACAAGGTAGCAGGTGATAGATATCAAATACATGGAGATTTATATTAACTATGGCAAGATCAACTGACGGCTTTCTTCTGGATTTTAGGACTAGACTTCCTATAGGTGCTGTATCTGTCCCACGTACTCATAAGGATGGCTCTGGTGCTAGTATTGGAATACAAGGTGGTATTCAGACTAATACGAATAGAGAGGTATCTGGTGCTAACGTAGAGATACAGGGGGTAATTGCTAGAAATGGTTTTGATTTCAGAGATTTCATCTTAGCTGAATCAGAAGTATCTGGTGCTAACGTAGAGATACAAGGAGTAATTGCTAGGAACGGATTTGATTTCAGAGACTTAATCTTAAATGAGGTAGAAGTATCTGGTGCTAACGTGGAGATACAAGGAACGATCAGTGAGAATGGATTTAATTTCAGAAGGTTCACCTTCGATGAGGTTGAATCATCTGGTGCTAACATAGAAATACAGGGGACAATAAGTAGAAATATATTATGATAATAGAAAATAATGCTAACGCATCTGGCGTGGCTCACATAGTTGTGAATGATAAAGATGGCAATCTAGTAAAGGATTATGGGTTAGTGAAGAATCTGATACTCATAGGAGGGCTGGTTCAGAGAGGTGATATTTCATTAGGGGCTTCTTTTCGTTCTGCTTCCGTCCCATCTCCTAATAAAGAATTGCTAGCTGGTACATTATCTCAAGTGGGGAACGTGGTCACCTCTAGTGGAGAGGTTAATTTTAGTGATCCAATATTCAATGTAGGTGATAGTATTAAGTTTGCATCTGGTAGAAGAGCCTTAATCACCTCTATTCTTTCTAATACTTCTGTTGAGGTCTTTGAAGATCAGACAATAAATAATGAAATAGCTACTATATACTATAGTGGAAGAGGAGCTTCTACACTAACTTCATCATCTCTTAATGGTCAACCATATCAAGAGGTAATTGTGGCTACAGTTAATTTTACAAGGACTTCAGATACATTCAATACATCTGGAACTAGAGACATTAATTTCACTCTTCTCTCTCCAGAATTTACTAGCAGTCACTCTATTAGTTCTATTACCAATAATAATTCCAGAATATTCTTAGACCCACCTCTGGAGGTCTCAGCAGGTAATACTATTACAGTTAATTATAACGTGAGAGTTCAGTTCAATAATGCTCCAGAATCGTTTTTAAATGAAAGTCCTATAGCTGGGCTACCTTTAGAGTGGAACTGCTCTTCTATCGTTGCTGATGGTTCTCAGATTACTGTTAATACAGAATTGGAACACTACTATATTGTTGGCGATGAGGTTAAAATAGAGAATGCTATACCTACTGATCAACCTGTAGACATTACAAGCAATGGTACTACGTGGACTCTTGTTTCTAATGCTCATGGCTATGTTGCTGGCGATACTATCACGATAGCAGGAACAAGCAATTATGATGGAGATCATACTGTTGATAGTGTTATAGATGCGAATAGCTTCACTATTGCGAATACTATCAATAGCACAGCTCAAGGTGGCACTGTAAGGTTCACTACTCCTGCTAACTACTTCAATGATAGCTTCGTTGTGGCTTCTGTGCTAGATGACTTCACTGTGATTTTAAATTCCACGCTACAAGCTAATACTCCTGTGGCTGATAATGGTGCTCTGTCCTCCCTCAACTCAGCGTGCAAGCTAAATTACTGGGGTAACTGGAATTTAGGTGTAGGCACTTCTGGATTTGATCAGACTTTCTTAAGGGTTAGCGATCAAGATTTGATAACTGATCCTCTTAGTTATGGTGAGTTTACTAATTTAACTAATATCTTCTCTTCATTGATACCTAGAAATCCTATTATAGGAGGAACTAATCCATCACTAATCAACGGATTCACTCAATCTTATAATTATGAATCAGAAACATCTGAGGCTAATCATCATGAGCGAATTAAGCAACTTGTATTTGAAAGTGATCTGGATGCTGTGTGGATGCTTACCTTCGATCATGTACAAGCCAAGCCAAATACATTTGACTTAGATATAGTCACTAGTGTAAGGTACTTGCAAGACTTAACATAATCCAAATATGAAGATAACAATAATGATAATGACGGCTATAGCAAGCATGGCTCTATGCTCATGTGAGGGACTAGATGTGAATGCTTCTGTTCAAGGGAAAAGTGGAATAATTTATAGCTACGATGGCGATAGATTAGGAATAAACTATAGACCAGAGGACTCTAAATAATATGAATGATGAAGAAAAGTTTACTGAATGGTTTGATAGCCTTGGGTTGAAAAACTTCAAAGCTTCTGAATTTGTCGCGTATTTCAATCGCTATAGAGGTCGAGTGAAAAACAGCGTTCCTCCAGAAACTCTATGGAAAAACATGGCTAAATCTATCTTTATTGTAGATGCTCTTAGATCACACTTCGGTAAGTCATGCACTATCACTAGCTCATATAGATCATACGCTTACAATAGAGCAGTTGGCAGCTCTGATGGTTCTCAACATCCTCAAAATACTGCACTTGATATTACTTTTAATGGAGTCTCGCCTACAAGAGTGTTTAACAAGCTTAAACAATGGCGTGATGCTGGCTTATTCAAAGGAGGCTTAGGACTATACACTGGTTCTGGATTCGTCCATATAGATACTCGTGGCAGAAATGCAACTTGGGGTCGATAATATGAATGCTTGTGATAACATAAAGATAGTAGGGGTGAATTTATTTCTCGCTACTAACTCGATTGCAATATGGCTCAATGAGACTAATCTAGCTCTTAAGCTTATCTGCACGATCATAGCTATACCAGTTGCCTACTACTCTGCTAAGAGCTTCTACTGGCAAGCAAGGAAGCGTAAAGCTGAAGCTATAAGTGAAGAGTACAAGGTGGAGAAACTGACAAAAAAAAGAGGCGGCTAATAATACACCACCTCTTTATTAACTTATTTCCTCATGAGGGTCATACATCCATCATGAGGTAAACGGCATCTATGATCTTGCTTCCAAGATTTAACGATCCATTCCCCACCATCTATTCCAATGAAAACTTTACCTATTAGTTTTTCAATTAGAAATACATCTAAAGGTGTTTCAAATATTGCTGACGGCATGCCGTCTAGCATGGGATTAAATCTTATCACTTTCTTCTTTTTTAGTTTTTTAATTATATGGTTTATCATGTTTTAAAAGTTGGGTGATTTTTTTCCTCCTACTTCTCGGATTCCACACTTACTACATATCACTTCATATTCTTTCACGTTGCTAAGCATTACTTCCACCTTGCTTATCTTAGTGTTGAGAATATTAATGAAGCTCTTGTCATGTTGAAGCTGTGTTCTGAGTTCGTATAGATTATCAAGTATAGAATCAAGGAACTCTTCTTCTATTATTAGTTTTCCATTCATGATTATTTAGCAATGTGTTTAACAGCTTCTAGTGGTGTGTCACCTTCTCCCCATTCTCCATTATGTGTATAGTTAAATCCGATTTTGGAGTTACAGGAAGACCATTCTGATTCACCTGTGATTTCTTCTGAGATTCTCATAACAGAAATACCTTCCTCACGAATCAATCGTCCAAGTCGTACATCTTTTGAGAAATTAAATATACGTTTTATTATTAGTTTTCCATTCATGATTTTAGCTATTAAAATGGAATATCATCATGCCCTTCAAGATCATGCTGAGATGGCTCTGGCATAGGTGCAGATCGTGGCTGTGCAGTGCTGTCTGCTTTGCTTATGTCTAGCTTCCAAGCTACTAAATTCACGTAGTAGTTGCCGTTGTGCTCGTTGCCTCTAATATTGATACTGGCTGTGATCTGCTGTCCACTGCTCGTATTATCTAAGAGCTGGCACTTGTCTTTCACGACTTCGACCTTGACCATTTGAGGATATTCTCCGCCTGTGTTAATCACAAATTCCCTTTTGCAAAATCCGCTGGGGAATGACTGTGTGTCTGCGACTTGGTGCAGAGTTCCGCTAATCGTTATTTCTTTATTTTCGCTCATGTTGTTTTTATTTGGTTAAATTTCTGTTGGTTATAATTACATCCATTGTTTGTTCGATCCAATCTATTAAGTTTTCTGGAGTATATTCTCGCTGGTATTGTGTGCAGCGTTTAGTTCCTGCTACGTTTCCACATATTGATCTATCTGTATGTTCCATTCGCTTTTTAGGCATGGGTGGAAGTTCATGAATACTTAATCCCACGATATAAAACTTAGTCATTTTATGAGCGACATGACCAAAATCAAACTGATCAAACTCGATGGTGAATCCTCCAAATTCATCTGGAAATCCATTGACATGAGGTAGCTCTTTAAATATTTTCGAGCTACTGGGGTGTTCTAACAAACCACCGTTTTTTCTTACTTTATTAAGTGCAAAATATGTAAGTTCTTTTTCACCTTCTCTAGCATTAAAAGCCATATGAGAAAGAATTCCCCATGTTCTACAAGGTGAATGTGTAACAACTGGGTTATTATTATTATGACATAAAGCGTCACGCTTCATGTCATAACAGTCCCATTTATCACGTTTTTTGTAAACACTATCAGTACGTACAAATAAAGCTGAGTAAACAGTTGAGCAGGTTTCTAAAGCTATAGTTTTAGCATTTTTATTGTTTATTGTTTTCATTCATTTAGTTAGTTAAATTGTTATTATATTAGAATATCCTGCAAGTCTACTAAGACTTCTCATTCTCTCGTTATTTTCGATTCCTACAAGCATTTCTTCAACTTTTTCGTTGCTTGTCCATAGCATTCTCAATCTGTTCTCAGTTCTGTACTTGAGAAGTGAGTATAAGCCATCGCTAATAGCCTCTGAAGACTTCAACGCTCCAATATCGTCCATCACTAGCCAAGGTGCGTGTCTAACCGCTTTAAGATGCCTTAGTGCCTCTGATTTATATTCAGTGGTATATTGCTTTCTTATGCACCACTGGAATTTAGTTGAGTCTGACCACACTACACGCTCTCCATCAATGATAAGTTGCCTTACCGCTCTAGCTATTACCCTAGACTTACAAGAGCCATGAGTTCCAATGATGCCAAAGTTCGGTCTATTTTTCTTATCGTCTATAGACCTGTGCTTAATCCATCTCTGGAGTTCATTATGAATTGGCATTACCTTGTAGTAGTCTTTATGATTAATATCAGTTAAACGTAGCTCTAGGGGGACTGTATCTTCCCATGTGCTCTTCTTGATCTGGTCTCCTTTAGATTTTTCTCTCTCTGCTTCTCTGTACGCTGTGCATACATCACAGATTGTAACGTGTTGCATGATGTCTTCATCACCTACGAAAATCGGCTCGCAGAGGAAAAGCTCGTTGCATCTTGTGCATTTTTTGTGGTCTTTCATGGTTAGTTAGCTGTTGAAGTAAGCTAGGATTTCTTCTACTGTGTAGATGTACTCATCTCTATCATACTGAGATTCTAGCCACTGTACTAGGTATTGATTATTCCATTCTTGATCAAAAAAGAATTTAGGAGATTTGAATATAATCTGTTTATTATCAACTCCGATTGCTACTTCATTAAAAGTAGCAGTTATGTGATCAACTTTTATTTTGTTATCTTCGCAAAACTTGCGAACTATTCTTGCCGTTAGTCAATTATATAAACATCCAATGTCAATTTTTTCACTTAGCTCTAGGCTATTAAGATAATCAATCATATCGCCTCCATCTATCTCGTACTCGTATTCGTTTATTTTTTTCATAGTGTTATTTAGCTGTTGAGTAAATCATCCATTGTCGTTACGTGGCTAGTTCTGCCTCCGACAATATCTGAGTTACTTGTAGTTTTTGTTGTTGCTTGTGACTCTAGCCATGCTGAAGCTCTGTCAACTTCACCTTGCCAGTTATTTAGCAGGGTCTTAATGTCGTTACGTGTGTACTTGTTCCCTGCCTCTGGATTGTAATACAGATTGATTAGATGCATGTCCTTTTCATCGATCTCTAGTTTTTTGTAAGCTTTGATCTCGGTTTCGCTCCACCTTGTTGTGTCACGTCTACGAAAAAGAGCATTGATAATAATCTGATTAGAATCTGGCTTCCATTCTTTCTTAATTCCCCTTTTAGGGGTTAGGGGTTTCTTTACTTCTTCTTCCTCTTGTTCTTTCTCTTGATAAGAGGCGGTGTTTACTTCCATGTTTACACGGTGTTTACTTCCACCTTTACCACTACTGTTACCTCCTCCGTTACTTCTGGATATAAGAAGTAAAAAAGGGTTTTCCTTATGAAATAAGGGGTTGAGAGAATAGTGTGGAACTGAACGATTAGATTTCTTATAAAAAAAGATTACTCCTTTTTGAACCAGTCCATTTCGTGCATTAGGAAGAGTGTTTTTCTCGTCCAATGCACATTTAGTGCAAGTCGTATTAGCCCATTGCTGTACCATCTCTGGACGGCGTGCAGCATTCCAACTGTACAAAATAGCATAAAATAGTGCTATTTCATTCGCTGTGAATGCTACTGCTCCAGACAATGAGTCAAAGGCTTGCATAGCTTCAAATAGTGTGTGATCGTTTTTCATTGTATTCTGTATCTAAGTAATTCCAGTGTTGTTCTCTCTTCCCCTTCTTTCACTTTTGTCTGTAAAAAAATAGGTTGGTCGCAATACTTATGGTTATCATCGGGTATATAGTTGTAAGTGACTAGACAGTCTTCAAGTGCCTTGTAGCAAGCATTAGAAGGGTCTAGCAGTCTAGTTCTATAACTGTGCACTACTAGTCTATATCTGTAGCTGTGAAGAAGGCTTTCCTTTCCCTTCTTTTTTGTGCTATTTTTTCTCTTACTCCCATTGTTAACATGTTGTTCCAGCTCTTTAGGACATGATCCTTCATTTCTATTTTCAGAATCGTTTCGTGCCCATTCTCCTTTAGATTTTTGATTATATCCAAGTTTTTTAAGTTGTGCTGCTGTGAGTCTTTTTCCATTTTTCATTATTTAGTTTGTTCAAAGTAGGATAGGATTTGCTCGACTGTGAAATGTCTGTGTTTTTTGTATTCTAATCTTAACCATTGTATGAGTTTCGAATCATCATCTCTAGAATAGAAAAAATTAGGAGAATGAAATAATATCTCATCGAGGTCACTTGTAACACACACGCCCATGTAATTAGCACAAAGGAGTGTCACAGTTATGTCATGTTGCTCACAAAACTTGCGAACTATGCGTGCTGTTAGTCAATTTTCATCACAACCTGTATCAATTTCATCACTTGGCTCTAAGCTATTGAGAAAATCAAGCATGTCTTTTTCTTCTATCTGATATTCGTTTTGATATTCGTTTTCGTTTATCTTTATCATAATGTTATTTAGTTATGTTGATTGCTCTCATTGCTCGCATGGCGATATTGCTGACTGCATAGTAGCGAAAACCATCTTTATTGCTATATGTGAGTAACTTGAATTTAAGTAAGGATCTTATAGTAGTTTTTGCTTTCTCCTCGTCCATGCCACATTCTACGATGAAGTTCTCTGTGACTGGATGTTTTGCAAAGTAGACTAAAACCAGTAGCTTGAATTGAGTCATTGTCTTTACACCTGCCTTCTCCAGCAAGTGCATTGTCTCTAGTGATAGCTCTTGTGATTTGTTGAAATTTTTCACGCTATCCCCTCCTCTGAATTCTCAATCATACTCATGAGCACTGGCATTTTTTGTGCTATCGTAGTGTTCAGCTTGTCCACCTCGTACTCAGCTAGATACTCCTGCCATTTTTCTTTATACTCCTCGCAAAATAAAAGGACTTCACGCTCCAGCTCTTTAGTGTAAGAGTCTGGCGTTACTTCGATGACATGTAAGTCTAAGGGGAAAGCCTCTGGACAATAGAACACACACACACAACTCTTAAATTCTGTGTTAAATAAAGCTCCGTGTACCTGGGGCTTCATGTCGGTCGGGATTTCATTTTTATTTATTATAGTCAAATGCTTATCCATTTTAAAGCACTTGAACTCTAGGCTAGCAATAGGAACACCATTGGCATAGATTAACCCATCTGGGCTGTAACCTGTGATCAGATTATCGTTTTCAACGAATCCAACCTCTCGAACGTCAAGCCCAGTTTTTTCTATAAATAAATCTCTAGCTATAGGCTCTAGCTCTGTTCCTCTATCCGTCCATTGATTGCCTTGGAATTTTGGTAGTTCATACTTACTTGATATAGACAAAGTACGCATATACTGTTCCCTTTGTGTAGACCGCTTTCCGCCTCCTGTGAATATCTTAGAGTATTCTGAGCCAGTTGGTCTAGTGCTTCGATTATTATGCCACTCTTCAGACCCTTGGATTATTGCTTCGTGAATGATCATTATTTAACAAGTCCTTTCATTGCTATGTAGTGAGAATTCAGAGATTCTGCCATGTCTCCAGCTAGCTTAATGTTTTCTGGGTTTTTCAGTGTAGTTTCTCTTAGTTGTTTAAACTGTCTGAAGACTGGAACGATAGCATTAAGAAACACCTCTAACTCAGCTTTGTCGATATCTGAAGAAACTGGTTTAGGGGTTACTGAAACTGTAGCTGGCTTTTCTGGAGCTGTTTGTATTGGCTCTGGTGTAGCCTCCACTTTTTCAACCTCTTTAGATTTTTCAAGCTTCTCCTCTAGCTCTTTAGCTTCCTGTTTCGCGTCCTTTGCTAATTTCTCAGCTACTCGTACCGCGAATGTAGACTCTAGCTCTCTAGCACTATTTAATTCTAGCAGAAGAGAATCTGGAGCTATCCATGAACCATTAGTCTCAGTAAATCTAGCTATTACTTCTCTGCTATTCTTCAGCTCCTTATTGATAATAATCACCTCATTCTCAGCCGCTTCTCTGATAGTCGCTATACTTCTTTTTCCCTTGATAGACTGCATGATTCTCTGAAGGAAAACTTCATGGATATCTCTATCGATAGAACTTAAAGCTTCCATTACTATAGACTCTTTCACCTCTTGCTCTTGAGCTTTAACCATTTTATCAAGGTCAAGTCTAGCCTGCCTTGCATCTTCTGATACTTCATCCATAGCTGAGAATAGCTCTTGAATGCTCTTAGCTTCTGCTAATGCTAATTCCTTAACCTTTTTAAGTGCGTCCTCTGCTAGCTTCAGATTAGCTATATCAGACTTAGCTTGAATGAAGTGATCATCAGTCTCAAGAGTTCTGTTAATCAATTTGATTGAATTTCTTAACCCTGTGGCAAATTCAGTGAAATTAGATGATACTATCTCACCTTTAATCTTCACTGCTAGCTCCATTGTTTTATTTTCGTTGCTCATTATGCTATTCCTTCCTCTGTTGATGTTGATTCGATTGATACTAATTTGTTTACCTTCTCAGTTCTTTCAAACTTAATTGAGACCTTCTTACCTTTATTCTCCTTAGCAATATTAGCCATAGTTTTACTAAATGTTGCTAGCGTGATATCTCCTATTTCATGCTCAGCAATGATCTTGTAGAGAGTATACTCTGAGCCATCTTTTTTATTACCTTTGCTCATTTTTACATCAATAATATTAGTGATGATTTCTTCTTCTCCGTTATCAGATTTCTCTATAAGGACTTCAGCTTCCTCCTTTTTCTCAATCGTGAAAGGATTTGAAGCTTCTTTATGCACTATTGGAGTTACATTCCTAGTCTCTCGCTGTGGTAGCTCCTCGTCATCTGTGTAAACTCCAAGCATGACTGATGGCATGTGTCTTCTAGTCCACTCTCTGCCACCTCTATATGCCAATCTCTGTTGCCAGTTTGACTCAGCTCCCCATGTTCCAGATTTCCAATCTTTGACAAATCCACTAACGCTCCTGGAGGTGTTTTCTCCTTTGATGAGTCCTGTGACTGTGACTTTCATCTCCAGTCCTTGTCCTTCATACTCATAGTTGAGGTTGATACCTGTAAGAGCCTGTAAAACAGAATGAACTAGTTTCCCCTCCCACATGAGCTTGCCACGTACTACTGATGCGTGCTGTGCTACGCCAAATGGACTCAATCCCCATCTATTAGCCTGTTCAGCGATAAGAAAGCAATTAGCTCTTACTTGCTGAATAGGATACTCTTTAACTACTTTTCCTTCTTGCATCTCACATCTAAGAGAATCTGGAATTAGATTGCAGTTTGCCATTGTTTCAGCAATCGCTGAGATGTTCTGCATTACTGATGGATTATAGACAGAGAACTCTCTATCTGTACTATTGCTTGTTGTTATTTCGTTATTTGACATGATTATTTTTTGTTAAATTATTGTGTTTTTTCTTGTTTAAGTTTCTCTAATATTTCCTTGAATGCTGATAATACAAGAGGTCTCCCCTCTTCTGTGTCTATAGCATGAATGTAGTTATATGCGTCGGGTTCGATTTGACGAGCTGCTAAACTCAACATCTGCAAAAAGCGATTAATGCTAATTACTCCGCATTCTAGTCCTCCGCTACGAGTAGTGTTTTTGATCTCTAAATTGTTGTCTAAAGCAAACTGCTTTAACCCTCCTCTCGCTGGTCAGTCACATCCATTTTGGATATAAAACCCAGAGCAGTTAGACTCTTCAACTGGTATTTTTTCAATCCAGTTTTCAGTAGCTTTGACTACTGCCGTCATGGTGCTTATAGTTAATAGTTCTTTCATATTATCGCTTGGCTAAGTGTTTAGACATTGTTTTGTTTTCTTTAGTCTTAAGAGATTTGAGGTGCTTCCTCTGAGGTGCTGATACGTCCCATAGTAAAGCAGGAGTAGAGCATGACGCATATAGATTGATAAGCTCTCTCTGTCTTTTAGCTAGGTCTTGGTATAGCTTGACTTGATTTTCAAGTGATTTGATTATTTGATCTTTAGTGTTCATAGTAATTATTTATTTGAAATTAAACTGCTCTGAAAATTGGTGCTCTAGCATAAGACTCTGGCTTGAGATACTCATTGCCAGACTCATCAGAGTGAATCTTAGTACGTACAGTCTTCTTATATACATCAATGATTGTCGCTTGTTTAGCTGTTCTCTTGATTACAGTGATCTCAAATATACAATTATAATCGCCTGTTGATCGTGCTTGCATTGTAGTATCCGCTTTAATTAGTTTTGGTTTATTAGTCATAGTTTTTTAGTTAGTGTTGAAATTATACTAGGTGTGGAACGCAGTTCTCTGCACAATAATCTTTAATCTCTTGTTCACGATCATCTGTTAGTTTTCTTAAATAGCATAAGTCGTGAGGAGATTGAAAAGTTGCGTTAATTAGGTTAACTGAACCTCCAAAAAATTCTATAAGAGCTATATCAAAATACCCATCATCACCTTGATTTATACTTTGAATGTATGTTTTACCATCGCAACAGTTGAAAGTGTCATGTATCTTGTATTCATTTATTCTTTTCATAATGCTTGTTTTTAGTTAGTTAGTGAGCTTTACTTCCGCTCTGATAATTACAATTTATCATAAATGTTTATTTTGTCAATATTTATTTTGTATTTATTTTTAAAGAGGAGGAAAACTGCTTGTCTCAAGCTTCTGTTAACTTAGTAAATGTTTTTGTATAATAAGTAAATAAAAAACTTTACTTATTATTATTGATATAATACAAGTAGCTCATGACAGATACAAACATATGGGAGTGGATCAAGAGAAATGATCTGAAAGCTGCTACAGTAGCTAGAGCGATAGATGTTACTGAGATGACGCTTAATTGCTATAAGAGCAGGAATATTCCTACTAAGGCAAAGGCAAGGCTAATTAGGTTTATTGAGGAATATGAGCAAGGAGACAGTGATTACAAGCGTGATAGTGTCCTTTTAGACAAGTTGCTTGATTATTTAGGAGAAGTGCATCCTGGGGTGGATATTAGCTCTAGGAGGGATTTAATTAAACTAAACTAAACTATGAAATTAAATAACAAGGGAATAGAGCTAAAAGATACTGAAAGCGGTAAGAGATACCTCCTGGTAGGTGGAGGATCAGAAAAACTAAGAGCTATAGCACAAAGTAGAATAGGCAAAGATAAGTTCTGCACTGTGAGTACATCAAGAGTCATTCTAAGTGGGAAAGCTGGTGTTATTTCTAATATATCATATTTCTTAGAAGAATCAGACTTTCACCTATTTAATGCTCATGATGCTTTGAAAGAAGGTATGGAAATAGCACCAGAAGTTGATTATGATTTATCAAAATATGACTACTATCACTATGATAAAGATAAGTGTGTGTTTAAAATTACAAATTATGATGAATACAGATTTATCGTTAAAACAAGAAAAGTGAGGAATAAGATCATTGCACGCAAACTAAAGAAAGTCTTCAAATGGCGTAATGATAGAGCACCAAAAAGAGAAGATGCTGATAAGTATGGAAAAGTAGCTACCCCTGCTAATGGTGAAGACAAATTTAATCATTGTGATTGGAGACATGAACAATTTCAGCTTGGTATGCCGTGGGCACCAATAGAAGATGCCAAGCACTTCACACCAGAAAATCCAGCACCACCATTCTATGAGTAGTTTTTAATCATAAGATAATTATCCAGCCTGCTAGGTAAAACTAGCGGGCTTTCTGGGTGATATGGACAAACTAATCAAAGACCTAATTACAGATGATACAGCTTACGCCTTAGCCAACATGGAAAAAATGATAGCTCAATTTAAGGGGCATCCTAATGAGGTCATGGCAGAATCCAAAGGCGTAGATGACAGATTCATAAATCTAATTTCTGCCTGTGATAGACTAAGCATAAATATAACAAAAGACTTCATCAATCTTAGCTAACAAATAAAACCATCCCAGCCTGCTCATTAAATTGAGCGGGCTTTTTTGTGCAAACATGCAAAAATCATCATTTTTCTCGACAATATAACATTTCAGTAGTTAAAATGTCATTTATTATGACAGAAAAGCATAAAAGATTCGCTGAATTTATCGTTCAAGGCAAAAACAAAGGTGAAGCTGCTTCTCTTGCTGGATATAAAGGAACGCTAGCTTCCACTGGTACTCAAGCCAATAGATTGTTAAAGAATGCTGAAATAGTCGCTTATATTAAAGAACTTAGCGATGAAGTGAGGTCTTCTACTATTGCTACGGCTCATGAAGTTAAAGAGGGATTGACTAGAATGCTTAAGTTTGCTGAAGCTGAGGGAAACTGTGCTGGCTATGCTGTTCTGGCCACTAGATTAGCCAAGATGGATGGGCACGATGAACCAGAAAAGCATGAGCTAGACATTGAAGTTACAATAGGTGGCAATGCAAAAAATTAAATTAAAGATAGAGCCTCGCGAACCTTTCCGTGATTTTCTGGCCAGTGATAAGAAATTCTTAATCCTAGTAGCTCATAGACGTGCTGGTAAGACAGTAGCAGCAGTTCAGAAGTTATTTAAGGACGCTCTCACGCATAAAAGAAGTGGTCCTAGACTTAGGTATGCTTATATTGCACCTACAAGGTCTCAAGCAAAGGATATCGCTTGGAGTTATTTAGTAGAGTACGCTGATAAAATTCCCTGCTCTGAGGTAAATGTGAGTGAATTACGCGTAAATCTGGCTAATGGTGCAGAGATAAGGCTTTATTCTGGCGAGAATTATGAGCGTATGCGTGGTCTTTACTTTGACGGCGTTGTTAGTGATGAAGATGATGATATACCAGCTAATGCTTTTAAGTATGTAATCATGCCTTGCCTGCTAGACTACAATGGATGGCACGTAAGAATGGGAACACCAAAGGGAAAGGGTAATCTTTACAAGTCTCTAATTAAAGCTGACGCTGACAGCAAGACATACAGTACAGTAGTAAAAGCTTCTGAGAGTGGGATATTGTCTAAAGAGCAACTGGGAGTGATTAAATCACAAATTGGTGATGATGCTTATAATCAAGAGATGGAATGCGATTTCAATGTAGGTCGTCCTGGAGCACTTTATGCAGAAGCGTTAACTAAGTTGAGAATAGCTGGCAGAGTTACAGACATTAGCGTTGATAACAACTATCCAGTTTACACTTTTTGGGACTTAGGCTCTCCTATAAACACCTCAATATGGTGGGTGCAAGTAGTAGGACGTGACATACTTGTCCTAGATCATCACTCTAATGAGGATTTAACTATTGGTGCAAGGGTAGCACAGATAAATGAGAAAGATTATCACTATGGCGGTCACATACTGCCTCATGATGGTGGTGCTACACAAAAGAATGGCTTAACATACGCTAGTGAGTTAGAGAAAGCAGGTCTTAAGACTATCAGAATCTTACCAGTGACTAGAGATGTGAATATTGGTATCAACGCATTGCGTGCTATGATGCCAATGATGTGGATCGACAAGGTAAAATGTGAGGAGGGATTGGAAGCGCTTGAATCTTATCACTTGAAATTCAATGAAAAGACAGGTGTATTCGATGATAAGCCAAATCATGATTGGTCTTCACATAGTTCGGACGCTTTGAGATATTTTGCAGAGGCTTCACTGTGCGGATTCTTAAAGACTCCTGCTTCTGGAGGCATGAGAAAGCCTACTGTGAAGACAAATAGAACTAAGAAAACAAAGGTTAGGCTTAAGAAGTAATCATTTTTTTCTTATCAATCGCTTATTTTTATGTATATATGAGTTATGGGATCACTATTTTCACCTAAGAAACCGCCTGCTCCAGTAGCTCAAGCTGCTACTGCAACTAATAATGTTAACACTGGAGAAGCTGAGAAGGCTGGGCAAATCAGAAGACGTTACCTTGGCGATAGATCAAGCTATAAGAATACTATACTTGCTGGTAATGGCAATAATGGACAATCGCAAGCAGGTTATTCATCTGGAGATAAAACTTTACTCAGTCAATAATTATGGACGTAGAAATGGTATTAGCTCGCAAGGCTCAAGCATTTGGAACACTTGAGACTTGGAAGTCTATGTGGCAACGCAATTCTGAATATGTAGCTCCACAGCTAGACATAAATGAGGAACTACTAGATGATTATCCAAGTGAGGGCGATTTCGATCAAATATACGATACTACAGGCGTTCAAGCTGTTGAGACGTATGCCAACGGCTTAATGACTGAAATTTTCCCTGCAAATGAACGCTGGGCAATCTGGAAGAGTCAAGATTTAGAGGAGTCAGCTAATGATGAGGTTATGAAGTGGTATGCTAAGTGCTCAGAGATAGCACTGAAACATTTAGCTTCTTCTAATTTCTATCAAGAGATGAAGCCATTCCTCAAGTCTCAAGCTATTACTGGAACTTCTGCCATCAATGTTAGAGCTGGTAAACGTTCATTACTTAGATTTACAAACAATAGAGCTGGCACTTATGCGATTGAAGAGGATGATGAGGGCTATGTAGACACAATCTTCAGAGAAATGAAGATGAGTTCTATGCAGATGGTTAAGATGTTTGGTGAAGACAAGGTAGGCGAGAAGGTTAAAGAGAACTACGAGAAGGCAAAAAAAGGAAACACAGATAAAAAGACATACACTGTTATTCACGCTGTGATGCTTAGAACAAATAGAGACAAATCTAAGATAGACTCTAAGAATAAAATGTATGCGTCTTATTATATCTGTGAAGATGATAGACACATGTTAGAAGAGTCTGGATATGATTCTTTCCCTTACTGCGTTGCTAGAGCTGAAAAGTGGGATGATCACGTCTATGGAATAGGACCTACTACTAAAGCTCTTCCTGCTATAAGACAGCTAAACCAACTTACTAAAGATTTAGATGCTGGGGCTTCTGTATCAATCAATCCTAGAGTTCTAGTAGCTGCGGATATGGTGGATGAGATAGATTGGTCTGAGGGTGGCGTGACTGTGTTTGATCCAACTAAAGGCGGTGCTAATTCTCAAATGCCAGTTACATGGGGCGATAACGTGCGATATGACGTTGGTGTAGAGCTACAGGTGGCAAAAAGAGAGGAAATAAGAAAGTTTTTCCACTCTGGATTATTTGAAGCAATCGCTGAGAAGACAAAGCAAATGACTGCCAGAGAGGTAGCTGCTATTGAATCCGCTGAACTTAGATCATTCTTACCTAACTTCAATCAACTTACCTCAGAGATTCAGCCTCTCATGAATGAGGTGTTCAGAATCTTACTAGATGCTGGCGTGTTTCCAGAGCCTCCAGAGTCTGCACTGGATGAGGATAGCACGATAGCTTTGCCTAAGACTGAGTATACTTCGAGAATCTCATTAGCTATGCGAATGGTTGAGAATAGTGCGATTGATAGAACGCTAGAGAGAATGAATGCTATAGCTCAAGTTGATCCAACTGTATTTGATCATGTCAAAATGAACTCACTGCTCAGAATGACAATGAGAAATGAAGGTGTTCCAGAGGACGTTATTGAAGACTATGAAGTAGTAATGCAGAAAATGGAAGCAAGAGAGCAGAAACAGCAAGAAGCTGCTCAAGCTCAACAAGCTCAGCAATTAGCCTCTGCTGCTTCTCAAGTTGCTACGGCTTCTCAAGGAGTTGATCAAAGTCAAGCAGTAGAGCCACTAGGATAAATCATGAACAAACAACAAATACAAAAAGCAATCAAGGCTATACAACGAGTCTGTGATACCAATGATGGAAAGGCGATGATGGAATACTTGCGTCATTGCGTGGGATTCGATGAGCCTATGTTTAATAAAAAAGGTGATAATATCAATCAAGCACTAATTAAAGATGGTGGAAGACAGCTAGTCATTCTCATTGAGAAGACAGCTAAAGCAGGCGAAAAACTTAACCCAAACATAGATAATGAGTAATACAAATAACATAACACTAGACGGCACAACCTTCCTAAAGGATGGGAAAGTGATAGCAAACTTGGAGGAGAATGAGTCCAAGGAAATGGAAGTAGTAGCTGTAAATAACTACTACAAGCGTTTTGTAGGTGAAATGCAAATAATGGTCGATGGTCGAGAGGTCGTAGGATATGAAGTGGAGGCAAAATCAGAAGATGAAGCAGAAGTTGCTCCAGTTGAAACTTACAAAGCTGAATCTAAAGCACCTGTTAAACCTAAAAAGGTTGAAGCTGAGTATCTTGATGAGCCTATCGACACTATCACTTCACCAATGAGCATTGCAGGATGTCCAGATTATGATTTCTCTTTAGGTGATAAGACTCCAGCGGTGCTAGAGTTCGCTAGAAAAAACATGACTAAGGACCAGTTCTACAAACATTACAACAAATCATTTGTAAGCTATGAAGGATAAATTTTACACACTGAAAAATGAAGGTGGTGACGTTGATGGCGGTGGTGATAGCGGTGGTGGTGCTGTTTCTGATAGCGGTGGTCAATCAGCACAAACTATGATGAGTGCTAGTGTGGGTGATGGACAAGCTAGTCATGATCCTGCTCCAGATACTCCTACAACTCAAGCTGAACCTGCTAGGTCCATAGACACGGCTTCTATTCTAAACGATAAAGGCGAGTTTAGTGATAGCTGGTCTAATCATCTTGGTGATGACTTTAAGGAACATTCACCTACGCTAGATAGATTTAAGAATATTCAAGATCTGGCTAAATCTGTGGTTGAAGCTAAGAAGATCATCTCTTCAAAGGCTGTTTCTTATCCTGGCGAAGGTGCTACTGATGAAGAGAGAGGTGCATGGAATAAGCAAGCACTTGTTTCAGAGAACTCAGAAAAGTTCATGGAGCAGAGGTGGGGCGATAATAAAGAAGGATTAGAATCATTTAAAAACACCACTGGCATGAGTGATGAGGCATTAGCTTCTATTATTGATGAGTCAATCAAGTCTGGTGTTCCTGCTCCTGCTCTTCAAAGCCAGCTTGACGCATTCGAGAAGGTATCATCAACTCTACGCGATCAGTACGAGAAAGATCATGCTCAGAGTATGGAGGAGGCTCATAAATCATTACGTGATGACTTTGGCAATGAGTCTGACGCTAAGATTCAGCAGAGTATTCATGCACTTGATAGAGTTGCAGGTATGGCTGGATTAGATGCAGAAGCTCTCAATACGCTTAAGCAAGACCCTAATTTCGGAGGAAACCCTAATGTCGTTAGAATGTTTGCCGCTATTGCTGATAGTATTAGTGATGCAGCATACAAAGGTCATAATCTAGGTAGTGCAATGGCTACTCAATTCAGAACTCCAATGGATGAGGCTCAAGACATTATGAACAACTCAGATAATCCTAATCATGAAAAGTTTCTCAGTGGTGATGAAAAAGTTAATTCTAAGGTTGACAGATTGCTCGCTAAGGCTCAGTCTACTCGCAAGTAGGTATTATTTAATGTTCGTTTAATAATTCTTGTTAGTTAATTAGTTTATAGCTCACCGATGATGGCATACATCGGTGAGCTATTTTTTTTGTAGACAATTAAATATTTTTATGCGTTAATGTAATCCTACTCATTGAGACATCCTGTTTTTGCAGTCCTCGCAGAGCTTATCAGCTTATTATTTTGCTTATAGGTGTTGAGACAACCCTTATTTAAGGCTCTCTGCGATTAACTTATTTAGTGAATTATAGCGACTTAACAATCCAATAATAATAAATTATGTTAGCAATTACAGACCAATATCAGCCAAAATACGAAAGTATTTGGAGACGCCTCGTTCAACAATCAGACTCACGCCTGCTTTCTAAAGTAGACATGAAATCTGGATGTGAAGGAAATGTATTATTCGTAGATCAGATTAGACCGATTGAAGTGCAGGAATTAACTGCACGTCTACAGGCTACTCCAATTTCAGAGATTCAAACTGAAAAGCGTTCTCTACGTCCTAAGAAATACGCTGTTCCTAAGCACTTTGACGAATTCGATGACAAGCTTCTAGCTTCTCAGTCACTACCAACTTCACCAACCTTTACGGAAATGAAGTCTGGTATCAATAGAAAGATCGATTCAATTATTATTGAGTCATTCTTCGGTACTTCATTCACTGGCGTGGATGGAACAGATGCTACGGCTCTACCTGCATCACAGCAGATTGCAGTGGATAGAGGCACAGGAACTAATGAGAACTTCACTTTAGAGAAATGGCTAGACATTAAGGAGCGATTTGAAGCTGCTGAAGT
This sequence comes from Oligoflexales bacterium, assembly GCA_023301565.1. Classification (GTDB taxonomy): domain Bacteria; phylum Bdellovibrionota_B; class Oligoflexia; order Oligoflexales; family JALZUQ01; genus JALZUO01. Next base: position 21,646 of record JALZUO010000078.1, read on the forward strand.
ATGTGGACAGGGTACTATGGATAACATGTACTGCTTAGCACTTACATCAAGCCAGCTCAGAGGTCTCTACAATGAAGCACGTATCACATCAAGTGACTTTGCAGGTGAACTCTCTGCACTGTATCATGGTGAGATCGATCACTTCTTAGGAGGTGAAGTAGTTAGAACTGAGCTATTACCTAAGAATGGTAACATTCGTTCAGTTGCTGCATGGGTTAAGTCTGGTGTATGCTTCGGTATGTGGACTAATCCTACGTTCAAACTAGCTATCCGTGATGACTTCAATGATGCTCTTCAGCTTCGTGGTAAGTTCCAAGCTGGAGCAACTAGACTAGAAGAAGAGAAGGTTATTGAAATCTTCTGTGACGAAACAGCATAGATAACTCTCATAGAGGTGGCTGAAGGTTTTTTAAGGTATGTGGTAATCCTTGTTTTTGTCCTTCAGTCACCTTTTTTTTAATATGGCTTTTGATATACAGATCAGTAATTATGCTCTATCCTACATAGGAGACAGGCGTATCGAATCATTCTCAGATAACAGCAAGGAGGCTAGACTGTGCAGTCTATTCTTCACTCAATCAGTTAATGAGGTGTTACAGATGGTTGACTGGAAAGAATCTGTGAAACGTCAAAGGCTAACAATGAACACTGAGCCTCCTTTGCATGGCTGGGAATATAGTTATAGACTACCAGAAGATTGCATAAGACTGCTTACAGTTAATGAGGATTTCTTAAGTCTTAGTAAAGATTTTGAAATAGAGGGTGATAATATTTTATCAAATGATTCTGAAATTTATCTAAGATACATAAGTGAAATTACTGATTTTTCAAATGCTTCTCCTCTTTTCATTAAGAGTGTATCATATAATCTTGCGTGTAATATCGCTCTTTCTTTAACAGGCTCACTACAGATAAAACAATCTATGTATCAGATGATGAGTGGTGTTGTTAATGACGCTATTTACAGACAGAAGCAAGAAAGCAGAAGTGGTGAAAACTCTAAGAAGAGAAGATTCAGATCAGAACTTAGCTTACTTAAAGCTAGAGGAAGAAACACAGATAGAAGTGGATTCGGTCTTGATCGCATCATCCCACTAATACAAACAGTGCCACCTGTGCCAGTTCCAGATTTAACAGAGATAAGCTTAACTAATGGCGTATTACTAGGCAATGATGATAACTACTCATACTATCTATATGACACGAATGAGGAGGGGTTTGACTGGGTGGTTAATAGACGTGATGAGAATGGCTTAACTGAGACAGCAAAGGGTACTAATACTAGACCAGATTTACAGACAGCAATTAACTTAATTTACACATAATGAGGGAACTAATCACAATACAATCAGACGGAGCTACAGTTCCATTCTGGAAACGCTGGTCTTGGAATAATAGACACGGCAAGCTTATTGTTAAAGCTTTGGATTCAGCAGGCAACTACCATGATTATTTAAGATCAAATGGAGTAGGTGCTGTTGAAGCTCGTAGATTGATGCTGAACAGACTAATAGAGCTAGAAGTCCCTCAAGAGGTTACTGAGTACGTTATTTACTGGCTAGGTGTTTATGATTCTCTACCTAAGATATTAAGGTGGATTCTAAACAGAATAGCTAGAGGTAAGATGGAAGAAGTGGAAGTAGAAGTATAGTAAGAAAACTTATAATCAAAATCTAATATGTCATACACTCAAACTGGTTCAGATATAGTACAAGAGGGCGTTAACAACTCACTAGATGGTGTTGAAGTAACCAATGCTGTGAGACAAGATTCTGGTAGTGGTAACTCTACTTTCTCTGATTTCTTTACGGGTAGTAATCGCTTTATATTAAATGGTGATCTAACTATTGATCCACGTAGAGAGAAACTCGCGACTGGTAATGCTGGTGGCAGATCGATGATAATAAATGGTACTCTACACCTTGGTATTGATATCATAGCAAATGGGCACTTGTACAGATCACAAGGAACTGGATTACAGCTAAACTCTTCTAATCTTGCAAGTTGTTGCTCGGGTGAAGCTCTTGATTTATTCGGAACTCTTATCATCAAGGGAACGACTATGGACTTGGCAGCGTGTATGCGTTGGAATGGTGGTAGTAATACAACTATAGAAGATGGAATAATCAACTGTACACGTTCTAATCTCATGAGAATACGTGTTCAGAGAGGGGCAATCGTTAATGTAGCAGGATTACAAATGATCGGTAACTCCTCTATTGACTGGTTCACAGCACCTCAAAGCTTTGATAACTTTTTCCCAGTAGGAGGTGAACGAGCTTGTGAAGTTATTTCATCCGCTTCTGGAGGAACTAATGATGAATACACTTT
>JALZUO010000079.1 GCA_023301565.1 Oligoflexales bacterium
ACTTGCTCACTTGCTCACTTGCTCACTTGCTCACTTGCTCACTTGCTCACTTGCTCACTTGCTCACTTGCTCACTTGCTCACTTGCTCACTTGCTCACTAGCTCACTAGCTCACTAGCTTTCTTTTGATCCTTATCACTTCTTTTACCAAGACTCTTCACATCGATTGCTAGCCGAACAATATTTTTTCAAGAAATCAATCCCGATTTAACGTCAACCATGAACTAACGGAGTTTACCCAGCCATGAGAAGATTTTCATTCATTACAACTTTACTGTTAACCGCTTTATTTTGGAGCTGTGGCTCGGATAACAAAGATGAGACATCTTTGCTCGATGATATGCAAGGGTATTGGCAGGTAACATCTTTCAAGATGGAAGGAGAAAAAATCAACCTATTAAAACCGGCTGACAAGCTAGTATATAGGTTTGATGGAAAAAAAATCAGCATATGGACATCAGAAAAAACTGAAATTGTTTCTTTTAAGCTAGATGAAAAAAAAATTAGATTCACAGGCATTGAAGGGGGTTTGGATTCGGGGACTGTGTCTTTAGTTTCAAAAAAGAAAATGCAATTTAAAAATCTTGATATTAAATCGGTACCTGTTTTAATTGAAGAATTTAATTTTATTCGAATCTCAAAGAAAAAAGCAAAAGACTTAATCGCTTTGCAGGCAACTGCTTTGAAAAAGAGCCAACCGACTAGCGGTGATGCAAAGGTAGTAGAAGATCAAACTACAGATGCACAACCTTCACAAGAAGTACAAATCTTACCAGTAGATGTAGAGTCACTACCTGGGCTTGACGCTGAAGTGCAATTTGGGCCAGAGCTGACGGCTCCTGAAACAATTGAAGATGTAAACGTTTTAGTGGACGAGATCGGCCCTTCTAAAACATAAAAAAAAGAATAAAAAAAAGCCGGTCCATCCTAGACCGGCAAGAAAAAACATTTTTTGAAAAGAGCAGAGCTTAGGCTGTGCTCTTTTTTGTCGTTTAGTCTTCACACCATGGCTTGCTGGGGTCAAAAAAGCACTGCAGTCCGCACAAGAAGTCGCCTAGGGTGCACTCAGGTTTGCTAGCCGCGCCGTCGTTAATGCGTATTAGGCCAGTTGTCACTCTTTTACCTGTAGAGTCGTAAGCAACAACTTTAGTGTTTCCAGCTGAACTTCCGACAAAGGCAACCTTTCCGTCTTCTTTGATGTCGATGCTTCCGACTTTTTGATCAGTAACATCAAACCTATAAGGCGCTGTTCCGCCGATTGCAGATAGCTCTATCTCGCTACCTAGCTGCGCAGAAACCGTATTTGGAATGATCAGGAGCTCGTCGTTGGAGATGTTATCTAGTGCAGCCCCTGCATCCACGCGGCAGTTACACGCAACCTCCATGTCGTTGACCATACCCGTGCTTTGTAGCAAAGCTTTGACTGCGTTTGGGTCGCGGCGGACCTTGTCGTCGGTAAGGCTGAACTGTAGGGCAATCATGCCAGCTACTAGAGGAGCTGCCATCGAAGTACCGGATAGGGTTTTGTATTCGTCTCCAGGAAGAGTGCTTAGGATATCTACGCCCGGCGCTCCAAGGTGAACTTTTTCAATACCGTAGTTGGAGAAATCAGCTTTTCTATCTGTTTCACCCGTAGCAGCTACTGAGATCACGTTTTCATACGGTGCGTTTGTCGGAAAAAAGTTGTTCGAGTCGTTGTCTTTGCCAGAGTTTGCAGCGGCTGCAATAAACAATACACCAGCTTTTTCAGCGCGTTCAATCGCTTCGCCAATTGGCGTTGAGATAGACTCAGGGAATGATCCGCCCCAACTAGCCGAGATTATATGTGCTCCGTTTTCGACAGCATAGTCAATGGCTTTGACAGCATTGTTTAGGTTTCCAGAGCCGTGCTTGTTTAGGAAGCGAATAGGCATGATCGAGATGTTTTGTGCCATTCCCGAAATGCCGATTTCATTGTCGCCAGTTGCACCGATGATACCAGCGCAGTGGGTACCGTGACCTGGGTTTCCGCCAAAGCCGAAGAACCCAGAAGAGGTTTCGTCCATCGGGTCGTTGTCGCCACCATCAAAGTCCCAGCCACGCACGTCATCGACAAACCCGTTGTCGTCGTCGTCTTTGTCGTTTCCTGCGATTTCAGCTGTGTTTGTCCAGATTTGACTCTTTAAGTCTTCATGCTCGTAGTCTACGCCCGAATCGATCACCGCAACGACAATGTCTTTCGAGCCCTTTGTATGTGTCCATGCATTTTCTGCATTTACTTTTTCCAGAGCATATTGTTTGCCGTATTTTGGGTCGTTCGGCTCGCCAGCAAGAAACAGGTCTAGCGCCTGTACGTTTAGGTTTGGAACTGCATACTCAACCTCAGGGTTTGCTAAAACCTCTGAAAGCTGATCTGTTACCTGCTCTAGGTTTCCGTCCAAACTTATTACGATGTAGTTTGCTTTTTCGTTTACCTGCTCGATGGCGTTGCCAGCAAAAAGTGCCATTCGTAGCATCCCAAGGCTTGCTACGGGGGTTTTTAGCTTTACGATGAATTGTTTTTTATTAGATTCTGTGTAGCTCGACTGCCAGAGGCTTTCGGCTGAGCTAGTTTGAGAAATACTTTGATCACCTGCAAAACCGGCCGAAGCTACCGAGCTAAAAGCTACTGCAAAAAGCAGGGTGAATACTACTGAAAGAAGATTGACACCTTGGTTTTGAAAAACAACTATTGTTTTGTTCTGGGTCTTTCGCATATATACCCTCCCTGGCTTAAGCGAAATTCGAAGCTTTTCATCAAAAAGTCATAGTTTGTATGACCTGTCGCAAAGAAACCTCGATACCATTAATGGTGTCAATATTTTAACGCTTTGCGCATGTGTATGAAGTGAAAAAAACTGACCGTTTGGCCAATAGGGTGTTGGGCGAAAAAAAAATCGTGATATTGCCTATTTTGCAGGCTTTAATGCGCCAACTCTACTCTTTTGTTCCGTGGAAGTGCTCACAAGGAAGGACAAATTGACCGGGTCCTAAAATGCTCCCAGGAGAAAACACAGAGTTGCAGCCTGTTTGCGCGCCCTCAGCTAATAAAGCCCCGAGTTTTTTCAGGCCTGTTTGCATACGTGCAGGCAGAGTCTGTGAGCTTTCTTGCAGGGTTTTGGGCAAAGTAATTTTTACAGAGCTTTTATTTAGTTTTAGGTTGGCGCATTTGGTCCCTGCTCCAAGGTTGACCTTGGGCCCTAAAATAGAATCACCGACATAAGCAAAATGGCCTGCTTTAGCTCCAGGACAAAAGACTGAGCCCTTTACCTCTGTTGCGTGACCGACGACAGCGCCTTTACCGACGTAGACGTTTCCTCGAATGTATGCAGAGTGCCTTACCTCAACATCTTCACCTATAAAACAAGGCCCAATTACTAAGGCTCCGGTCTCTATGCGCGCACCTTTAGAAATGTACACAGCACCTTTTACGGTAGCGCCCTCTTCGATTTCACCATGGTTTACAGGGGTTTGGCCCACACCAAGCTTGTTTAAATGATCGCCTATTCTTTGTTTTAACGAGCTAGACAGGTAGGAGGTAACGCATGCTTTAAAATCAAAAAAACTACCTGCAAACTCTCTGTCCGATTGCCAGAGGTACTCTAGGGTCAGGCTTGTATTCTGGTTTTCGCTCATAGTTCTCACCTTGTCGGCCCTAGGCCGTTCTCTCTCGCATCGCCAAGCGTTGGCTTTGCCTTTTGGTTCCATCATAGACCATAAAGGTTAAGGTAGGCCAAAGGCCCTGACAACCAACAATTTAAGGGCGGCTCAAAGGCACTGGTTGCTAATAAGGCTTAAAAACCAAATAAATACAGACAGATAATATTTAGCCATAAGCAGCTGAATTTACTTGACCATACGCTGCATCAGGCCGATCAGGAATAGGATGGCTCGGTTGGCTGTTTGGCACTACCGTAAAAGCTTTGCTGTGGCACTTATCGGCCAAGGGACTAAAGAAAGACTTAAGAGAGAAAATGTTCGACCGCAATACATTTAAAAAAAACGTAAAGCAGTGGGTCCGCGAAAATCCTGGGGCTACGGTTCAACAATTGGTCGACTTCTGTGAAGAGCAAATCCCACCATCTGACTTTAGCGCAAACGCCTGGATGATTGATCAAACCATTCATTGGTATAAAAACTTTTTATCTTCACAAGAATTCAATCATGAAGACTACGAAATGGACGACGAACCATATGGAATGGTTTCTTAGGTTTTTTTCGACCGCTCGTTGGCCAAATCTTTTACAAACGAAAACTCATCTTCTTCTACTGCCTCTAAAAGCTCTTCGTTTTCATACCCGAGGTCTTTTTTCCAGTTGAGGTCAACCATTTCGGGGAGTGTCGAAGCTATGGCCTCACCATCTAGGCTCTCGTAGACTTCAAAAGCTTCTTTGATTGTGCCAGTTGCAGTCATTGCATAAAAATGAAAACCATCACCGTCTTTTAGCAGGCCATCTCTCGAGTGACCTTGCCAGTATTCTTTTACGTAACGCATCATTCTAACCAGTACCCGAATCTGTCCGAGCGAAAGCGGCGCGAGACTGGATTGTAAGACCAAAGGACAAAGATTGCCTTTCCTTTGACGACCGACAGCGGCACGGCGCGAAACGACCTTGAGTCCGTCGAGTTGTCTCTGTTGTCTCCAACCACAAATACGCTGTCTTTGGGTACTTGCTTGGGCCCAAAAGGCGGGGCTTTGTGCGAGCCTGCGGCGCCATACATGAGCCAGTGAAGCTTCCCGGTTAGGTCTTCTTGGTATAGAACTTTCTGATCAGGGTCGTCTGTTACATCTGATAAAACCCTGCGGTCTTTTTGGAAAGACTCAACCTTTTGAGCGTCTCCATTTATATACAAGACCTCATCTTTTAACTCTACGATATCTCCGGCCACAGCAATCACTCTTTTTACGTAGTCGTCTTGCAGCTCTGTAGGTTCTCTGAAAACAATGATGTCTCCACGCTTTGGCGAGCCCCAGTTGATCAAGCGGATGTTGGTAAATGGTAGCCGTAAGTCAAAAGCTAGCTTGTTTGCAAGAAGCCTGTCACCTACTTTAATGGTTGGCTCCATGCTAGGGGTCGGCACCTTATAAGGGCTGGCCACAATGCTTCGAATCACAAAAACGACAAAGATTAAAAAGGCAAACGAGCCAATTCCATCTTGGTACCACGGGATTTTGTTCTCTGTTTTACTTCCAGTAGAGTGGCTTGTACCCACCGAGTTTTCCTCACTTGCTTGACTCATGCTTGTAGGCTCTCTTTCGTTTTTTGGTAAGCTTCATCGCTTAAAATTACGCCCATCTTTGTGACTACGTCCGCAGACAGCTCGCTTCCAGCCTGCAAACAGGCTTTTAAATCTTTTCCTCTAGTGAGAGCAGTTAAAAAACCTGCAGAAAAAGTATCCCCTGCACCAGTCGTGTCTACGGCTTTTACAGCAGAGATTTCGTGGGTAATAGTTCCTTGCTGCCAGCCTTCTAGGTAGTTTGCGACTAAAGAGCCTTTGGCTCCGCGTTTGAATACGCCCATGATGCCCCATTGCTTGCAAAACTCTACGCCGCTCTCCAGGTCGCCAAACAAGGCTGTAGTTTCCAGGTCGTTGGCAAAAAATATTTGCACGTTTTGGCGAAGCATCGAAAGAATCTTATCTCCGCAAACCTGCACAACAAATGGGTCGGAAACGTCTAGAGCAACAGTCGTGCCCTCTTGGTTTGCAACACTGAGGCAATGCTCGATGGTTTGCCCTTGGTTTGGGGTCATCAGCTGGTAGCCAGTAAAGTAAAAGACCTTACTTGATTTAAGTTCCTCGATAGGTGCGTGCAAGGTTTCGTATTCAGAGCTAGCACCTAGGTAAGTCTGCAGCGTCCGCTCGCCATCGGGGGTGACAAGTACCGTGCATCTGCCGGTAGCGGTCTCAGCAGAGTCGTACAAGCAAGAAGAGATGCCAGCAGTTTCTATGCGTTCTTTGACTTCGAAGCCGTCCGGGTCTCTGCCGACAAGCCCCATAAAAGCACACTTTGCACCAAGCTTTGCAGCAGCTCTTGTGGTGTTCATGCCAGAGCCACCAAGTTCCACTGACTTTTTAAACCCACGGTTTGACAGCTTGGTATCTAATGACTTTTGCCCTGCTACATCTAAAAGACCCGTCGTGCTTTTTTCAATTTTTTGCTCGGTTAAGAACAGGTCAGGTACATTGTAAAGGTGGTCCATCAGTGCGTTGCATATGACGACAAGGTCCATGTCTCTTTGGTTCCAGTTTTTGTTCTCGGCTTTTTTCTGTCTCATATTTAACTAAGCTCCTTGATCAGGTTCAATGGGGTCGTCAGAGTCGGCTTCATCAGAGTCTGGTTGGTCTTGGCCATATTCGGCCGCTTCGAGGTTTTCTTCGTAGCCTACAACTTTGATAAACTCTTTGGTGTAAAGAAATGATGTAAACATAGATAAAATAAAGGCGACAAGAAGCACAAACTTCCCACCCTCGACAAAGTCTAAGCTAGCTATATTCAAAGAAGATAAGAGCATGGTAGTCGCCACAATCTGCGCCGTTGTCTTGTACTTTGCCAGCTCAATTACTGGAAGCTTTAACCCTCTGTCAGCAGCAAGAAGCCGCAAGCTTGTTACGTACATCTCGCGTAAAATCATCGGAATCAAAAAAAACAGCGAAGCCTGCCGGCTGTAAACCAAAAGAGCAAGTCCCGTGCAAACAAGCAGCTTGTCGCAGACAGGGTCTAGTATCTCGCCTAGCTCGCTTTCTTGGCCCCATTTGCGGGCTAAGTAACCATCTAAGAAGTCGGTGATGGCTGCAGCCCCAAAAATGATAGAGCAAAGAAGAGACAGACCAAAGATACCTTCAGGATGGGCGCTGGATTCAGCGGCCGGATATAGTAGAATGAGAAACGGAATAGCGGCTAACCTGCTAAGAGTCAGTAGGTTGGGAACGGTAGTGATGTCTTTAAACATGCAAAGGTCCTTTTGTTCGCGCTCATAAAGGCGCATAGTCGACAGCTGCGAGAGGATATACCCGAGAGCCGTAAGAATAAAGCCACCAAAGCCTGGAGATCAATCATGAAAACTGTTCATAGGGAGTGTGATGCACTTATATTAGGCTGTGGTGTGTCTGGCTTGTACCTAGCGCTTCATTTAGCCGACTCTATGCGTGTGCTAATTGTAAGCAAAGGAGCTGCACATGCGAGCAATAGCTGGTGGGCCCAAGGTGGGGTAGCAGCCGTATTAGACCCCAAAAACGACAGCTCCAGCAAACACGTACACGATACTCTTAGTGCTGGTGCTGGAATGTGCCACAAGGATATCGTCGAGTTCGTGGTGGAGCGCGGGCCGGCGGAGCTGCATAAACTGATCGAGTGGGGAGTGCCGTTTTCCAAAAAACAGCAAGATCTTCATCTAACTCTAGAGGGCGGGCACTCGGAGCGAAGGGTCGCACACGTCAAAGACCACACCGGCCAGTCGATCATGGAGGTTCTTTTAGAGCGCGCCTTTGATCACCCAAACATAGATTTTTTAAACAACCATATGGCCATTGACTTGGTAGTAAGCGATCAGGTCGAGCCGACCTTTGAGCATAACGCATGCTTTGGTGCTTACCTTTACAATATGGACTCGCATGAGGTTTGTGCTGTAAACGCAGCTAAAACCTTTTTATGCACAGGAGGCCACGGCAGGCTTTATCAGTTTACCTCTAACCCCGAAGCTGCCACCGGTGACGGTGTTGCCATGGCATGGCGCGCGGGTTGCCGGGTTGCAAACCTTGAGTTTATGCAGTTTCATCCGACGTGTTTATTTAGCCCAAAGCTAAAAACGTTTTTAATTTCAGAGGCCGTACGTGGCGAAGGAGCCGTTCTTTTAGACCACCTTGGAAACCGGTTTATGCAAGATGTGCACCCACAAGCAGACCTTGCCCCTAGAGACATTGTCTCAAGAGCTATAGACAAAACCATAAAGTCGAGCGGTCACCCGTGTGTGTATCTAGATATAGAGCCAATTGGTCTTGATCGGTTTAAAGACCATTTCCCTTCAATTGCAAAAGCTTGCGAGCGGGCAGGTATTGATCTTTCTGCTTTGAAAATCCCTGTGGTTCCGGCAGCACATTATAGCTGTGGCGGGGTAGTGGTCGATAAAAACGCTGCGACCAACGTAAAAAACCTAAGTGCAATCGGTGAGGTAGCTTGCAGCGGGCTGCACGGTGCAAACAGGCTGGCATCAAACAGTCTTTTAGAAAACCTGGTTTTTGCGCGGCACGTCGGAGAGATAAACAAAGATTTCGCTTCAAAAAAAGATGCAAAAAAACCCAAAGTAAAAATCCCCAATTGGGATGCAAGCGATACGGTATCTTCGAAAGAAGAGCGGGTTGTCACAAACCACTCTTGGGATGAGATTCGCAGGATGATGTGGAACTATGTCGGAATTCATCGCAGCGACTCTAGGCTGCTTAGGGCAAAGCGGCGGATTAGCCAGCTAAGGCAAGAGATAGAAGAGTTTTACTGGCTTTACGAGCTGACACCAGAAATCATGGAAGTACGAAACCTTAGCCTCGTTGCAGAGCTTACTGTGCAGTGTGCCATGAAAAGAAAAGAGTCCAGAGGGATTCACCTAACTACAGATTACCTAGAGCAAAAAGCTAAGGCAATCGATACGATCATTCGGTAAGGAATCCATGACGGAAGAATCATCAAAAACTGGGTTTTGGAGCAGCGTTTTAAAGCTAGCCAGACCCAAGTACGACCACCAACGCCTTGTGGACCGCCGAACCGTGGTGGACCCGCCGTGGTGTAAAGAAAAGAATGCGAGCTCTAAACACATTATTTCTGACATCGATAAGACTTACCTTGAAACAGAGTTTGAAACCGTTCGAAAGCTGCTGAAAACCGCACTAGAAAAAGAGCACCAAAAATCAAGCGTAGCCGGCGCACCTTTGTTTTTTCGGGGGGTACGCCGTGAAGCAGATGAAAATGAGCAAACCAGTAAAGCTTCTCACAAACACGGCGTAGATAGCCTTCACTTTGTCAGCTCTTCTCCACCTCAAATGCGTTCTGTTCTTCGCAGCAAGTTCTCTATCGACGGCTTAGAGTGGGAAAGCGATACGTTTAAAAACCAGGTTTACAACATTGTACGCGGAAGGCCAGGCGAGCTAAAAAAACACGTAGCCTATAAAACTACTGCTATTTTGGAGCTGTGCAGAAACCTTCCAGATCATTCTGAGCTGATATTCATCGGAGACAATGCTGAGGCAGACCCCTATATTTTTGCTGGTATCACGCTTCTTATCCACGGAAACCTGGATAAGGATCTATATAAGAAGTTTCTTTTGGACGGGGTCGTGCGCCGCCAGTCTGCCATTGAGATCTGTAAGTCTGATTTTTCCTGGCTACAAAAAAAGAACATGAAAGTAGGGCATGTTTGGATCCGCGAGGCCGTAGGTCAAAAACCTAGCCAAAACGTGCAGCTAGAAAAGTTCCGGCGTTGGAATCTACCGTTTTATTATTTTCCAAATTTTTTAGACCTAAGCCTTTTGGCCTTTAGGTTAGGCGTGCTTCAGTACCCGCAGGGTCTCGGCGGTTACTTGCGTCGGCTGATCAATGAGTTTGGTTACGGGCGGGAGTCGGTTCTTAACTCCTTAGAAAAACATTTAACCAACGATGCTTTTTTGCGGCTGCAGTCTCAAGATATTCTTTGGGCTGGATTAGGTGAGTCTGATCTGCGTCCGATTGACCAAAGGGTTATGCCCCAGAATAAAGAGAAAATAGATAAAAAACACTTAGATGAAATCCACGCTTTTTGTTTTGGCAAAGCGAAAGACTAGCCCGTGTACGATGCCGGAGGCTGGAAGCCAAAAACCTTAGCGCAAGGCATACAGGCCTTTTTTTGCCAGGCAGAGATGAGCGGATGCTCAGCTACGGTGTGCCTGGTTAAGCTGGATGGGTTTGCAGCTATGAAGCTTAGCGATTTTGTAGAGTATCAGGACGTTTGTTCTTGGAAGTCAGAAAAGCGCGTCCGAGAGTACTTAGTAGGGCGGTGGCTAGTAAAAGAACTTTTGGGTCTTCCGCATAACAAACCACTAGGCCCTTACCGGTCTTGGGAAGATAAGCTTCAGCAAAAGGTTAGTGTGTCGCATACGCATGGGTGGGTTGCAGTAGGCTACTTGGGTTCAGGATCTATAGGCGTCGACCTTGTAGAGTGCGGTGACAGGCGCTTTGAAACGGAAAGCTTGCAGCAAAAAATACTTCAAAACGTAGACGCGTCTTCCCTTGCGGAAACCCTTAAAACTGCTGAGCTAGCAAAGTATGCGTGGGCTGCTAAAGAGTCATCTTATAAGGCCTTTGGCGGTGCGGTGCTTTTAGAGGATATCCAGGTTCGGTTTGAGGTGGGGTCAAACATAGAGGTAGGCTTTGCGACGCAAAACATACAACGCAACACTGTGACCGGAAAACTTCTGTCGATCCATCCAGAAACGGGCTGTATAGTTGCTGTAAGTATTCTTGCTAGCGCCCTGTAGGCTCTTGTGTATGTTTCTGTGCTGCAGGTGTTTGTGTGTAGTATACTGGTAATGAATATAAGTATTTCAGTGTAGGTCCATAGGTATTATGCGGTTTAAGTTAAAAACATCTGGTTTTTGCGCGTTATTCGGTGCGTTTATGGCATTTTCTGTCAATGCAGCTGAGTTTAAAAGCAACCCTTGTACACATATGGTTGAGGCTGTTTTGAGTGCGGGTAAAAAAGTTTATGTTCATTTAGAGTTTGGGGATGGAGAGCTTAGGCGAGAAAAGAGCGAATTCAAGACACGTTTTGATGTTGCTAAATATACGGTCGAAAACATTGAAAGAGTGGTTGAGTCTTTTCCGAGTGCCCCTTGGCCAAAACAGCTTAGCGTGATCTTGTTCTATCGTGAAAGCTCATATCATGCTTTTCTAGGTAGTTGGCAAGGTGTTTCAGTCAGTCATATTGCCAGAGATCCGTTTTTTTACTTTGATAAAGAAGCTAGCTTTGCAATGACTACGCACGAGCTAGGTCATGCACTGTTTTTAAATGTGGTTGCTGAATCTAATGGGTGGAGCCTAAGAAGTTTTGAAGACTATGATAGACATCCACTTAGAGATGCTGCCTATGGCAGTATAGATGAGAGCGGTTCCAAGTTGTTTGATAGTTACATTGATGAACATAACTTGATGGAAGTTACAAACTATTCAATGCCGGTACAGGAAATGGTAGCCGATCTTTTGCCTACGCTGATTTACCGTGATAGAGACTATATACGCACAATAGCTGAAAAGTCAGTTATCTCTAAAGATGTGGCCCTCGCTGCCGGTCTTGTTGGAAGAGGATTTGTAGAAAGCGAGCAGGTGTACGCAGGCCACGCTAAAAAACACGGTGTGTATTTTACGCTTAACAAAGTAAAGACACATCTTGCAGACAATTATATAGAAGGCGCTTTTAAAAATAAAAAACGAGCAGAGAAGCTTTTAATTGCTGTCGTCAACGCGGGCGTAAGAATAGTGAACGAAAAAAAAGTGTCTGCAGAAGACTATATTAGAGAAATTGACTTAGAGATGGTTAAGCCTGACTGAAGGTTTATCCGGTATCGTTCACATGGTGAGAAATTGCCTTAGCTACGTTCCATCCAAAGAAAGAAGACCTTATAGTCTGCGCTTGTTGCCTTGCATCTTTTTAATTCAATTTTCGGGATAAGGGTTATAGTGGCGAGAGCTTAGGTAGGCCCTCTAACCCACTTATAATATTTAGATAAAAACATTTTCTCATGAAGCAGCTGAAGGCGTCGATAAGATTTACAGAGGTCACAGTAGGGTAGGGGGCCACTTGAACAGTATGAGATATCAATCGCGTAAGCACTCTTCAGCAGGGTTTACTCTCGTGGAGCTCATGGTTGCCGTAGGGATTGTGTCCATTTTTGCGACGTTAGCTATTCCAAAGGCTTGGGAACATACGCGTAGGACTGTCGTGAATGTTGAATTCGAGGCGATCATCAACCAGATCAAACGTATCCGTATTCTGGAAGAAAAACCCCTTACGGAGATAACTGGTAGAAGCTGCTCTGGATGTAGTTGCCGTGCAACGCTTAGCACACAGTGCATTAGTGACACCAAACGTTTTTTTGAAAAAATTCAATTCCCTGATGGTTGGAGAAGTAAGGTTTTTAACACGCCCTTTATTATTGATGAAAATGAAGGCGACAGGTATTGGACCGGGAGGGGAGAAACTTGCGTTTTAGATAGCATTGTTGTCTGCGATGCAAAAACTCAAACTGCCTATATTGCAGTTGTTCCTGGGTTCACCTGTGATGGTGTTTCACAATTTACAGATGATGGTATTGGCGAAGTGTTTGACGACCTTTCATCTCTATATGTATGTCAAGAAGTTGATGAATAGCTTCTTTTTTGCAACGACGTCTCGTGAGCGGTAGCCAGTTTTCGATGTTTTTTTACACGCTTAATTCTTATCAGAATACATTTAGGTTCGTCCTTCAATTCAGGTGCTGCAAGTCGCAGTGCCTTTTTCAGGGTGTTGTGCCACTACTATTCTGAC
>JALZUO010000080.1 GCA_023301565.1 Oligoflexales bacterium
GATGCTCAGGCCCTTGAGCTTTTTTTGCTCGAGGGCGCTGGCATAAGCAATACTATTTAGCTAGGTGTTAGGCCGACAGTGCGTGTTTAAGGTCGTCTATAAGGTCGTCTGCGTTTTCAATGCCTACAGAAAGTCGGATCAATTGAGAGTCTATGCCCAGCTCTTTGCGTAGCTGTTCTGGAACGCTTGCGTGAGTCATCTTTTCCGGGTGGTTCACAAGCGATTCAACTCCGCCTAAGCTTTCTGCTAGCGTGAAGACCTTGAGGTTTTGTAGGAACTTTGTTGAGTCGCTCATCGCCCCTTTAAGCCGAATGCTCATCATCCCAGATGGGCCACGTGTTTGCTTTTTAGCTAGTTCATAAAAAGGAGATTTTTGATGCCAAGGGAAGTAGAGAGTTTCTACTTTGGGGTGTTCTGCTAAAAAGTTTGCTACTTTCACAGCGTTTTCACTATGTTTCTGCATGCGAACACTTAGGGTTTTGATGCTTCTGTGTATTAAGAAACAATCAAAGGGGTTTAGCATGGCCCCAATCGCAAACTGAACAAACTTAATCTTGTCGTATAGCTCTTGGTTGTTGGTCATTACAACGCCGGCGACTAAATCAGAGTGGCCACCAATGTATTTTGTTGCGCTGTGTAGGACAATGTCTGCACCCAACGCAAGAGGGTTCTGAAAATAAGGCGAGCAAAAGGTGTTGTCAACGATCAAGGTGGCGCCGATTTTTTTTGCGAGCTGGGCAGCTTTTTCAATATCAACCATTTTCATAGTTGGGTTTGTTGGGGTCTCTACCCAAATAGCGCTTACGTTCTTTTCATTTTGATGCTCAGTAAAAAAGCTAGGCTCAGACATGTTTACAAATGAAAACTCGATGCCATGGGGCGCAAAAAACTTGCGAAACATCCTGCCTGTTCCGCCATAAACATCGTCACATACCAAGACGCGGCTGCCAGGTGTAAACTGCTGGGCAATGGCTTGCTCTGCGGCTAAGCCAGAAGAAAACGCCAAGCCAAACTTTGCATTTTCCAAAGCTGCAAGTCCTGCTTCCACGGCTTCTCTGGTTGGGTTTTCACTGCGGGCATATTCATAGCCTGTGTGCACGCCAGGAGCTGATTGCGCATAGGTCGAGCTTACAGATATCGGAGGAACGACAGCACCGGTTGTTTTTTCCGGCTCACACCCTGCGTGTATCCATTTGGTTTCCTGATTCCAGTTTGTGTTCAATTTGTGCTTAGTTTTTGAATCCATAGGGCTGGCTCCTTTATGGTTATAGGTGTCTAGATCGTCTATACGGATAGTAAAGATTCAAGCTCACCTTTTTTTTGTAGATCCATAATGATGTCTCTGCCGCCGACAAACTTTCCATTTACGTACAGCTGCGGAATAAAAGGCCAGTTTGCAAATGTCTTGATCCCTTCGCGGATGTCCCAGTTTTCCAAAACGTTAAAGCTGCCAAACTGAGCATTGTGCTGCTGGAGCGTGTGTACGACCTCATGGGAAAATCCACAGGCTGGTGCCTCTGGGGTCCCTTTCATATATAAGAAAATCGGTGTGTTTGAGACCTGTTCTTTGATCTGGCTTTGAATGGCTTCGCTCATGATTTCTCCTGCTTGCACGCGGATTCGTGTCCGCGAAGTCTACCATGGTTGCCCTGGTAGGCAAGGTCAGCCATGGCGGGCGGGTTTTCTTGTGAGAAACACGTGGACCAAACAGGTCTAAATAAGTTAAAACCTTAGGGAAGTTTTGATAATTTTCAAGTATTTTAGCTGGTTAAGTAAAAGTGCCTCTAATTAAATCTCCGAGAACCAAAGTACGCGCTGCTCAGCGCTTAGAGTCGTTCGACTTTCGGTCGGGCAGAAGCCTGGCTGGAGGCAAGTACGAGGTCGTGACCAAGATTGGTGAAGGCTGGGAGTCAGAGGTCTACATGCTTCGGGAAACCCAGACGGGGATCGAAAGTGTGGGTAAGTTCTTCTTTCCGCATCGAAACACAAAAAACAAGCCAGCAACGGTTTTTGCGCAAAAACTACATAAGCTCAGAAGCTGCGATAGTATGGTCCGGTACCTAACCCAGGAGACCATTCGGTTTCGCGGGCAGCAAGTAACCTTTCTCGTCTCTGATTTTTTAGAGGGCGAGGTCCTTAGCGAGTTCTTTATAGCTCAGCCAGGTCAAAGACTTCGGCTGTTCGAAGCTCTTCAGCTTTTGCATGCCATGGCCAAAGCCTTGCGGCCTATTCATAAGCTGGGTGAATACCATGGTGATATCCATGCAGATAATCTTATTGTGGCACGTGAAGGCGTCGGCTTGCGGGTTAAGCTACTGGATCCATACGTTTGGAAAGCGTCTGCAAAAGAAGTTATTTTAGATGATGTCTGCAATCTTATTAAAATATTTTACGACTCCATCGGTGGTGCATCCTTTTATGGAAAAATGCCCAAAGAGGTAAAGTCTATTTGTTGTGGTTTAAAGCGCTCTCTTATTCGTAAGCGGTTTAAGAATGGCGCAGAGCTGGTCGAATGGTTGGAAAAAATAACCTGGGAAAATAGCAGGTTTCCGCTTTGACAATTTTATCGCAGACATTTTATCAGTCAGAGTTGTCAGAGGCAGTGTCTGTAGAACTCTCTCAGGGTACGGTAGCAATTTATACCCAAAGCGCTCCTGATAAAGATACGCCGAATGAAGATTCGTGCGCGGTTTTTGAGCTCAGTGACGGCACAGTGGTGATGGCAGTAGCTGATGGTGCAGGTGGTTATTACGGTGGCGAAAAAGCTTCAAAGATTTTGATCGAGTCACTCAGAAAGTCTTTGGATCAGTGGGACCCTAAAAGTGGCAGTGTTCGTAGCGCGATTTTAGATGCAGTTGAGCTAGGTAATTCACAAATCCTCTCGTCCGGGATGGGGTCGGCGACGACCTTTGTTTGTGGCGTGATTGAACATGGCATGGTTAGGCTTGTTTCTGTGGGAGATTCTCCTGGTTTTGTCTTTGGCGGAAAAGGCAAAATTAAAAAGAAGACAACAATGCAATCTCCCGTAGGCTATGCCTTGGCAAGTGGTCTTTATTCTGAAAGCCAGGCTAAAGATAACCATAACTTCCACCTGGTCTCCAACTTAGTTGGGTTCAAGGATCTAAGCGTCGAATACACGGTTCCATTATGTTTATCACCGCGAGACAAAGTCTTGATTTGTTCGGATGGTTTGAGTGACAACATACACTCAGATGAAATGATCGACGCGTTTCTTTCTGGTGATCTTTCTAAAAATACAGATGCTCTAGTGCAAAGCGCTTTGGAGCATATGCATAACCCTAAGGTTCAGTCACACCATCCGGATGATTGTAGCTTGATTGTCTTTAAATCGAATTCAACTTCTGGTGGTGATACATGAGTCTTCCTCCGACTACAAATGAGCAAACAAAAAAAGAAAAACCTAGCTCTGCTGCGACTAAACCCTCTTTTAAAGCCCCCGGCAAACATCAGGGTAGATCTCAGGGCAAGGCTCAAGGTAAAACCCAGGGTAAAAAAAGACGAAAAAAGTCACCTCGCTGGGTCCCCCCAGCCATGACGGCCGAAGATTTCGAGTTGCTCGATAAAAACCTCGATGATTTGACCTATATCCTTTACGACCTAGAGACGACCGGCGGTAACCCCGAGCGCAACGGCATCACAGAGATTGCTGCATTCAAAGTGCGAAGAGGCATAACGGTCGACTCCTACTATACTTTAGTAAACCCCAAGATGCGGATACCGCCCATTGTTCGTAAGATCACGGGTATTCACTCTGGAATGTTAAAAGACGCCCCCTACATCGAAGAGGTGTTCGAAGGCTTTATGAAGTTTGTCGGGGACGGGGTTTTAGTTAGCCATAATGCGACGGCAGACCTGCAGTTTTTGCGCTACTCGCACCAGCAGCTTTTAAAGGTCCCGCTACCTAACTTTTATGTCTGCACCCATCAAATTGCAGAAAAGGTTTACCCAAATTGCCCGCGAAAATCCTTAAAAGGCCTAGTGGAATACCTAAAGCTTCCTGGCGATGGTTTTCATAGGGCCCAAGAAGATGCGCAAATGACCAAGCTGCTTTTTTTACGTGAAAAAGAAGAGCTTCATAAAAGAAAAGTAAAAACCTATAGAGACCTTGTGGAGCTTAAGGGCGACTATGCTCTTTTAGAGAGAATGGGCTGGCAACTTACGCGCGAGCAAATCGAAAAGCTACCCAAGGGCTGCGGCGAGCTTCGTTTGCTAGGAAAAAAAGGTAAGCCGCTTATATCGCTTGCTTGTATGGATATGAAGCAAATAGGTCTAAAAATCAGAGCTATGGATCCAATCCCTAAAGAGTTTGCTAGGAAGCTTTATAAATCTTGTGAGCTCGAAACAGTGCCGCATACTGATTTCGTATCAGCTTTAGCAGGCAACGCTGCTTATTTGAATGTGCACAAGTCAACAATGGACGGCCGCAAAATGTTCTCGCGGGAGATCATGGCTCTTCGCCTAAAGCGGGATGGGTCTTCTATACAGATAAGCTGTGATGAAGTAGATGAAGAAACCTTTGCTGCATTTGGCCCGGTCCATGATCGCAGTATACTTATGGAGTTTATGACCAAGGCCCTGGATACTTTAAAGATTAAGCATAACAGGCGTTCTATCTTTATCCCCGCTAAATTTGGTGATGCTTTTTTAAGAACCCTGCAAGGCGTGCTTACGCGGGTAAAGCCCAATGCTTTTTCTCGCTTTTTTGAGATTTTTAGTCCAAAACTTGGTTCTTTTCGCAGGTTCTTGCGGTCGCAGGTGATGCCTATGCGTCTTAAAGATCTTTTTGAATTTCAAGGGGTGCTTTTTTCACAGTTTGTTGAAAATGACCAAGAAAAATACCGGATTTTTTACGTCAAAAACTCGGTTTTGATTGACGCTAAAACAGTGGTTTTATCACCAGAGATGACCAGTGAACTTAGCAGTGGACACAGCGCAGTAGGTGTACCAAGTCTTTCTTATCAAGATAGAAGCGCATTTCTATGGTGGTATTTTGTTTGGCGCAAAAAAGCGCACTCTGATCGTTATATTGCTATTGAGGCTTAGGGCGAGAGGCTTGTAGTTATGATGAACAAGGCTGTTTTGTTTTTACTTATTATTTTGGTTGTAGGCTACTTTGTCCCGCTTAGAGTATGTTACTTTAGGTTTGCTCCTGACAAGTGTGAGACCCACGATTATGGCAGTACGAGCTTAAGAGACCTATTGTTAGAACTCGATGCTGCTAAAGTGGTGAAATATGGCTCATATAAATTCTACGAACGTTAGGCTCTAGGAAGAGGTTTTTTTGTGGTTTTTCTCAATTCTACGCTTTATTTTGTTTGTTTGATGATTCTTTTTAGTTGCAAGCCACGTGGGAAAAATAATCTATTAAATTCATCTCAATCTGTAACCGATCTTTCTTCACTGCTACATCATCATCAAAAATGCGTCGCCTTGAAACGAGGTGATTTTGTAGAGTGTATTTTAGATAAATTGGACCCATCTTTAGCTTATAGCTATACTTTGCTCCACTCCTCTGACAGCACTCAAGATGCTAGCCCTCTCGAGCCGCGCGTAGTATTTTTTAAACCGCAAGGAGATCTTCTTTTTGCTTTTACTGGAGATTCCAAGGGGGTAGAAGTTTTGTCTTTCCCGCTGGGTGGACCTTCTAGAGCTTATTTTTTAACAGATGATTTGAAAAATCTGGATCAGGTCTCTGGCTGCTCTGATTCATCTTGTCATGGAAAAGACCTTAGGCCAGTCTGGGCTACTTATGGAACGGTCGGTGGCGGTCATTGGCTAAAATCATATAACAGAGATCCGCTGAGAAGAAATGTCTTTGAGCCAAATTTTAAAGGTTTTTTGGCGGCTGCTAGCGGTAAAACAAGGTACAGAAAGCTGAAAAAGCCATTAGATTTCCCACTTTTCCCTTACTTGGCTGAAGAATCTGAGGCGTTTTTTCGCCCTAATACACACTTGTCTTTTGTTATGGCGAAGGTAATGGCTAGGCACTTTTTTGCAAAACTTGCAGTGGATGGAACAACTGACGTCTATAAAGAGGTTTTGCTGAAAATATTTGGATGCACCGTTTCTGGTAAATACCCAAAGGTCGACGAGATGCTTCGTGTGAAAAATTTAGTACCCAGTCAAAGTGATATAGGTTGGCATTCCGGTAGTGGGACGCTGCGGGCAATAGGGTATACTGGTCATCTAGCTGATGCCGATGTTCGGGTTTTGGGTAGGGTGCTCATGTTGGTTCTTAAAAAACTACGTGCAGCTAGAGCCTTGCGAGATTCACTTGGGCTTGGAACACACTCTTTTGAAGATTACTTTAACGAGGATATGGTAAATAGTAGGTCGTATTGGTCCGAGGAAAAGTTGAAGAGTGTGTTTACTCTCTATCGCGGGTATGTAGAAGATTTTGATGCTGTTTACTTTTATCCCGGTTTTGACACTAAAAGATGCTTAGCTATTGCTAGTGCCAATTGACTCTCAGCGTGTAAACATTGCTTGACCCCGTTTTTTTGACTTTATTTCCCCGGGTTGGTAGCCAGCTAATTTATTGTATAGTATTAAGTGTTTAGCGTAGTACTTGTATGTTTGAAACTCTTCTTAATCTCGGTTTCAACTCGTTTTAAAATAAAAACATTCTATGCTAGCTTCGGCGGATACTTTTATGGGTATGATTTTAACGAGTTTTGCAGACGGCAGAATGCTTTACGGGAAATTCAATAATGTATCTATGGCGGGCGGAATCTTAAGGTCAGAAAATTATTTTGAGTCTAGCCTCATCATGATGAACTAGTAAGTTTTAACACTTCTGAACGTCTATTAGTTGCCGGTATGTGCGAAGAGACTTCTAGATTGGCGCAAAAAAGCGCACTCTGATCGTTATATTGCTATGGATTCCAAGTAGCCAAGTTTTTGGATAGAATTTCGAAGAGATACTCCTCTGGGGTATTGTAGATAAAAAAACCTTTGAACCTGCCTTTTACAAGTGGCTTGTAGCCGTTTTTTAATAGCATGGCTGCCATCAGAGCGCGGATGGTTCTGCTGTCGCCATATCGGAACGGGTGAATCAGCATAAGGTCTCTATAGACCATAAGAATGTCTGTCAGTTTTGGGTTAGCAAGGTTGTTTATTCGATCGAGCACATGTTTTGTGGCATCAGGAACATCTTCATCGTAGAGCATGGCTTCATTGATTTCTAAGTATTTGCTTTTTGCTCCCTGGCCAACTTGTATGTCGGTTGGTGTGTTTACTAGAAGTATGTGTCCTTTCTGTGCGATTCGCCGGACCTTTCCTACTCTTGCATCTTTTAGAGCATTGTCGCCAAGAACCAGGCTATTGATTTCTTCCAGATGGTCTATCGAATAGGGCGGATTTACCCTAAGGGCATATTGGTAGGCATTGACTAGGCTCTGGAAGGATTTATCTGCATCCTTGTTTAGGAGGAATTCAGTGTCATTTTTTTTGCCTGAACCCTCGATCTGAAAAACAGCAAGTTTTTCAGACCAATCGCGTGTTATTTCTTTTGTAAGAGCAGTCATCGTGTTTAGTTTGAGATTTTTCTCTGCTAGCTGGGTGAGCCTTGGTAAATGACTTTTTGCATCAAAGAAAAACCCTTTGATTTCGGCGGTCGGTTTGATTACTTGTACTCTCAAGACGGGGTCATCAGCGCTACCCGCTATTCTAAAATACACTTTTTCACCTAAAGCTGTTACCCCCAGAAGATACTCTCTGGTTTTTTTACTGACTTGAAGCAGCATACCTCTCAAATACCTTTTGTCCCATTGAATGGGGCTAGGAACTAAAGCGGAGCTGCTGTTAGAGATCATCGATACAAATACGTTAAAGTGAAGGCCGGAAAAGCTGTGGATTTCGCCTTCCCGAAACGGAGGGCTGTCAAACAAGTCAGGCCAAAGCCGATCTGAGCCGCTGCATCTTTCTAAGGAAATTTTATGTAGGCCGCTGTTTCCCCAAAGAATGCTAGATAAGAAAAACACTGTGAAGGCTAGTTTGGATTTTAGGTTGTTGTTCATCTTTCAATTATAGCATTGAATAAAGAAGACTGAAGATGCTGTTAGACAGGCGCCTGGCGTTTTCTTTGTTGACCTTGTTGGCAAGTACCGGAGAAAAAAAAGCAGCTTCGCCTAGAAGCTGCTTTCACTAGGACTAAAGACGGCCCTACAGCTTGAACAAAGCACCAACTTTGAGGTTTGCGCTTCTAATTGTACCGATAGAAGCTTTTACTTCGGTTAAGATGCTCAGTTTCTTGTTTAAGTCGTAGTTTAGGCCTCCGCCAATATCTAGCCCTACACCGCCAACGCCCATATTAAGTCCTAAGTAGTCGGATTTAACCGAAAGGCGGTGGTAAGACAGGCCTGCCAGAGGGTAAACCTTGGTTTTTTGTCCTACTTGAAAGTTGTAGTGGCCGTGTGCCGAAACTGAAAGAACAGAAAACACTTTGTCGATCGGTGAGTAGTCAAGGGTTCCAGCTACGTCTATTTTTGGCGTTACTTGAAACACTCCGGTTCCTCCGACCGAAAGACTGTAGTTGGAAATACCCACAGACGGCCCGACCGAAATGTTGCTGGCAATAGCTGCTGGAGCCAACACCACTGTTGTAGCTACAGCTACTGGAAATGCCAAACTTGCTAAAATGTTTTTAATCATAAAAATCTCCCTTTTCCTTAGGTTCAATGCGTTGGAGGCTCAGTCTGCATCTATCCAAGTAGCCTCCTTCGACCTCTTTATTATGAAACGCTTGACGGGAAGTAGCCAAAATTATCGGGTGATATTTTTGCTTTAAAAACAGATGTTTACCCTGTTTTTAAAGGTATCTTTAGTTTTTTGTGTCAACCTCACCTACAAAAAAAAGCCCCCTTGAACTGTGATGAGTTCAAGGGGGGATTGTATTTTAGTTAGCTGGCTTTAGAAGCTTTGCTTTTAGATAGTTTGCTTAGCCACCAAAGTAAGACTTTAGTCCGCTCTGATCTGGCTTCATAGACTTCTCACCTTTTTTCCAGTTTGCCGGGCATACTTCGCCATGTTCTTCGTGGAATTGCCAAGCTTCGATTACGCGAAGGAATTCGTCTATGTTTCGTCCAAGAGGAAGGTCGTTTACAGTTTGATGCCTTACAATGCCCTCTTTATCGATTAAGAACGCACCTCTAAATGCAATGCCAGCTCCAGGAACCAAGACGTCATAGTCACGCGAGATGGTTTTGTTGAGGTCAGCTACAATTGGGTAGCTAACGCCTTCGATGCCGCCGTTTGTCTTAGGTGTTTTGAGCCAAGCTAAATGTGAAAACTGGCTGTCAATGCTCACACCGATAACTTCTGTTCCAAGTTTTTTGAAGTCTTCATATTTTTCTTGGAAAGCATGCATTTCTGTGGGGCAAACAAAGGTAAAGTCGAGAGGGTAGAAAAACAAAAGTACATTCTTACCTTTGTAGTCTGCCAAGCTTACTTCTTTGAAGTCGCCTCCAATTACAGCTGTTGCTTTAAATTCCGGTGCTTTTCTTCCTACTAATACGCCCATGGTTTCTCCTTAAAGTGTTGGTTTTTGGGGGTTAAGATTCTTGCATATGTGGGTACGGGTGGTCGTGTGGTGGTGCAAAGGTTTCTTTGACCGTGCGCATCGAGGTCCAGCGCAGCAGGTTCCAAATACTTCCAGCTTTGTCGTTTGTACCAGATGCTCTGGCTCCGCCAAACGGCTGCTGGCCAACCACTGCTCCTGTGGGTTTATCGTTTATATAAAAGTTCCCGGCTGCATAACGCAGCTTTTCAGTCATATGCACAATGTCCAAACGATCTTTGGCAAAAATAGCACCTGTAAGTGCATAAGGACTTGATTGATCACAAACCTCTAAGGTTTCTTCTAGCTTGGCATCGTCGTAGACATAGACCGTAAGAACAGGGCCAAAGATTTCTTCTACCATGGATTTGAATTTGGGGTTGGAGGTTTCAATCAAAGTTGGTTTGATGAAATACCCAAGCTTATCGTCATATTCGCCCCCGCTTACGATTTCTGCGTCGTCCGCATTTTTAGCGTGATCGATATAGCCTGCAATGCGGCCGAAAGCTTTTCTATCAATCACAGCAGCCATAAAATTTTTGAAGTCTTCGGGCGACCCCATTTCAAGGCTATCAATCTGAGCTTTAAGCAATGGTTTGAGTTTTGGCCAGATGCTTTTGGGTACATAAGCCCTGGAGGCAGCCGAACATTTTTGTCCCTGGTATTCAAATGCTCCGCGAACCATAGCTGTCTTTAAGGCTGACACATCACATTTTGGATGGGCAAAGATAAAGTCTTTGCCACCTGTTTCACCGACTAGCCTTGGGTAGGTTTTGTAGTCAGAAATTCGGCTACCTACTTCCTTCCAAAGGTGTTGAAAAGTTCCAGTGCTTCCGGTGAAATGAATACCGGCTAAGTCCGGGCTAGCCAGTGCCACACTGCTGATAAGTTTTGCGTCGCCGGTGACAAGGTTTATAACCCCTGGTGGTAGGCCAGCTTCCTCGAGTATCTCAAGGCATACTTCCGCCCCTAACAAAGAGGTAGAGGCAGGTTTCCAAAGGACCGAACATCCCATGAGCGCAGGAGCTGCAGCAAGGTTGATCGCAATAGAAGTAAAGTTAAATGGACCAATGGCGTAAACAAAACCTTCGAGCCCGCGAGGTACGCTGCTATTCCACATGCCTGAGGGCGAAAGCGGCTGCGTGTCAGAAACCTCTCCAGCAAAGTGGCTGTTAAACCGGTAAAAGTCGGCAAGTTCACAGACGGCGTCAATCTCAGATTGAAACACAGTTTTGCTTTGACCAAACATGGTTGCTGCGTTTACGCGTGCACGGTATTTCCCACACATTAAATCAGCTGCTTTCAAAAAAACAGCTGCCCGGTCCTGCCACGACAGCTTCGACCAGCTTGTTTGTGCTTTCAGGGCACTGTCGATTGCTTGTTGTACGTCATTTTCTGTTGCTAAAGGGTATTCACAGGACTTTTTTGCATGGTCGTGTGGGCAGTAGGATGCTTCTGAATTCCGTTCAGATGGACCAACAAGGGTCGACCCAAGGCGCATATAAATAGGTTTTGGGCCTTCTTTAAACTCTGCATATGCCTGTTTTACTTCAGCTTTTTCTTTGCTGCCAGGTTCATAAGAATATATGGGTTCATTTTGTGGCAATGAGTACCGAGAAGATGAAGTGGCCATACGATGGTGCTCCTTAGGGGTTACATGGCGGGGCTGTAGGCCTCTCGCGCGCAGCGAGAGTTTACGATGAAACGCCCCAATTTTGAACGTAAATGTGCAGCAATATCGCACCTTTTTAACACTTCAAATGAAAACGCTACTTTGTGGTTGTTTAGCAGAAACGGTTTTATAGGGAAAAGCCAATGAAAAACAGTACCTTACCTTTATGCCTTTCGACGCTTGCCTCTTTACTTATCGGCCTAGGGGTGGGGACGCAAAGTCTGCGAGCAGCACCTGTTTCGCCTCAAGATATCTCAGGGCAAGGCAGTGGAGTTGCAGTTATCGTAAACTCACCTGTACTTCAAGATAGAGTTAAGTCGGGGAAGGTTTTTTTAGATTTTCACCCGTGCTCGATGAAAAAAATTGTGAAGAGTAAGAACAGCTATAAAAAATGTTTTGTTTCGGCCAAAAGGCTTCAGGTTCCAGCAAATCTTGGCGCTGTGAAGTCGCGCTACTCTACGCCGCCTGTCTATTCAATGCCAGCAGGAGACTATATCCTAAAGCAGGTTTGGTGGTTAGACCCCAAGAACGACAAAAGGCTTGGTGTTAACATGAACTGGCAAGTCAGTTTGGCTAAAAACTCTGTGCAGAAACTTGGGATTATAAGTTTAGTCGGCACAAAGAATTCTAGGGTGAAGGCTGTAGTTTTGCCTTTTAAACGAGGCTTAGTAAAAAACAGCCACAACTGGCCAAAAGTTTACCAGTCTGCAGTACCAGCACGTTTGGCGGGCTTACAGGTACCACGTGGAAAGTTAAAAAGAAAATACGTAGATGCATACCAAGAAGACTTAAATTCTTTCGATGCAGATGCATGGGATCGATCTGAAATTGTCGAGTACCACTCTTCTGAAAAGGCATCTTATCGCAGCAATACGGGTGTCGCCCCTAGTCCTCCCCATTTTGATATCGTCTCTCGTGTTGTGAAAAAAACACCTGGACGTCCTGCGCGTTACGTCTCGCCTCCACCGCCAACATCAAAAACTGTTAACTACCAAATTGGCGTACGCTACAATGTGGCCATCCCACGAAACAGTGAATACGTTAACCCTCTTTTGTCTTCTTTGGGGGGGCAGACTGGCTCGTTGCAACAGTGCTATGAAAGTAACATCAAAAGAACTTCGGGGATTGTCCGAGGGACAAAGTGGTCTAACTACCTTTATCAGTTTAGAGCTGGGCCAGGCGGTGGTGCTTCCCTTACTAGCTCAGGCCGGTCAAGGCCGAATAAATCCTTAGATCAGTGTATCCAGCGCGTACTGAAAAGCGCTCACCGAAGAAACCCACCAAGTAAGTTGACTTCTGGCGTAATGCAAGTACGCTTTGACTATAGTGGGCAATAACCGAAAATTAAATTGGAAAAATATCGTTAAGCTCAAATGTCTGCATTGCGGTGTTTCTCCTTTGTTAAAAAAACCACCTTTCCCAAGCTTTCGGCTTGGGTGTGAAAACTGTCAGTATTTGTATGAGCGTGAGCCTGGGTATTTTACAGGTGCTTCTTGGATGGTTTGTTTTCCATTGATTGCTTTTTCTGGCTTGGGGATAGGAGCTGTTTTCCTTATCTGGTTTCCAGGTGTTGCTCTAGAGTGGGTCTTAACTATCTCAAGCCTTGTATCTTTAGTGCTAGGCCTGGTATCCATGCCATACTGTATGGCTATCTGGATGTGGTTTGATCATAGTTTTCACCCGTTAGAGGCTATGGATAAAGAGAAGTTCGTGCGAAAAACAAAGAAGACCCAAACACAGAAAACTTAAAAAAATAGAGAAAAAGTACAGAAAAGGTGTGAATTTAATGCAAAAAAAATCGAACCTACCGGAACTGAAAAAGCTGTATTCGCTTTCGTTGGCAGATGAAAACAAGAAATTTTGGAACTCTGCTGGTATAGCTCCTGGACTAGATCAAGTTATCAGCGCCGTTAAATCCTATGCTACCAAGGAGCTGCAAAACGGTTTTTTTGGCTTTGAAAGCCGCTTGGAATCCTATCAAAAATCTAGAGAACAGCTTTCTCAACTTTTTACAGGTGTTTGTTCGACGCAAATCTGTCCGACCCTGAACTGCGCCTCCTCCATCAATCTAGCCGCTTGGTCGCTTCCGTCAATGGACCAAGGAAACCTTGTGACCTGGGACAACGAGTATTCGTCGAACGCATATGTGTGGCATCGTTTCTGCAAGACTCGAGGCCTAAAACATCGCGCGGTAAAATGGGAAGAAGACGGATCACTGAAAACAGAAAAGTTATGCGAGCAAATTGACCAGAATACTAAAGTGGTAACTGTTTCTTGGGTGCAGAGTCAAACAGGGGCAGAAACCGATTTAAAAATGCTTGGTGAAGCTTGTAAGCGCGTAGGAGCTTGGTTGGTAGTTGATGCTATTCAAGGGATTGGTGCTAAAACAATGGACCTTGAAAACATGCAGGGCGTCGACCTTGTGTGTACTGGTTCTCACAAATGGCTTTGCGCACCACTTGGTGCAGGGCTTTTAGTGTTTGTGTCTGAAAGGTCGAAAAAACTGAAGCCTTTTTTTGAGGGTGGTAACACTTATGGAAAACCCCAGGAAACGATGGATCTATCTTTGGCGGCGCGAGAAGATGCCGATGCTTTTTCTCCAGGTGCAGTTCCTTTTTTGATGATGGTGGCCATGGGGGCTGGAGCTGGGGCTTTAACAAGTGTTGGGTTAGATTCTGTTTGGCAGCAAATTATTCTTCAGAAGACACAAATGAAAGAACGACTTTTGGCTGGTCCGTGGAAAATCTACGGCTCTCAAATAGTAGAACAAGGTAACGGCGGACTTACCATTCAACATAAAAGTGGACGAAGTGCAACAGAAGCTGCATTTGAAAAGTTAGTTAGCCAGAATATAAACTGTAGCCTTAAGCCAAGCGGTCTTCGTCTTTCTCCGCATGCTCATGTAGCAAAAGAAGAAATCGACCAGGTTTGTGGCCTGATCGATAGCTAGGTTTTTATAGTTTTAATTTTTTTAAAGCTCACTAAAAGCAAGGCGTAATCTTTCTACCAAGCTTAGAGCCGTGAACTCATTGACTTGCTTGTCTAGGTCAGCCTGCGACTCACCGTCGACCACGATAGCTGTAACAGTTGTCATGGTGCAGCGTCCGGTCGTTGAACTTTTTCTTACGGCACGCCCGCTTATATACTTGTTGCCAGCACGAAGGCCTATGAAACGGCTAGGAGTACCCAGATCAAGGCTGATGCCGTTCCCTGTCAAAAAGGCGCTTGATGAGTCATTGCCAGCAATGTTGTAAGGCATTGCTGCGACGCAACCAAAACTGCCATCAATCAGCTGCGACAGGTAGAAAAAATTCCCACTACAAGGTGCAGCGAATTCACCAGAACTCTCTTGGGACCTAGCGAGTAAATACTGGTCGATGTCAGCCTGGGTGTTGCACTGTGTAGGCGCTGCCACAGGGCTTGCAGCGGTAGGCGTGTTTCCCTCGCCAGGGGTTGTAGTGACTACAGGCGTGTCTGTGGGAACCGTGTTTTCTGTCGGCGTGGTAGTAACGACCGGGTTGGGGTTCTCTATAGGGGGAGTACCGGGAATAACGGTCGTGCCTGTGTTTGGGTCTATAAATGGATTTAGGGTTTCATCTGAAAAAGTTTCTATAGCTGTACCTGGTGCACTTACCGTAGGCGTCAGGCCGCTAGCAAACTCAGGGCTGTTTGATGGGCCTCCAGAAGTAAACGTTCCAGAGCAGCTAATAGTTAACAAACTTAAGGTCCCCGATAGGATCAAAAGCGGGATTCGCTTGTAACGAGATATGGAGTAGCTTTTGCTAGGCATAATGTGTCCTCAGTTGTTTTGTCTTGTGTATCTTATCGGATTTGCGGAATAGCTATCTGAGGTTGTTTTTTATCATGCCGGTTTTACTGGGTTTATGAGTTCCTGTTTTAAAAGATCTTTGCTTTTTTGCCGGCAAGGCGTTTGGGGCTATGAATAAACTCTACGGTGTTTGTTATCAATATCATTGCGGAAATTGGTTTTCTTGCGTTTCCCTGCTTAAACGGTCCGATAGATCTCTTAAGAGCCACAAGCGCTAAAGCTAGAATAATAAGGGAGTAACCCATGTCTATAAAAGCAGAACAATGCACTCGTTTTTTATTCTGGGCGATACTTTCATTTTTCACCCTGCAAACGCTCGTTTCTTGCAAGGCCGAGGAGTCGACTTCAGCTGGGCAAGAAGAGATTTCACAAGAGGAGGCTGTCGGTAATCAAGACAGCTTTAACCCTGTATTGGGTGAGGACCTTTTAGATTCGGACGACCCACTACAAGCTTATAACCAAACTCAGTTGGCTCAATCGCTTAGGTTGGACGTCTTAGGTGAATGCTTGGCACAAAACTTAGCTCACAAACCAGAAGAAGCTTCGTGCTTAAGTGGTTTTCAAGTTTCAGCTGTTTCATGTGAACCAGATTCGATTCATTCACACCTTCAAAGTGAATACTTTTATGCAGGCTTTAAAGATTTAGTAGAACCTTTTTTCTCGGAAGATCTTGCCGCAGGGGATCGGTATGAGCCATACGGCTGCTACGAAAAGGCGGATCAATCTGAGTTTTTGGTCTATATCCTACAGGCTACTTTGGCTACGGAACTAGGCGGTCAAGTAAGCTACCAGTTTCAAGAGATAAGGATCACAAAATGAGTAGCACGTCTTTTTTCTTAAAGGCGAAAAATCACCAGTAGGTGGAAGCCTATGATCTGAAAAGCTCACCCATCTTTTTGCCCAAAATAAGCGACGCTCCAAGAATGCAGCCACTAAGAATCATCATAGCAATGACGCCAAGTGCACTAGCAACAAATTCGCCCGAGCCTTGCTCAAGAAAAAGCGCGTAGATAGCCTTTGTCATCGGATAGTAACTATCTTTCATTGCAAGGATTAAACTGTCACTAACGTCGAGCATTGCATAAGCAAAACATAACAGGCAGCCAGCAATAAGATTCGCCATAACCAAAGGTATAGTGATCTTTCTGAGTGTGTAAAATTGAGACGCACCAAAGGTAGCCGAAGCCTCTTCTAAGCTTGCACTTGTTTGCTGTAATCCTGCCACAGCAGACCTGACCATATATGGCAGCCTTCGTATCCCATAAGCGACAACAAGGAGTATAGTTGGGTTTGTAAGTGGGTCTAAAATAGTGTCAGAAAAGGTGACGACATAGCCAAAAGCTAAGACGATACCAGGAAGGGCAAGCGGAACCATAACCAAGCTGTCTAACAGGCCGGAAAAAGGCACAAGCTTTCTTACTACGACATAGGCGATCAAGACACCCAGGATTAAATCAAAAAAAGTAGCCAGCGTTGAAAAGAAAAAACTGTTTTTGATTCCCGTAAACGGAAGTTCTTGCTGAAAAATTTGACCGTAATACTCGAGCGTATAGGATTCGGGCAATACGGTGCCAATCCAGTTTTTACTAAGGCTGGTAACCAAAACAGCAAAGTGAGGAAGCAGAGCTAAAAATACAATGCCTAAACTTACAGAGTAGATGACTGTTTTCATCCAAGCACTGGCCGGCTTCACAGCACTTGTTACATGGCCTCTGGCCATCATTTGATAGTTTTTTCTTCCCATAAAGCTTCGAGAAAGCAAGAAGATAGAAATGGTCATCATGATCACAATCGCAACCATTGCTAACCCAACTGGGTTTTCATTGGCATCGGTTACAAAGTTAAATATACGAACCGGTATACAAGCCTCGTAACTCACCAGTAGCGGGGTTCCAAGGTCAGTAAGAGCCCAGATAAACACAATGATTGCGCCAGCAAAATAGCCAGGTCTACTAAGCGGCCAGATCACATCTTTAAAGATTTTCCAGCGAGGTGCCCCCAGCGAAGCTGCCATCTCTTCCATAGAAGGGTCTATGTTGGCCAGTGCTGCTGTTAGGTTTAGGTACATAATCGGGTAGAGGTGAAGAACCTCAAGTATAATTACAGCCCAGAACTTGTTGTGTCCACCAAGCCAGTCAATAGGGGTTGTAAGCAGTCCTAAATCCATAAGAAAAAGGTTGATAGCACCATATTCTGCAAAAAACCGCTGCACGCCAATGGCCCCAACAAAAGGAGGCATGACCATGGGAACAAGAAGCAAACCTGCAAGGATTCCTTTGAAAGGGAAGTCGTATTTGGTCTGAAAAACAGCAATTGGAAGTGTCACCATGGTCGAGATGATCGTGGTCAAAATACCAATGGCCAAGCTGTTCCAAATAGCTGCTACTTGAAGAGGGTTTGAAAGCAGTAGCCGAAAATACTCAAGGCTAAAGGACCCATCGATGATAAAGGCGCTCGTCAATACCTTGCCAACTGGCAAAACTAAAAAGACAAAAAGCACAGCAAGCGTGAGGCCAATAGTTGTATAGCCCACAAAGGTACCAACCCAAGGCGGTACTCCTTGGACCTGGTCTGCGACAAAACCTTTTTTTTCTTTTGATTCAGCTGCTAATGACATGCGTTAGGTTCCCGGGCCTAAATG
Source organism: Oligoflexales bacterium (assembly GCA_023301565.1). Lineage (GTDB taxonomy): Bacteria > Bdellovibrionota_B > Oligoflexia > Oligoflexales > JALZUQ01 > JALZUO01. Next base: position 17,720 of record JALZUO010000080.1, read on the forward strand.
AGAGGCTTTTGGAAGAATCATGATCGATGATTGCGGGATATGGCAAAATAAGGTTTCTCCCACTCGTATGTTTTCTAGGGAAGAATTAAAAAGCGCCGTTTTAATCGTAACACCTGTTTTTTTAGTTTTAAGGATCAATTGTTCTTGCTCGCCTAGGTAAGTTAGCTGCTTTAGCTCACAAGGTATGCTCTCGATTCCTTTTTCCTCGGAGTCTTCGTAGCTAACACGTATAGATTCAGGTCGAATGGCGATGCTTACATCTTTTTCGCCAGATCCAGCTCTGCTTTGTACAGTCGAACGAATCTCGCCTAGAGGGCTTTTGACCGTAGTTTGTTTGTCTGTACTCTCACTTGCAATGATTTCGCCGTCAAACAAATTTGCTTCGCCGATGAACTGGGCTACAAAACTATTGGCGGGTCGTCTGTATAGCTCTCGCGGGGACCCAGACTGGATCATTTCGCCAGCATACATAAGTGAAATATCTGTTCCCATCGACAAAGCTTCTTTTTGGTCGTGGGTCACGTAGATAGTTGTGATTTTTGTCTGTTGATGAATGCGCGTGATATTTTCGCGCATCTCTAGCCGAAGTTTCGCGTCTAGATTAGAAAGAGGCTCATCGAGCAGTAGCACGTTTGGCCGGATAGCAAGAGCTCTGGCAAGAGCTACGCGCTGTTGTTGCCCACCACTTAGTTGACCAGGGAGCCTGTCCTTATAGCGGTCAAGCTGCGTGAAGCTTAGAACTTCATCTGACCTTCTATGTAATTCTGCTTTTGTGAGTTTTCGAAGCTTGAGACCATACTCAATGTTTTGTTTTACAGTCATGTGTGGCCACAGCGCATAGTTTTGAAAGACCATGCCCACCCCTCGGCTAGCAGAAGGGAGATTGGTTACATCTTTTCCATCAAAAAGTATTTTGCCAGCAGAAGCTTTTTCTAGCCCTGCGATCAATCTCAAAGCTGTGGTTTTACCGCATCCTGATGGCCCCAGAAGAAAGTGGAGTGAGCCATCATGAATCTTTAAATCGAGAGAACGAATGGCGTGCGTATCACCATAGCTTTTGCGCACACCTTCCAAAGAAATTTCCATGGGACCTTATTTTCCTTACCGTCAGCAGTAGGCTCTCTAGCGCGTTTAAGCGTCAAAGATAGCCACCGTAAAAGATCAAACTGTTACTTGGCCAGGCGACTATATTTTGCCTTTGCAAACTTTGTCCACTCGTTGATTTTTTCATTGCGGAAAACTTGATCGTTCCACTTTTCTGCGTAGGACTCCAGCTCTGACTCTAGAATAGGCATCTCCGTCAAGACCTTGATGTCTGAGGGTTTTAGGCCTTTCTCGATGGTTTTTGCCCATGCTTTTTCTAGGTCTGCATGCGTGTCCACTAGCAGTACTCCCACCAAGTCGTTGAGGATTTTCCGTACTTTCGAAGCCCTGGCTGTGTTCACTGTTTGCACTGACTTGAGCGTGTGGGGATTAAAAGCCGAAATTCGTGCTCCTGCTGTGTCGCTATATACCTTTGTGTTTACCGACATTCTTCCAAGCGAAGCTAACTTGGGCCCGCCATCGGTCCCCTTGGGTAAAACAAAAAGTTTTTGCGGTGAATCAGACAACACAAAGTTCACAAACCTTTCAGCTGCAACGCGGTTTGGAGCTCCCTTTAAAACAGCAACCGGGTCCGGGTTTAGAACTGTTTGCTTTTCTGGGAGAACAAATCCGACATTATTTTCGCCAAGATCTGCAATTTTTGAAGTAGCATAAAAGTCGATGGCCATAGCAACTCTGGCAGCGCCTGAAACAACGTTTTTGATTGGATCACTGCTGCTATGAGCAAAACCTTTGGAGTTTCCAGCTATGCCGTGAAGAATATCCCAACCTTTACTCCACCCATTGCTTTGCAAAACGATGTAGTTCATGGTTGCAAAACTTCCAGACCTTCGCGGGTCTGTTACCGAAACGTGACCTTTGTATTTTGCGGATGCAAGATCTGCCCAAACCTTCGGTTCTGGCAGGTTGAGTTTTTTTAGAAGCTTGCGGTTGAAGAATAAGCCAAAAGACGAAATAGCTGTTCCATACCAGGCGCCATCTTTGTCGTGCAATGCAACACCTGCAGCTTTTTTAGGAAGGTGCTTTTGGAGTTCGCTCGGTAGCTGGTAATTTGAAAGGAGTCCGTCGGCTTTGAGGTCGTTAAATGCGGTGTCGCCGCCGCCCCAAAATAAGTCCACACCGCTTGTTTTTGGGTTTCTCTTAAATTTAGAGCGGATAAAACGCAAATCATCTGAGGTACCACCTTGGTCCAGCCACTCTACTTTTATTTTTTTTCCGTATGTAGCTTCATAGTGTTCGCGAAACTTTGGGATAAACTCGTTTTGAATTGATTTTCTGTGTGGGGAGATGATGACAAGTTGCTCAACACCGGAATCATCAGAGCCATTTTTTTTGAACAAAATACAACTTTGAAGCGCCGAAAATAAAACAATTAGGGCTAGGTAGGTAGGCGATCTAAAACTTGAATGCATGTCGGTTTTTCCTATCTGGTCTATAATTTTCTATTTTGCTGAAACACCTTGCTTAGCCAGCAAGTGGCTAAACCAGAGGCATAGGCATCCTACTGATCAGGCGCTTAGATGCAAGCTTTCGCTCCACTTCAGAAGGGCAAAAAAGGGTCAAAGTAGGATTGTTAAGGAAAATTTATACCCTAGTGATCAAACTAGGCTCAGCTAGGTTTTGGGTGTCCGTCTAGTCTTAGCTGAAACAGGAAGTACGGTGGAATGCACACGCCTTTTTCACCTTTTGCTTTTGCACAAACATAGTCATTCCGGCATGGTGCAGACCTGCCACACGATTTTAACACTAACTCACCTGTAAACTGGCTAAGGCACTTTGTAAACGCTTCCCCTCTGGCAAGGCAGGGGTTGAAGCCATTAAATGCGATGAGTCCGCAGGCCTCTCCTTCTTTTAACTGTTTTTTGTGGGCCGGACACTCTTTGAAGCATATCCCACTAGGAAAACCATCTCTTGCGTCAAAAGAGGAGTAGCCTTCGCTACAAGCCCTTTCTTTCTTTTGTGTGACCCGATCTTTTCTTGGGTTTGCCAGTTGGGTGACAGTTCCTGTTTCGCTTGGATCTCCGCCCGTACCTGCAGTTTTTGGCATACAGACGCCGATACCAAGATCATCAGAGGGTTTGCTGGCTACGAGGTTTTCGCACTTCAAGCCGTTTGCACAGGTCCATTCTCTAAAGCTCTTGTCCTTGCCTAATGTGCAATGCGCGCCGTACAAGCCTTTTTCTTTTGGGCTGCGTTCACTAAACTCACGAAATGTTTTTGGAGATTTTCCCTGGACCAGTTCCTGAAAAAACTGTTCTCGCCTTTTTTTGTCTTCTCTGAGGTGACCAGACTGTGCAAAAAAAATTTTGTTGGCAAAAAAACTTTTTTCTTTATCCTTGCCTACAAAATGAAATCCGGCAATGGACCTACCTTGGTGACAGCCAGCGCAGCTGTGATCTTCTACCCGCCGCTTCCAAGCTTGCTTGCTCTTAAAAGTGTTGTATTTGCTCCAGCTAGGACCTTCCAATTCTTGGGAGTTAAATATCAGGTCTAAATGCCTGTTTGCCTTGCGGTGACTTCCGTGAAAAGCAAACGAAGTAGTCTTTGTAGCCAAAAACTTTTCTGGAATACGTAAGGTACCATTGTCTGCCTGTGCTAGAGACCTTTCTGATAAAAGAAATGCTTTCAGTTCTTTCTTTAGGTTTAGGTTAGATTTTATTTTTGCCGTATCCAATGTGTTCAAAAGAGTCGATGGCACAAACCTATTCTTATTTTCTTGCGTAAAAACCCGAAGAATATACTCGGCATACCCTCCAAAGTCAGGCCTTACCGTGGATGGCCAGCGTACGGCCTGCATGTTGACTTCTATACTTTTTAGGTTTTTTCTCGACATTTTTTTTAGCAAAAAAGCGGCTAAGTCTTTTTTTCTTAGTGCATTCCAATCGCGGGCGATCGCCGAGCATAACTTCGGGGAGTGGTCTTTTGGTTCCAGGTTTTTTGTGTTCCAAAAGACAACGTTTAAGATGAGCGGAAGGCGTGAATATACATCAGACCCTTTCCATTTTTTTTCGTAGGCGAGCCTGTAAATTAGGCGGGTTTCGCCGCAGCGAAACTTCTGACTTCCAAATGGAGCCATATCAAACCGTGGCACTACACCGATGAGCTCGTAAAACGCATCTTTTGACTGTAGCCATTGAGCATTGAATAGCCTGTGTTTTTTGGCCATAGTGACGCTAAGGTAGCGATCTGCACCCTTTAGCTTTTTTAAGTCACTTGTCAGGGTGCTTGCAATACTTGCATAGCTTTTATCATCAAAGAGTTTGTCGTTTTGCACAGCTCTACTTTGGTTAAATAAAAGTTTGCCCAAGTTCAGTCCCTCTTCTTCTAGAGAGGTCATTAACGCAGGAGAATTCAGCATAGAGCTGTCAAGAGAAAACCCTGGTGCAGATAGGACCAAGAGCAAACAGGCAAACAACCAACTTTTGGCGATCCAAGGATAGATTCGATAGCGCATAGAGTTTCCTTGTTTTTGTTGTAACTAGTATAGTGAGATTAAGTTAAAATATCATTAGATGTGTGAATTAGGAGAGCAGTTATGATCGATTGGACGCCAGAAGATTTAAAATCAAACCTAGACAGCCAAAAATCGGTGTTTCTAAAACTTTGGAAACCTGGTTGCGGAGCATGTAAGCTTTCGGAGCCTGCTACCACGCGGTTAGAGGCTAAGTATGGCGAGAGCAATGTTTTTGCCAAGGTGGATGTTAGCTCTTACCCAGAGATGCTTGAAATATCTGAATCTGAGGTTCTTCCAGCTTTCTTTCTTTTTTCCGAAGGGAAAATGGCAGGCAAGGTCGTCGGTTTTAAAGGGATCAAAAAGCTTGAAGAGCTGTTTGAGGCCTAAGTTCAGGTGCTACGCACTCACTGTAATCATTTTTAGTGGTCTGTTTAGGCCGGGTTTTTTGATGCAAAAAAACATCTAACTATTTAATATTTAACAACTATTTCCTTTTGCTTGGTGTGGCTGGTCGATCAACCGAAGACCTTGTAGAGCTTAGGTCTTGCTTTGACTTAAGTGGTAGGGGCTAGCTATGGAAAACTTAAAGAGAAACCGTTTGAAGTCTGTGGTTTTAGCTGCTGCTTTTTTACTTGTGCCAGCAAGTTGTAGCCCACAATACTCCGGGAGTGGTGCGGCGGGCGATGCAGCTGGTCCACCATCTTCTCTTGGTGATATTGATTTTGTTGAAATCGACCTTCCAGGCAGTCCAGGCGAAAAAGTAAATGCTTTTCCGTCTAGTAGTGACTTTGAAGCAGCAATCAACTCTGTAGAGACAACCGGTACCTATCTAGCTAATGGACGGGTAGAGTGCTCTTCAGAATTGTACGACCTCAGAAACGCACCGGATCAAACACCTTCTTCTCGCTTAGACTGTTATTTTGGCTTCTTTGTTTTAGATACTTCTGTAGGTTTAACTCAAAGTCTTCCAGCTAATTTTGTCAGACTAACAGAGGCTATGAGAGTTCAATCTTTCGGCGGAGTGGGTTTTGATTTTGAGGTTTTGTTTCCGTCAGCTTCAGATGCTGTAAATAGCTCAAACACTCCTGGTTTTGTTGGGGTGAGTTACGAATTTGACCGGGCTTACCTAGGTCAAAATGCAAATGTAAAACTAACAGTTACGCCACCAGCATCGTTCAGTATCCCTGCATTTGTGATCTTTGATGAACCTTTTTTTGTAGGGTGTACGCCCGAGCTTGACGCAAGATACCCTTTTGGTAGTTCAACCCCGACTGATCAGGTGCCATCTGGTCCGGTTCTTTTATGTACAAAAGAACATGTTGCAAATATATCCTCGAACGAAGTTTTTGGCGGAAAAACTCCAGCTCAGCGAATGGACTTGGATTATGTTGTTGGTGGCGACATTGATTTTGCAGGGGCTGAATTTCCGCGAATTTATCACGAGAGTAACCCCGTATTCTCTGGGAGTTTTGATGGTGGAGGACATACGTTTTTCAACATTGATCTTCCATACAAGGGTGCTGCGGTGCATGGTGATAATCACGGAGTCTTTCCTAGCGTGAAAGAGGCAACTATATCTAATCTAAACTTATCAGGCGTTACTTTGCGTTTGGATGGCGCAGATAAACCTGTTGCTTCTGGAGGTTTGGTCGGTGACCTAAGGGGCTCAAATATTTCAAATATAGAGATCATCATTGATAAGGCTTCAGGTAGCCGAATCTATCTCGGCGGTGGATTCGGAACTATTGGTAATCACTTCCCTGTCACCGATATAACAAATGTATTTGTACGTGGGCTGGATGCTAATTCTATTATTGATGGGGCTTCTCATGTCGGTGG
>JALZUO010000081.1 GCA_023301565.1 Oligoflexales bacterium
AGAATATCTCCACCCTTTGTGAGGTAAAGCAAGCGGTCACAAAGCTGTTCTGCAAGAACTGTGTTGTGGGTTACGATAACGGCTGTTTTATTATCTTTGATCCTTGCTTTCATTAAGTCTGCAGACTTTTTTCTAAAAGACGCATCCCCGACACTTATAACTTCATCGATCAGAATGATGTCAGAGTCTAGGTAGTAAGCTACAGAAAACCCCAGACGGCTCTTCATGCCACTAGAGTATGTTTTTACTGGTTCATCAAAAAAAGCACCGATGTCTGCAAGGGCTTTGATTTCATTTATTTTTTCCATTATTTTTGGCTTGGATATCCCTAAAAGAAGGCCGCTCAGTATCGCGTTTTCTTTTCCAGAAAGGTTTCCTACAAAGCCCGCACTGATTGAAAGAAGGGAGACCGAGAGGTTTGCGTGATTTGTAATTGTTCCTTCATCCGGCAGTAGGATTCCATTCAAGCATTTTAGCAGGGTGGATTTACCTGCTCCGTTGCGGCCTAGAATCCCCAGAGACTCGCCCTCATAGATTTTAAAGCTTATATTGCTAAAGGCACTGAACCGCTTAGACTTGAGGCCTTTTGCCAAAGAGCCTCTTTTATTAAAGTGCACACTCAGGTTTTCTACGGTTATGGCCGTGTTTTGCATATTAAATCACCTTCGGGTATCTGCGGTCGTTTACCACTAAGATCCATAGTCCAACGGCATTTAGAAGGATCGCAATTACAAAAACAAGTAAGAGCTTCCCAATATTCGGCTCTGTATTGTAGATCATCACGTTCTTGAGTGCTTCAAAACAGTTAAACAACGGATTTAGCTCTAAAATAGCGTGAAACTTTTCTGGAACAAATGCTTTGTCAAAAATAACTCCACTTCCATAAAACAAGATCATTAGAACTTGAGGGACAATAAACTGAATGTCTGGAACAAAAGGAGTTATAGATGCCGCTATAAAAGAGCCTCCTGTCGCTAAAAGTAGGAATATAAAAAGAATAAAAGGCAAATAAGTTAAGTAATACAGGTTGCCAAACCCGAGCAACAGATAGATCAGGGTTAGGACCGAAAAGATTATAAGGTATTTCCATGTACTATATAAAACTTCCGTCAGCGGAAAAATAAACTTTTGAATATATACTTGATTGATCAAGGCGCGTTTTACAATGATGCTGTTGACCGAGGTTTTAATCGCGTTCGATACCCATCTCCAAGTTAGGAGCCCAACCATAAGAGAGTAAACATATAGAGGGCCACCTCTGCCGAGTAGAACCCCAACAAAAACATAGTAAACAGCCAGGTTGATGGCAGGGTCTAAGATCCACCAAAAAAAGCCAAGGTAGTTCCTGGCGCTTTCGTCTCTGATCCTGCACTGCGTGTTATAAAATAGAACGTTGAGTGTGTTGCTTATGCTATCCAAAATCGGTCCCTATAGCGTCAAGCTTTGTTTTAGCAGAGATTGCTGTTCATTGCACAAACAATGCTTTTAGATGGGTTGGTTGTTTTGCCCCTCTCAGGTGTTTAAAAAAAAGGCTCTATAATCTGAAGAGCCTCACTTAGGCAGCCGTCCCTTTTTATCTTACATTTTAAGGCGCGTAGCAACTATGATTCGAATCTGCGGCTGTTTTGCCCTGCATTTTTGGAGAATATTGTTTATGGGTTATGTCGTGGTTATTCCAGGCAGATCCGGCTCAAAAGGAATCCCAAACAAAAATATGAGTTTGGTTTTAGGTAAGCCTTTAATTGCCTAAACCATCGGCGCAGCGACTTTGTATTAGTAAGTAAAGTTCAGGTTTTATTTAATCAAGGGCGGCTGTTTTCTTAGTCTGCCGGTATCAAGCAGGTAATCACAGCTCCTGCATCACTTTCGACGCTCAAGCTGCCTTCTAGAGCTGAGAACACCTTTCTAGCTACAGAAAGGCCTAGGCCATGGTTAGACAAGTTGTCTTTGGTTGTAAAAAAAGGCTCAAATACGCGTTTTAGGGTGTCTGGAGCGATGCCTCCAGCGTTGTCTTTGTAAGTTATTTTTATTTGATTTCCATGTGTATTTTCTTTGTCTATTTCAAATTGAATAAAAGGGTTTGTAGGCTTGTTTTCTTTAATCGCCTCGAGGGTGTTTTTGATAAAGGCGCTAAAGGCAATCTGAGCGTCTTCGTTTATGAGTAGGGGTGTGCTGTGGGCATCTGTTTTAGTCTCGCCTTTAGCCTTTGCTCCAACCTGGACTCTGACCTCGACATCTAGGTCCTTTAGTTCTTTTGCAAACACATCTAGGCTGCGGTTTATGAGTTCCTGTGCTTCTATTTTTTTAGCTTTAGCGTTTGTGTTGTTTTTTGCGTAGGAGCTAACTGACTTTATGGTTTTGCCCATACGCTCGCACAGAGCCTGTATTTTTTGTAGGTACTTTGAAATGTCTACATCTGGTTTCTTGGCTTTTTGAGTGGCGATTTGGTTGTAACCTTGTATTCCTGCCAGTAGGTTGTTGAGTTCGTGCGATGCGATGCTCATAACGTACGAATCTTCATTTAGCTCGCAGTTGCATTGAGTTTTTTTGTCGTTCATTTGATCAGCTAGCTTTTGAAGGGTCATTTTCAGCTTCCGGGCTGAGTTTTTCGCGCACAAGCTGCAAGAGCAGTTCGTTTTGAATTGGTTTAGACAAGGCCTCATAGAATTTGCCAAATGCTTTTATCTGGCTTGGTCTGTCTCCATGATCTACTGCTAGGCCAGTAAGGAAGACAATTGGGAGGTTTTCTAGCCCAGGCTGCAATTGGATTTCTTGCAGTAGTTCGCTTCCGTCTCGTTCGGGTAGCATGTAGTCTAGGATAGCCATATCTGGCTTGGTCTGTTCGATTTGTTTTAAGGCGCTTTCAAAGCTATTGGCAGCAATCACCTCATACCCGGCTTCTTCAAGCAAGATTGTAACTAGCTCTAGGATGTGGTCGTGATCATCTACAATCAAAATTTTCTTGGTAGTGGTATGCATCTGTATCTCCATGTTGGTGGTTTCAAACAAAAATTATGCTTTAAAAAAACGTATTGATTAAACTACCCCTAAATAGGCAGATCGGCAGAGCCTGTGTTTTGTTAAGCAAAAACCCTAAAGACGCCGTATAGGTAGGGCTGCTTTGCTTAACCCTTTGTTTTCATATGTTTTTTTGTCAGGGCCACTAATGTTTCTTTATAAAAAATGGATACTTACCGATCTAAATGCAGAGAACGACAAAAGGCAGCGAGATTGACTCAAGATCACCTACAAACAAATACACAAGGCTTCATGCATGCCGGGTTGCTGGCTGTTGCAGGTTTGTACTATGCGTGCAGCGTGTTTATGGAAAGCTCTGTGGGTGGATTTTTTTCAAGCCATGAAGTGTTTGCAGTGTGCGCTATCCTTTGCAGTGTTGCTTTGTGTGCTCCTGAAGTTTCTAAAAAGCTAGGTGTGTCTTTAAGCAGAAAGATTTCTCAGATAGCTGTTGTTTTTCTCATGTGTCAATTTGGCTCTATTCTTTTAAGAATAAGTGAGATGGCCGTTCAGGGATACCTTGCTTGTTTTACCTGCTTTCTAGTTGTTCAAATGGGTGGATTGCTAGTTTCTAGCACGGAAAAAAAGGCTTCGGTCTTGTCATTTTTGTTTTCCGTTAGCTGCGGCTTTTTTGTCGTTTATAACCAAAACTTCTCTTACCCTGAAGCCTATATTGGGTTTGTTTTTGCGGCACAAACATTTATATTTATCGGAGCGCTTTTGTTCCATGGCTATAGAAAACAGGCGAAGCAGGTTCAGGCTAAGGCTGAATTTGCAGCTCAAATGAGTGCGTTGGGGACGGTTACAACAGGGGTTTCTCACGAGGTTAACAATGCCCTTAGCACGATTTGGAATTCAGCAAGATTGCTCCAGATTAAAAACCCGGAAAGAAAGAATTTGTTAAAACCAATAGAGAACGCATGCGGACGTTTGTCTACGGTCCTTCGTACACTGAATAAGCTTTCTGAGCAGTCTAAGAATACTTTTTCGGGCCAGCCGGTAAATGATGGGATCATAAAAGAGTTCAAAAAGATGGTTTACAAAGATATTCCGCAAAAATCTAATGGCTCAAAAACATCAGAGAAGATCGAAAGGAGCGCTTAGGTGATACTTTTAGTGGAAGATGAAAAGGACCTTCGGGAGGTCAGTGCAGAGCTTCTGGAGGTGATTCTTGGAAGCAAGGTTACTACCGCTGAAAATGGCCAGGCTGCAAAAGAGCTAATTCAAGACGGATATAGCAGCGGTGACAAGCTGTTCATTATTTCAGATGTCAATATGCCAGTGATGGGTGGGTTTGATCTAGCTGACTGGCTACATGGAACCGATTACATTTATAAGATGATTCTGATATCAGGTTATTTTGAGAATCTTCCGTTAGCCAAAGAGAAGTATCCCGAGATAGATTTTTTGGAAAAGCCGCTAGATTATGACAAGTTAGGGCTTTTGATTGAAGGCTTTGGCGAGAAAGCAGCCTAAATAGGGTTGGCAGCTTTAAGGGGGGTTAACCGTCGAAAAGTTCAAGCTTTCTTGAAAAATACCGAAAGTAAATATAGAGCAATAATGAATAGGTTTGGTAAGTTACTATGAAATCAATCACGCACAAATTAAGCTTTCAAATAGGCTTTTCTGTTGCCGTGATTATTATTTTAGTTGAGCTATTTATTTTGGCAGGCTCTTATAAGTCCAAGAAAAATGAACTAAGAACCATCGCCGATCACATCACGGCAAAAGTTGATTGGCCAGAGGGGGTTGTTGCACTTTCTGACGCGGAGATTGACGAGAGACTTCAGGGGTTCTTGCAAAACGTTTCTTTTTTAGTTCTGATTATTGTATTCGTCACAGTTGCAGGCTCTGTTGCTGTGTTTAACTTGCTTGCCGGAAATAAGATTAGAAAGTTAATTGATGAAAAGCCTGTTGATATACAAACAGGTATCCAAAATGAGATAACGCATCTAATTGAAAAAAAGAATGCTATGATTTCAGAGATGCGGCAGTTGTCGTCAGTGGGAGAAATGGCAGCAGGGATTTGCCATGAGATAGTAAGCCCTTTAAGCATTATACATGCAGTTGGCAGGGCAAAGGTTAGGAGCTCGAAGGACGAGGGCGTAAAGAAGTCTTTTGAAACCATCATTAAAGCCTCGGACCGTATTGATGCGATCGTACGTGGCATGCGTGCCATGGTCCAGGGGCATGACTCGGATGACTTCGAAGCAAAAGAGGTTCTTTCGATTATTTTAGACGCAAAAACCTTGGCACAATCGCGTACGCAGTTTCAAGGTGTTTCCGTAAAAATCATTGAGATTGACCAAGATTTTAGTGTTGAATGCCGACCTGGGCAGATAGCTCAGATTGTTCTTAACTTAATCAATAATGCTTTTGATGCAATAGGTCATCTTGAAGATCCGTGGGTAAAAATAGCGGTTGCTAAGCTCAACGATTTTGTTGAAATCAGCATAACGGACTCTGGAAACGGTATTCCAGTGGAGCTTCACGAAAAGCTATTTGATTCATTTTTTACAACCAAAAACCATAAAAATGGTACAGGTTTAGGTTTGTCTATCTGCAAAAGGATAGCCACAGAGTATGGTGGATCGTTGAATATAGACCAGGCCTGCCCAAATACACGTTTTGTTCTAAAACTTCCATTGAAACAAAAACAAAAAGATCCAGAGACCGTCGCTGCGGCTGAATCTGACCTAAAGTCTGCTGCCTAAAACAGATGATTTCACAGTGCGTAGGTTGACTCGGTTGCATCAGTGATTTTTGGTATGCCTAGTGATAGCGTGCGCTTGTCGCAGTGTTAAGATGTTTAGGTTTGGATACAGCTTGCATCCTTGCCTTGAGTGTATACACATGACTATCTCATGCAGTTTCGTCATGCATTTGCCTCATGCAGTTTCCAGCCCAAATCGAGTAGCGGTTGAAAGTATACGTGAGCCCCGTTTGAAGGCTGTTTCAATATTGTTTCTAGTTTGTTTTGGTGCTAATTCGCTAGCTGTTTTGCCTGTCTGTTCAATAACAAACCTTCAAAACGTCTGAGACATTTTCGCCAAGCTCAAAAGTAGACGTACTGCCTGGAGACGGTCTGCTATTAAACGCTAAGATGTTTCTCTCCACACTATTTAAATTAATTGTAAGTCGGAGAAATAGGTTGCAGCCGCTATATACTGAAAACTCCGGGGTATTTGTCGCTTCGACA
>JALZUO010000082.1 GCA_023301565.1 Oligoflexales bacterium
CTTGAGCTTCTACGCTCTCAGCTTGGCAGCGTAAAGCTAGACGAAAAGTCTAAGCCCGGCGAAATCTACGCACTTACAAAAGAAGCCGCAGAGCAGATTGTCGGCCCCCAATAAAGCCGCCAAGGCCCCCTTTGTAGGGCCTTGCTCATGCCGCCTAAAAAGAGCTGCTCCTATTCTTCTGGCTGCATCCGGTGCTAGCTAAACCACTAATAATATTGAATATATTTGGTGCATTCTAGAGCCCCCAGTTTTTTTGTTTTCCGATCCTTTAAACGTGCCGATAAACACACTGTGGCTTTTTGTTGTTTGGTCCCTTTAGTTTTGGGCCTTTAAAAAGAGGTAGTTGTGTTCGGCGCACTCAAAAAAATGATGGTTCGAAAAGTTGGCGAGTTAGAAGCTAAGCTAACTCTGTATTCGCAGCCCTTTCAAGAAGCAGGTGTGGTTGGGTTTATTGTTTTTAGCGATGGCACGGTCACTGCAGACGCTAAGCTAGGATATTTAGGTGAGGCTAAAACCAAAAGGGTTGTTGTGCGTGTAGATAACACTTCTCTTTTTCCTGTCACTGGCACTCTCGGTTTTGTCGGTTGTAAAGATGTTGAAATCCACAAGTCATTTGCTGGAATCATCAAGGCTGGCTCAAGGGTGATGGTTACGGTCGATGATAAGCCGTATGCGGCTGGATTGCTTAAGGTAGATTAGATCTGTTTGGTTTGAGTCTGTTTGGTGTTTTCTAAACTCCCAATTTAGATTAGTCACTGTAGCCTTCTTACAGAATATGGCCTCAAAGGTATTCGCCAGCCAAGGCATTTCATAGGGCTTCTAGATTTTAATACTGCCATTTACTAGAAGTTAGTGCTGAAAACTTCTAGATTTTAATGTCGTTTGCTAGGTTAAATAGTTGATATTAAAAGATTTTTGATTCTTGATTTACTGTCGATTAACCATCGAAATGACAAAAAGAAGGGGTGCTTTCTCCGTCAAGCTCGACAATTTGTAAAATACATTTTACAAAACGTTAATAACCTGTTTTAATTAACTATTATGATGAAAAAAGATCGCAAACTAGCCCGAATTTTACAAAAACGAGTTATTGAACCTAGTCCGTTGATACAGGTGGTTATTGGGCCGCGGCAGGTAGGTAAAACAACAGCTGTTAAGTCTGTTATCTCAAAACTTGGCGGTGTTTACGAGACAGCTGACTCACCAGTTCCAATCTCATACGAGGTTATTTCAGAGTGGTGGCAGCAAGCAGAAAAATCTAAAGAAAAAATATTAGCAATTGATGAAATTCAAAAGATCCCTGATTGGTCGGAAGCTGTAAAAAAACTGTGGGATCAAAGACCGTTGAAGCTGATTGTGACAGGTTCATCAGCCCTACTTGTAGAAAAAGGGCTAAAAGAAACTCTAGCGGGTCGATTTGAGCTGATTCGCGCAGAACATTGGAACTTTGAAGAAGCTAGTTCTATCTTTGGTATTTCTTTAGATAAATATGTTGAGTTTGGCTGCTATCCAGGAAGCACAAGTTTTCTGGATGATGTTCCAAGATGGGCAGCCTATATTCGAGACTCTATTGTTGAACCTGCTCTTGGCAGAGATCTTTTGCAGCTTCACCCTGTAGATCAGCCGGCACTATTAAGGCAGGTTTTTGGCGTGGCAGTTTCCCTGCCAGCTCAAGTTGTTTCTTTACAAAAGATGTACGGACAGCTCCAGAATAAAAGCAGTATCCCAACGATTGGCCAATACCTAACCCTCCTTTCACAGGCTTTTCTGGTAACAGGTATTCAGAAGTATAGCAGCTCTGCTTTTCGCCGTAGAAAAAGTAGTCCTAAGTTAATTGTGCATGACAATGCGCTGCTTCGGTCATTTTTAAAGCCAATTGACCAAACTATTGACTCTGAGCTTAAAGGTAGGTTTTTTGAGAATCTTATCGGCGCCCGCTTTGTTGAGGCTGGGTGGGAAACATATTACTGGAACGACCGATCAAAAGAAGTTGACTACATTGTCTTGGGCCCAAACGGTGAAAAGTGGGCTGTAGAGGTGAAATCCACAAAATGTTCATATGCTGATATGGGGTATGTTCTAGATTTCTGCAAGAAGAACCCGGAGTTTGAGCCACGCCTAGTTAGTTTGATAGATCAAGAAATCAAAAATATTGAGACAGTTCCGGTGCGTGATTTACTGTCTTATAGCCGGATATAAGCTCAGGCTTTATCTTATCGAGCTATTTCTTGCGATTAACCAGATAACAACTAGCCTGATCCGTAGGTGTAACAAGAATCTCGTCAATGTTGACATGGGCCGGCTGCGAGGCTGCAAACCACACACATTCAGCAATGTTTTCTGGCGTAAGCGGGGTCATGCCGGCATAAACCTTGTTGTTGGCGTTCTCGTCTCTAAGGCGCACTTTAGAAAACTCTGTTTCTACCAGGCCCGGGCTAATGTTTGATATGCGGGTTTGCGTGCCGTTTACCTCATGCTTGAGAGCAGAGGCAATCGCTTGTACTCCGTGCTTTGTAGCGCAGTAGGTCGCTCCGCCGGCATAAGATTGGTGGCCTGCAATAGAGCTTAGGTTGATGATGTGACCGCCAACCTTGCTGTTCAACTCGTTGTTTAGTTGTTTGTTTAGCTGCAGGTAGCTTCGGGTAACCCGAAGAAGTCCTGAAATATTTACGTCGACCATCTCTTGGATATCTGCATCCGTCGTATCGATCACGTGCGCTGTACCGCGAGCTAGCCCTGCATTGTTAAGTAAAGCGTCTGCTGTGTTTGAAGAGCTTTGGGCGAAATCAAAAAACTCTTTTACAGAAGATGGGTCTGTTACGTCCAGGCTTTTATATAAAAATGAACCTGGGCTGAGCGTTTCAGAAATTGCTTTTAGCTTTTCTTCGCGCCGAGCTCCGCCGATGACCTTCCAGCCTCGGCTAGCAAAAAGCCTGGCAGAGGCCTCGCCTATGCCAGCACTTGCCCCGGTTATGATGATTGTTTTCAAGGTGCCCGAGATAACTCTAAGTCTCTACGTTTGTTTCAGCTTCGCTAGGTTCAGACGTGGTCGCTTCAGGTGCTGGGTTAGCCTCTGATTTTTTGCTTTCATCTCTTGTGATCACAACCGCTCGTGAGCGGCCTTCTCCGGCAGAAAAGGAAAACAAGCCAGCGTCGGAAATAAGCTGATGTTGCAGACGGCGATGGTAGCTGTTTGCAGAGCGTAGTTTGAATTCTCCGCGTTCTTCTTCTGTTTGCATGGTCGAGATTCCATCGTCGACGTTTTTCATGGCGCGCTTTTCCATTTCCGCGCGGAACTCTTCTGGGCTTAGCCTTGGGCGTCTTTTTCCGCCACCGCCGCCACGGTTGTCGCGTCGGCCTCTGCCGCCGTCACGGCCTCCATCACGGCGGTTGCCTCCACGGTTGCCGCTGTTGCGGTCGTAGCTGTTTCCTGCCTGGGGCTGGTCAGCAACAACCTGTTGTCCGAAATACCATTTAAGAAAAGATAGATAGTATTTGCCGATTCCTGCAAATTCGCCGTCAAAGGCAGTAACCATAACTGACCAGTAGCTGTCGTGGTCTCCGTCTACAAACGGCGCAACAGCGTCGTCTTTGGCTTCGAAGATTTTTTGTAAATCCTGTGAGAAGCCTACGATAGGCGGAACAATCTCTGGCAAATCATCTGCTGAAATAGCTTCTTTTGCTCTGATTTCAGCGGTGTTTGTTTTGTAGTGTTCTAAAAGGTTTTTGAGTTCTTCTTCTAGCTTAGACGCATGGTCCGATTCAAAGCCGGGCGTGAAACAAGCCCTGTTTAGTGCAGAGCATGTTTTTTCGTGCTCAAGGCATGCAAATAAAAATTTATCCTGGTTGATTTGTTCCATATTTTCGACTCCTTTCGCTGCAAAGCACAGCGATATTCGCAAAGGTAAGGTGTTAGCTTCGAGTTTCTGCTCTTCAAGACTCTGTGGAGTAAGCTACGTAGCCGCCAGATAAACTTACGATTGTTTGTTCAGTCCAGTGAGAGGCTATGTGTGCGGCCTTTAAGCTGCGCTTTCCACTCCTGCAATAAAAAACAATCTCTTTATCTTTTGGCATCCTCTCTTCGAATTCCGGAAACTGTGAGAGGGCCTGATGAATGGCGCCGGGAATCATCCCCTCTTCCACTTCATCAGCTTCACGAACATCAACAATCAGGGCGCCGCGCTCTTTCCACGACTCCAGATCTTTGAGGTCAATCTCTTGAATATGTTCAAAACTCATAACGTTATTAACCAACGAAAGTTATTTATCTTTCAATCTATTGGCTAGGTTCAAGACCCTGCTGCTAAGATTGAGTAGATGGTCCGCTCTAGTCCACTCGCCGTCACCTTTGCTCTTATACAGAGTGTAGGCCACTAGCTCGTGGTCACCGTCGAATGCTTCAAATAATCTATTCAACTGAGGCTGGATATCCGCATCAGTTGCCTGAAGATCAATACAAATACTTTTTAGTTCAGCGATGGCTTCTTTTTCGCCTTTTTCGCCTTCCAGAAGAGAACAGAACTCTGGAATTGCTTGAAGCAACTCAGAAAGGTGGTTACCACTGGTTTTTTTTATCGTTTCGGTCACTTTGGTCGACACTCCTCGCATACACAGGGGACTAAAATAGCCCCTTTCCCCGAACCCTACCACAATATTTCACAAAATTTGCTCAAAATTTATTGCTTTATGCAATTTTAGTTGACCAAGTAAAAAGAAGTGGTTAAAAAATGTTCCTGAGTTTGGGCTCTTAGCTCAGCTGGTAGAGCAGCACACTTTTAATGTGCGGGTCGCTGGTTCGAACCCAGCAGGGCTCACCATTCTCTCTTGGTTGAAAAAACCTTGGTTTATCCATGGTTTATATGATTCCGGAGGTTTGGAATAACTCAGAATTTGGGGTCCCCATCGTCTAGCCTGGCCCAGGACACCGCCCTTTCACGGCGGCGACGCGGGTTCAAATCCCGCTGGGGACGCCATTTTTATTTCGCCGCGAAGCAGCGGCGGCCATTAGCTGCTAAAAAAATATTCTAAATTTGTAGGTAATCCGTATGAAAAAGCTTCTTTTAGTTTTTGTGGTTGGTTCTTGCTTGGTCTTTTATGGCATTTCCACCTTTTTTCTTCCCGAGCAGATGTCGATCAGCCAAGGCATAGAGATAAATGCGTCTTCAGCCAAGGTCTTTGAGCTCGTAAATAACCTGCACTTACAAGATTCATGGTCGCCTTGGAAAGAGCTAGACCCAACCATTAAAAATGAGTTTTCCGGACCAGAGCGCGGCGTTGGCGCAAAGCTTCAGTGGCAAAGCGACAACAGTGGCAGCGGCAGCATGGAGATCATTGAGGTCGTGCCAGGGCACATTGTGCAGATGGCCTTAGACTTTGGGTCTATGGGCAAAGCTAACTCGTCTTGGACCTTTGTCCCTGGCTCTAAGGGCTCCACAAAGGTTAGTTGGAGCTTTGTTTCTGCATCAACCAAGAACCCGTTTGCACGGGTTGCTAATTTGTTAATTAAGCCTTCGTTGGAAGAAACCTACGTAAAAGGTTTACAAAACCTTAAAGCTGCTGCAGAGAATTTTTAGTCTTTTGCTAAAACCTCTTTGAATTTTTTTTTCAATTCAAAAAGCGTGGCCTTTAAAATACTTGCATAGAACGGCTGCGAGTAGTGCTGCAGGTAAACCGGAATTTTAAGAGTTTTATAGCGCTCGATTATTTTTAGTTCCGGGTGTTTTTTTACAATATGTTTTGGCACGATGCTGCGGCCAAACCCAAGCTTGATGCCATCGATAAGCGCATAGACCTCGTCTAAAAATCTTCTTTTAATTCTGGAGTGGTCAAGCTTGTTCAAGTTGCAAAAAGCCAGGGTCGTAGGGTCGTCTGCATCGTGATCTAAAAAAACATGTTCAGGGCATTTTTTGGTTTTTGACACAGCCAACACATTTTCTTCAAACCCAAGCAGCTCAGTAACTAGCCCGCTTTTTTTCGATGGCTCTGACGTCAAAATTATATCCACTTCAGCCTTGTCTAGGCTAGCGATCATGTCTCGCATTTCATAGGTCAGAAGCTCGACACTGACAAACGGGTCTGTTCCTAAAAGAGGGTGAATGGCCGGCATTACAATCGAACGCATCACAGAAGAAAACGCGCCGATGCGAATAGTGCCACCCTTGTCTTTATGCGCTGAGATAATATCTTGAAGCAGCTCATGTTCGATTTGCTCTCGGGCCAGGCAGTAACGCAAAAGCTTATCGCCTGCGTTTGTAATTCTAAGCCCTGCAGGGTCGCGGATGATAAGTCCCGTCTGCAGGTCAAGTTCTAGGTTTTTAATCCGGTGAGACAAAGCAGGTTGAGAAATTTTTAAAGACTTTGCAGCCTTTGAAAAATTTCTTTGTTTTGCAACTTGGTAAAACGCTTCCAACTGTAAAGAAGAGATCACTGTAGGCGCTCCTGTCTGGCTTCTTGCCGCAGTTTAAGGTTGGGTGGAAGTTTTTATGTTTTAATCATTATTCAAAAAATGAATCAATAGATAAATATAATCTATTTTATTTATTACTGAGGATTTCCTACAGTTTTATCTATGGACTCGAGCGGCCAACTGGAACGGGCGTTTTTTAGAAAACAAGAAAGGGATTTTTATGAAATTTTTCAACAAGTTAAAAAGTTTAGTCGTGGTGATGTTATTGGGGCTGATGACTACCCAGGCCATCTCGCAGCAATCACAGCCTCAGCAGGGACCCCAGCAGGGACCCCAGCAGCAGGGCCAGGACGACTCCTTTGGGTTTCACGGCATGATGCTTTTTGGTCAATCTAAGAGCTATGTTTCGCACCTGCCAATGTTTCACGCGCCCCACAACTTTCAGGCGGTCTTCGAGGTTGAAGTGGATTCTAGCTCTGAGGGCGGAGCAGCCTATAAAAAACTAAAACTATCTTCTGGCCCAGATCAGTTTAGCCTCGCACCGTCAGAGAACTTTCATTTAAAAAAGATGATCGACGGAGAGATCCAAGAGTTTGAGGCAGATGTGTACAAAGGGCATTTTGAAAAACAGGGCGCAGTCAATTTAGGCACGGCAAAAATCAAAGTGATAAAAAAGATTTTTAGCAAAGACATTAGCGGAGAATCGCATGGCGCGAAAAGATGGATTGCGCAAAAGTACTTTATCTTTGGAGAGATGGGCTCAAAAACTCCGGAGCTTTATGCCATACACGAAGTGACTTCTAAGCCTTCTTATGACGCTATTTTTGAGGTTGGGCTATTTGCTAAGGCTGCAGAAAAGCCGCTAATTCTACCAAAGCCAGGCTGCACCAAAAGGGTTTGCCCACCAAAGTCTATACCCACGCCTGTTTGCTCTGTTAGATGGTGCCCAGACAACGTTTCTCCTGCAGCACCTATCAAAAAGATACCAACAGGGTTTACGGATACGGTAACTTTTGGGACTACATCTGAGCTTGAAGTTCCAGAAGCTTTAAAAGGAAACTCCGGCGGAAATCACTATAAAATACTCGAAACAATTCACCTAGACTTCAATGATCTAAAGTTCGATCACGCGATGGGTATGTAAGAACTTGCAATAAACTTCAATGGAGCTTGGTTGCTATGAAAAAAATATTAAACATTTCCTCTCTAGCCGCCCCAAAATCTGGGGCGGCCCTTCTTGCCACGCTGCTGCTAGCGGTAGGATTTATAGCCTTAGGTTTTACTGTCCCAGCCCTATTGCAGCGACTAGTGCGGCCAATAGAGTTCATCTCTTTAGAGTCTAAAGATCCGAGAGATGTTCACATGAAAAACAAAGTCTTGTTTAAGCCGGGGTTCAAAAGAGATGTCTGGTACATGTGGCAAGGCCTACAAGATGACTCTTCGCCTTTAGACCTTTTGGCGATTGTAGTCGAAAACAAAACGGCCACCTTTTTTCAGCTAGACCCAAACAAATCTAACGTGAACACGGGCAAACTGGTGCCGGTCCCCTACAGAGCATCTTGCATGTCTTGTCACAGCAATGGGCCCCGGGCAATGCGGCCCAAAAAAGTCGTGGCACGAGGCATGCAGGCCACATTTTATAGGTTAACAGTGGCTCTGCTAAATATTCGAATAAAGCTCTATGGCTCCTTAGAAAACAAACCATATGCCAAAGACAAAAAGACGATCGCCTCGTTTCATCCACTCAAGCCCTCACAGGTTTACGCTTTGGACTTAGAAAGCTGCATCAAGTGCCATGCAAAAGGCGGCATAAGAGCGCCTCTTACAAACGAGCAGTGGTGGACTGCGCGTCACCTCGTGTCAACAGGGTCAATGCCTCCGTGGCCTTACCAGATCAGCAGCGGCGATAAGGCAGCTCTTTTGGGAAGTGGCCGGGTGACGGCAAACTGAATGAGCGGCTACTTAGGCTGCTAACTAATAGAAGAGCTTGTCTTAAGCTTTTTTTGCAAAGAGGCGTTTGTTCCAGGGGTTTAAAAAAATAAGGACAAAGAGAATAGGCAGAGCAAACTCAAACAGCTCTCCTTTTTTAGACGACCCCGATATTTCGATCAATAAAACCCAGGCGATTGCCACGACTGTGTGGCTAATTTTTGGAAGAGGCAAATAGAAAAAATCTACCAGCTTACGGATCGACTCATTGCGGCTATGTAAAAGCCTTAAAAATAAGAAGTATACAGCTAAGAAAACAGCCATAATCTTGCCAAAAATAAGTTTGTTGATTGATATGCCGCCGATCTTCAGGTTGTGAAAATTCAGTTCATTTTGAACGTTGTTCTCGCTAAAATAACCTGGAATTTCCTCGATTCCAAAAAGCCTTTGGCCCCAGGAGATTTCTTCTCCGGCACCAAACAAAAACACGAGGGCATATCCACACAAAACAATAAAACCAGCTTTGTTTATATTGAAACGTGTAAATGCTCTTTTTAGGGTCAGCCCGCATAGAAACAAAAGAGAAACAACCGTGGACCACTCCAGCCAGCCGTCTTCTTGGACAATGGCCGACTTAAATAAACTAGGGTTTAAGCGTGCAATAATTATGGCCGCTAAAAGCATAAAGCTTATCACTCCAACAACATACTTTTCTAGGCTACTTAGTTTTTCATTCACGATTTAATCTCTCTTTGCAAAAATTCTTCGAAACTGCTGGATGTCACTACTGGCAATGGTTGGGCAATAGGCTTCTAAAAAAGTTTTTATAGAAGCATTTTCTTTGTAAACCTCTTTGAGGAAGTTTCTGATTCTAGGTTTGTATGATGAGGTGAGGTTCTGGGATTTTTGGTAGTCGCAGTCTAGAGCCTCAACAACCTTTGCTCTTTCAGCGGTTTCTTCTAGCACAAGCCCCCCCAATAGAGCTGCTACCGCCCCAGTGCGGTCTCTGCCAGCATCGCAGTGAAATAAAACATGGTTGCTTTTATTCACTCCTTCTATGATTGCTGCAATAGACCGGCAGGCTTCCTCGGCCATAACCGCGTCGTTTTTCCACGTAGCTAAAAACTCTAAGTCGTGAAGAGTTTTGTGTTGGTTGAAGTGCTTTCCAACCTTTAAGTCTAGAGGTAGGTTGCGGCAGTAGTAGGCTTTTTTAGACCCTATCCTGTGGTTAAGCGATACAATCATGTCGGGGGATCCAACTAGGCTGCAAGGCATTCCAGAGAACTGTCTTTTTGCCCGCCCTAAAACCCCTTCGTTGTACTCGACCAAGCCCTGGCATTCGTTCAAGCTTTTACCTAAGTCTCGGTAGTTGGTTCTGTTGCCAAAACCTTCGATATGAAAAACTAGGTTTTGTGGTTCAAAAAAATTTTGACCATAGTGCAGAAGAATCAAAGAGATTGGACCTAGCAATAGCAAGAAAAAAAGTAATAAGAATTTCCGAAAAATTTTCATAAAAATAACTTTCAAACTCTAATAAGCAAAATAAAGGTCGCTAGGGTTTCAAAACGAGCTATTAGGTAGCTGCGCAAGTCACTATGCCCCATTAAAGCGATGCGGCTCCACTAGGCAAACAATAGCTGAAAGCCCAGAGGCATGTCACTGGTTGTTTCGTCAAAAAAAAAGGCCTCATGCGTTGAACCAAAGAGCCTATGATGGCCTTTGCGCGTTTGCTCAAAGCAGCGTGGTATTTGGAAGAAAGCATTCTGCAATTTCAGTAGAGAGTTTTAACAGAGACAACCCTGTGAACTTACTTGTAGTTAGTTTGCTGGCAATTATTTGTAGGTGTGGGGGTAAGGTGGCTCCCGAGGACGGACTCGAACCGCCGACAAGGTGGTTAACAGCCACCTGCTCTACCAACTGAGCTACTCGGGATCAGAAACAGACTAAGATTTTTACTGGTTCGCTATCGGATTGGCAAGCTCTTCAGGGGCTGAATGCAAGTAGCGGTGGCATTTGCTACAAAATTAATCAGTAATTATCACAATGAAGCGCCAAATGTGGCCTAAAATCTCTTTTTAAGAAGACTTCAAAAGAGTATTGCGGACCATTCCAAGGATGTATTCAACATCAAAGGGTTTGGTGATGTATTCGTCACAGCCGGCCTTGTAGCCTTTTTCTATGTCTTCATCTGTATCTCTAGCTGAAACAAAGAACAGCGGCACGTCGCGGTGCTTAGGGTGCTGTTTTACCAGCTTGCATATTTCATATCCATTTACCCACGGCATGTTCACGTCGAGTAAAATCAAATCTAGTCTCGTCGACTCGATGACCTTGCTGAACTCGGTGCCGTCTTGAGCTGTTAAGACCCGGTATCCGTCTTTACTGAGCATGCGGTACATAGCACTTACCATGATGTCTTCATCATCTACGACCAGCACGGTTTTTGCTTTGATTGATTTATTTAGCTCGCGATAGGTAGAAAGGTTTACGACCTTTTGGTCGCTTAGCTTTTTGAGTTTGATGTCTTTGACCTTACGGGTGATAGAGCGGTCGCGGAATACTTTTTTCTTAAAATCGTCGCTCATAATGTCCCCAACTGTAAATAGAATATTAAACTCCATCTATTATACGTTGGGAACATTTATCCAAGAATCTGGGGTGGGCAGCTTGTGCCGTGCGTCAACCCTTTGAATCACAGCACTAACACTGAATCTACATGTTGCGGCGGTACTTTCCACCAAGCTTGTACATGGTTTCTGTTATCTGACCCAAAGAGGCGTAGCGAACAGTGTGCATAAGCTCTGCAAAGATATTGCCACCGCTTAGGATTACGCTTTTAAGCTTAGCGATCGCAGCTTTGCTTTTATCTGGGTCTTGACCTTGAAAGCTTCTTAGCCTTTTAATCTGATCATCTTTTTCTGCATAGTCCGCTCGGATAAGTTCAATCTCAGGGGCAGCATAATCTTCTTTAAGGGTCTCGGGGTTTTTAAACGTATTGACACCGATAATCGGAAGGTCACCTGTATCTTTAAGCGTCTCGTAGTAAAGGCTCTCTTCTTGAATCTTACTGCGTTGATACTGGCTTTCCATGGCACCTAACACTCCACCCCTGCTGGAGATGCTTCTAAATTCTTTTAGAACCGCTGCTTCGACAATGTCCGTGAGCTGATCTAAAAAGTAGGAGCCCTGGTTTATGTTTTCACACTGGTTTGGGCCAAACTCTTTGTCGATGATCATTTGAATGGCAATTGCTTGCCTTACACTGGCTTCAGTTGGTGTGGTGATGGCTTCATCAAAAGCGTTGGTGTGCAGCGAGTTGCAGTTGTCATAAAAGGCAATAAGTGCCTGTAGCGTGGTCCGGATATCGTTGAACGTCATCTCTTGTGCGTGCAGCGATCGCCCGCTTGTCTGGATGTGATATTTAAGCTTTTGGCTGCGAGCATCTCCTTTGTAAAGGTCGCGGATAGCGACGGCCCAAATGCGCCTGGCTACCCTGCCAAGTACGGCGTATTCGGCGTCTAGTCCGTTGCTAAAGAAGAAACTTAGATTGGGTGCGAAGTCTTCGATCTTCATCCCACGGCTACGGTAGTACTCCACAAAGGTAAAACCATTTGCCAGAGTTAGTGCTAGCTGCGTGATCGGGTTCGCGCCGGCTTCTGCAATGTGATAGCCGCTAATTGAAACACTGTAATAGTTGCGGACGTTCTCTTCGATAAAATACTCTTGCACATCACCCATAAGCTTTAGGGCAAACTCGGTGCTAAAAATACAGGTGTTTTGCGCCTGGTCTTCTTTGAGGATATCTGCTTGGACGGTTCCGCGCACAGATTGTAGCGCCTGACTGTGGATGGCGTCTAGCTCTTCTGGGTTTGGCGCTTTTCCAGACTCTTTGGTGTGTTTGTCCACGAGCTGATCTATAGCGGTATTCATGAATAGAGCTAGAATGATCGGTGCAGGTCCGTTGATGGTCATGCTCACGCTTGTCGACGGCGAACACAAATCAAAGCCTTTGTATAAAAGCTTCATATCCTCAAGCGTTGCGATGGAAACGCCGCTTTCTCCGACTTTACCATAAATATCAAGGCGTTCATGCGGGTCCGCTCCATAAAGCGTGACGCTATCAAATGCTGTACTTAGCCTTTTTGCTTTGTCAGATTTTGTTAAAAAATGAAAGCGTTTGTTGGTACGCGCCGGCCCGCCCTCTCCCGCAAACATGCGCCTAGGACTTTCTCCGCGCCGCTTAAATGGAAACACGCCGGAGGTGTAAGGAAAACTTCCTGGGAAGTTTTCTTTGTAATAGTATTTTGCAATCTCCCCCCAGTCGCTGCTGAGAGGAAGCGCCACTCTTGGAAGCTTGCTCCCTGAGATGGTTTCAAACTGCGTCGAGACCTTTACGGTTTTGTCGCGTACCTTATAGCTGTAGCTTTCGCCCGCATATTTTTCTTGGGCTTCATTCCATGCGGTTAAAAAGGCGTGAAGATCTGGGTCTAAATCATCTAGCTTTTCACTTAATTTTGCATCTAGCTGATTGCCTAGATCCTTGCTTTTTAAATCAGCAATCACTTTTTTAAACGACATGGCAAGGCCAGCGGTCTTTGCCTGCTCTTCACCTTTCTGGTGATACTCTTCAATGCAATTTGCAATTTCACTGAGGTACTGGCTGCGGTGCCCGGGGATCACTGAGTCTCGGTAGGTAGACTCTTTTGCTAGTTTGCGCTCTGTGTCAGGCTTAAATCTTTCACTTTTATAAAAGCTGTTCAGTCTTTCGGATAGGGCTGCATACAAGCCGTTGACGCCATCATCGTCAAAGCGGCTAGCAATGGTTCCGTAGACTGGGTAGCTGTCTTCTGAGCCTCGTTCGCCCTTAAACCGGCTTCTTCGGATCACGGTTTGCACGTCACGTAGGGCGTCAGGCGAGCGCTGTCGTTCGTACTTATTGATAGCAATCAAATCTGCAAAATCAAGCATGTCAATTTTTTCAAGCTGCGACGGAGCACCAAATTCGGCTGTCATCACATACAAGCTGATGTTTGACACGTCGAGAATTCCCGTGTCACCTTGACCGATACCGCTTGTTTCAAAAATCAGAAAGTCAAAATCGTATTCTTGCATAATAGCAAGTGCGTCTAGACCAATGTTGTTCAGCTCTTTTCCAGAGCCTCTAGTCGCAAAACTTCGGATAAAAATTTGTTTGTCGTTTGCAGCACTATTCATGCGGATACGATCGCCCAAAAGCGCCCCGCCAGATTTTTTCTTGGACGGGTCGACACATATTACGCCGATCTGCGCGTCTGGATGGTCCATTGCAAAACGCATGAGGATTTCATCGGTCAGACTACTTTTACCTGCTCCACCCGTGCCGGTGATTCCTACGACAGGGATTTTAAAGCTTTCCTTGTCTTTGAATTTAGTGCTTTTTTCTTCTTTGCCAAGTTCTAACAGGCTGAGCCGGCGAGCCAGGCTACGTTTCCAGTCTTTTGCATCTAGACCGGTTTCATGAATAAAGTCGGACTCTTTTAAGATCGTACCTATGATCCCAGGCAGACCCAGGCGCTGGCCATCTTCAGGGCTAAATATACGGGTGATGCCCCTGCCATGCAGAAGCTCAATCTCCTTGGCGACAATGACTCCGCCGCCACCGCCAAATATTTTAATGTGCTCTCCATGGTTTTGATCAAGAAGCTCACGGATATAAGAGAAGTACTCTACATGGCCACCTTGGTAGCTAGAGATGCAAATAGCCTGCACGTCTTCTTGTAGAGCCGCAGAAACTACCTCAGCCGCTGTTCTGTTGTGGCCAAGATGAATGACTTCGGCGCCTCTGTCCTGGAGTAGGCGGCGCATAATGTTGATACTTACATCGTGACCGTCAAAAAGAGCTGCGGCCGTTACAAAGCGAATTTTATTTTTAGGTAGATAATTTTGGAGAGCTTCAATCTCTGAGGCCTCCGGTTTGCTTTTAGGAATGCCCGGCATTTAGATCCCTTTCTTTGAATAGGTTTTTATCTCAGATTAGAGCTGGCGTTTTAGGGCTGCCATTACATAGTGGCCCCAGAACAAAACCACGCAGAAAATACCACAGATAAGGGCGCGAATCAGCGAGGTAGAAAACGAGTGGTCGCCAAAGCTAGATGCGAGCACAAAAAAACAAAAACAGCCTGCAGCTTTTAATAAAAGCCAAACCAAGCTCGATTCGTAGCGAAGTGAGCTTAGGATTCCAGTGGAGTATAGCCCCAAGCCAAGAAGGCCTGCTTGAATGCTCAGGACTATGCTCGAGGTCACAGCCAAACCTTGATGCCCAAAGGTTTCAACCAAATGATAATTTGCAACCGCATTAAGCAGCACGCAAACAGAGGCGGCAACTAAAGTAAACCGTGTGCGGCCAATGGCGTAATAAATACTCATAAGAACTTTTATAAGGCCGTAACCAAACAGGCCGATTGCATAAGCTTTTAGAGCGACGGCCGTTTGAACTACGTCTGTATCTTCGAACCGTCCCCACCCATATAGAACCCTGCAGATATCCTCGCCCAAAACAAACAGCATAAGGAAGCATGGCGTCAAAAGCTGAAGCAAAAGAACTATGCTTTCACTGGCAATCTTTTGGGAGCCTTTACCCACCTTGCTGCCTTCGCTGTGGATGCTTTTTGTCAGCTGGGGAAGCATCACGACCCCGACGCTAACTCCAAACAACCCGATAGGCAGCTGAAACAGCCGAAACGCACTATCAAGCCACGTGATAGCCCCCTCTTCGAGGCCTGTAGCGAAGTTTGTATTTACAAGCTGGTTGATGGGGCCAGCGACCGAGGCAAGGGCAACGGGGATCCCAATCCAAACAGCGCTTTTGATTTCTTGCGTCAGTTTCGGCATTTTAAATACTAGAGACGAGCGAATGTGGGACTTCCAGATTTTATATCCATAGACAACGGTTTGGATTAGCCCGCCCAAAAGAACACCTAAGGCTAGTCCTACGATGCCAGCGTCTAGCCCAAAAAGCTTTTCTACGAGTCCATTATTTTGCTGGTCTAATACAGCAGTAAGAATTGGAGCCAAAGTGACAGCTCCTAAGATATAACCAAAGTTAAAACCTAAAGGTGCTACTGAGCTTAAAAAGAAACGACCTTTATGGTGAAGCGTCCCTGCAAACACAGAGCCGAGCATCATAAGGTACAAAAATGGAAAAAGAATCCGGGTTAAAAGAGTCGCTGTACTTACGAATTCATCTCCGGGGTTTCCGTACATGGTCATAAGTTTAACTAAAAACGGTGCGGCTATAACCCCAGCTAAAGCAATGCAAAACCCTGCAAGTAGAACCCATTTAAGGGCATCGCTAAAAAAGTTTTTTGCTTTTTGTTCGGACTGCTCAAAACAGTCCGAATATACTTTTGTGAAGGCATTGCTAAGAGCGCCTTCAGCCAGCATGTCACGAAACAGGTTTGGTATCCGGAAGGCAACAAAAAAAGCATCTAGCGAGCGAGAAGCACCGAAGATACTAAGCACGAGCGAAACTCGCACAAGACCGCTCACCCTGCTAAGCAGAGTCCCGAGTGCAAACCAAACTGTAGATTTTTTTAGCGACATTCTCTTTGCTAACTATACTATGGATACAACTACGGATACCACTATGGAGCCCCGAAGCTTTGCGCCTTTTGGCTAAGCTGCTCTGCGGTAAAAGACTTTAGATAAATATTATCTTCATTCTCTGGGTTTTCTCGTTTTTGCTCAGCTAAAGCATTGTAGGCGAGCGCAAGGCGTTTTTTTGCTAGCACGCCAAATTCTTGGTTTTTTGGATATCTCTCCAGGATTTGCTCGCTTCTAAATACGCAGGCGTGAAACTGTTTTTTTCGGCAGTAAAAGCGAGCAATAAAGTCTTCATGCGCCACAAGTCTTTTGAAGCCTTCTTTTAGGTTTTCTTGTGCGGGCTTTGTCCATTCACTTTTTGGGTACTCTCGGATAAGTCTGTTCCACTCTCGCATGGCTTGGCGAGTAAATAGCTGCTCTCTGTCAACTTTACCTGGAGCCTCTTCCCAGTAGGATTCTCCGACACGAAACTGAGCGTAGGCCGCTTTCGGGTGGTCGGGCCTTAGCTTTACGAAGCGCTCGTAGTCGAAAATAGCTTCTTCAAAATTACCGAGGTTAAACCTAGAGTCAGCTATCAGCAGCTCGGCTTCCGGGATCCGCTTGCTATCGGGGAATTTAGTTTTATATTCACCGAGTTTTTGGATAGCTATCTCATAATGTTTTTTAGAAGCGTGCTTTGCAGCATCTTCAAAAGCTGGTTCAGCTTGTTTCTTTGATTTTGTACTCATACACGAGGCGAAAACCAGAAGAGAGACAAAGCAAAACAAGGGTTTTAGGTGGCGTTGATTGTTCAGCATGTCGAAATACCTTATTCTTTTCTTAATGGTACCTATGTTTTATATAAAGGTACGTGAGAGAGTTTCTAGCAGAGGCAGAGCTAGGCAGCTTTCCTCTACCTCGCCTTGGTAGGCAAGAGTTTAGAATACTCTGAGCTATAAGTCTAAGGGTCTGTATTTATTAAAGTAATAATCCTTTTCCTTGTGTTTTGCCAAAATCTTCCGAATCTTAAATGATAGGTATTTAGAGGGTGTTTATATAGAGCACCAGCTAGGCTCTTGTAGGTTTCAACAGCTTAAAAAGGTGCAGCTTGTTTACCAG
The DNA here is from genome assembly GCA_023301565.1 of Oligoflexales bacterium. Classification (GTDB taxonomy): domain Bacteria; phylum Bdellovibrionota_B; class Oligoflexia; order Oligoflexales; family JALZUQ01; genus JALZUO01. The sequence goes on from JALZUO010000082.1 coordinate 17,015, forward strand.
CCTGAAAAAACTTTGTGAATTCATGTATGTTTCCTCGCGGCGGATTCCAGGCGGGGTTTTTGCTGTATGCGTATTTCTCTCTTTGTTTTTTCACTTTGCCTCTTTTTCGCCAGCCATATTTAAGTCATTGTTTGAGAGCCATGAGCAGCCAAAAAAACACGATCCAGTTCAAATTAAAATTGTACAAAAACCTGCATCTAAAAAAGATTCAGCCTTGTTGGAGCAAGACCTTAAAAAAGAAATCGTAGAGGTCCCTTTAGAGCCTACCGAAGCTCCAGAGACTTCTAAGTTTGCTGGCCTGCAAGATCACAAAGCCAAAAAACAGACGAGATTAGCTGAAAGGCTTGCACGTCCAAAGGCGGCTAATGCCGGCAGGCGAGGCGAGCAGGTGACAGAGAAGCCTTCTGCTCCAAAGGCTGAAAAAAAAGAATTATCGCTTGCAGACTTTGCAAAAAATCCTTCTAAGCGAAGTTTAGATAATTTAATTCCTACGATGAACAGCGGCAATCCGAACGCCGGTTACTTTGACTTTATTGCAGATACAGATATTAAAATCGGAGACATCTTAGATCTCAATACAACAAGAACAGAATTTGTTGGTTTTTTTACACACTTTCGTAAGGCCCTGCAGCTTGTTTGGACCTACCCCTCTGATGCTGCAAAAAAAGGTTTAGAGGGCGTGGTTGGTTTGAACATCATATTTAAAAAAGATGGAACGCCAAAGTCGGTTAATTTGCGCAAGTCTTCTGGCAGTAAAATTTTAGATGATTCCATTGTCGAAGCCATCTGGCTTGCGCAGCCGTACGGAGCTTTACCTTCGACCTATGAAAAGGAAACACTGACGGTAACAGCAAACTTTCACTACCATCTTCGGGCAGCTCATTAGCTAGGCAGCTCAATGAAAACGCACTCAGAGTTGATCATTTGCCTTGAAAGCAAGTTCTGGTGCGGTAGTCATAGCTGGACACCAATACAGCTCGCTGCAATGTTAAAATATTCCCTCGGTTAGGTTTAAGAGGGTGAGATGTCAAAAAATCAGGGTAAGCAATCTTTGGGGCTTTATAAAGTTGCTGGGTTTACCATGGTTTTTTCTTTTGCAGCCTTTGCCGTCCTTCCAATTAGCTCGTCGCTGGCGGCCAACAAAAGTGAGTTTACTCGTTGGAGTCACTTGTTAGAGTCAGCTCAAAAAGATCGTTTGTGCAGAGACGGGCTGTATTTCAAAAACCTTAAAGACGCTCACAAGAAAAAACATCCTTCAAAAAAACGGGGTTTAGATCGATACCGACCATACCTCTTGCGTTGGATTCCAGAAGATGCAGAAGGACTTTCCGTAGATGTGCAAACGGATATGCCAGTGCGTTTCCATCCCGCCGTCAGCAAGTGGCTTGACTACTACTCAAACGGCCGTGGAAGAGAGAATATGCTCAAGTGGTTGGTGCGGGCATCTGGCGTGCAGCATCAAATCGAGCTCGAGCTACAGAAGCATGGTATGCCCCAAGATCTTTTCTATCTAGCTATGATTGAATCTGGGTTAAGCCATAAAGCTAGAAGTAGGGCAAAGGCGAAAGGCTTGTGGCAGTTCATGTTGCCGACAGCTAGGGCTTTTGGCCTTCGTGTAGACTCGTGGACGGACGAGCGCCGGTCGGCTGTTGCCTCTACTGCAGCAGCTTCGAGGTATCTAAAAAAACTTTATGGCCGATTTGGTTCATGGGACTTAGCTATGGCCGCCTATAACGCCGGCCCTGGAAAAGTTAGAAGTGCCATCAGGCGCGCAGGAACAAAAGATTACTACAAGCTCAGAAAAACCAGGTTTCTTCGCCCGGAAACCAAAGAGTATGTGCCAAAGTTTACCGCCGCGCTATTGATTGGGAAAAATCCAGAGCGATACGGGTTTTCTGTAGAACGATCTACGGGAAACAAACTTGCGACGAAAAAAATTGGATTGAAAAATGCGTATCGGGTCAGAGACTTAGCTAAGCACTACGGTGCATCTGTTTCTCAGTTTAAACGGTGGAACCCACATCTTTTGCGTTCGGCAACCCCTCCATTTCAAAAAAAACAGGGTGAATTTTATGTTTACGTGCCGAAAACAAAGCTTGCGGTCAGCAGGCGATTTCCTCGCTCTGTTGAGGCTGTAAAAGTAGCAACCAAGGCTACAAAAAAGGTGGCAAGGAACAAAAGAGCCCTTGTGCACAGAGTATCCAAAGGAGACACCTTGTCTGCGATTTCAAGGCGTTACGGCGTGAGTCAGCGAAAAATCAAGGGGCTGAACCCAGGTCTGCGGGCTCGCTATCTTCGGCCCGGCAAAAAAATCAAGATTCGAATATAGATACACAAGACTTGCTGGATAATTCCTAATCATTAGAGCCGCGGTGAAGTGCTTGTTCTGTAGGCTTTTGCTATAAAGGACTCATTCAAAAGGAGGCACTTTCATGTCTAAAAAAGCCTTGGTATTGGTAAAGCCAACACCGGATACAGAAGCGCAAATAGCACCGGGTTCTGACGGAGCATCGGTAGATACGGCATCTCTTACGCACGTAATCAACCCGTATGATGAGTTTGCAATCGAAGAAGCACTTCTCCTCAAAGAAAAAGGAGAGTTTGAAGAAGTAGTTGTAGCAAGTTTTTGTGAACCGTCGCGCAAAGATGTGGTTGTTAAGGCGTTGGCTATGGGCGCCGACCGCGGGGTGATCATTGATAGCACGGGTACAAACTGTGATTCACTTTCTATAGCTAGGGTATTTGCAAAATTAGTAGCAAAAGAATCACCGTCGGTTGTGTTTGGCGGCAAGCAAGCTATTGACGATGACAACATGCATGTTTTGACTATGCTTGGTGAAATCGCAAACCTTCCAACTATTAATGTAGTGAGCAAGGTGGAGCCTGGCGAAGGTAGCTGGAAGATTCACCGTGAAGTTGAAAATGGGCAAAAAGAAATTTACGAAGTGACTCTGCCGTGTGTGATTGGGGCTCACAAGTCTTTGAATACACCTCGCTATACGAACCTTCGTGGCATCATGCAAGCTAAAAAGAAGCCCTTTGAAGTCATAGCTGCAGCAGAGCTTGGTCTTGAAAACACTAGTCAGGTAAAACTACTAAAAGTTAGTATGCCTCCTGAAAAACCGCCTGGAAAGCTTTTCAAGGATGAGCCCATCGAAGAGATGGTTAGCAAGGTTGTGGAGCTGCTTCGCAGTGAAGCTAAAGTGATTTAATGGGTTTTAGTACAGTGGTTATTTAAAATTTTCGGGCTCCCAGTAGATGGGGCCGTTGATGAGGGAATAAATGAAAGTATTAGTATTTCTAGAGCAGCGTGAAGGCAAGTTTAGGTCCATTTGCAACGAAACCCTAACGATTGCTAAAAGCTTGGCTGGCGATGGCGGCTCGGTTGCAGGTGTAGCGGTTGGTTCTGGTTTGGAATCAGCAGATAGTCTTTCGAGTTTTGGCCTGCAGACGCTGCTTAAAGCAGAAGGCGACTCTTGCAGCAGCTACAATGTAATAACCTACGCAAAAGCAGTTGCCGCTGCAGCTAGCTCTTGGGGAGCAGACTGCATTCTTGGTGGGGCTACGCCCATGGGTAAAGATGTTCTTCCGCGGGTTGCAGCAAAGCTTGGAAGCGCTATAGCTTCGGATGTTACAAGTGTTACGGCGGGTTCTGGCGGCGGCACTAACCTAGAGGTTACAAAACCTCTTTTTGCCGGAAAAGTTGTTGGTACCTACGAACTTTCGGGCAGTGCCCCAAAGGTCGTAAGTGTGCGGCCAAACTCTATGCCTGCTGTAGCTGGCGGCGCTGGCAGTATTGATGTTCAGGCTGTAGAGGCGCCTGCTGCAGACGACCGGTTAAAACTAGTAGAGATGGTTAAAAGCGACTCTGAGAAGGCTGACCTTACAGAGGCTTCTATTATTATCTCTGGTGGCCGCTCACTAGGTTCAGAAGAGAACTTTAAGATCCTTGAAGATTGCGCCGATGTTTTGGGTGCAACCGTCGGTGCTTCGCGAGCAGCAGTGGATTCCGGGTACGCTCCGCACAGCATGCAAGTCGGTCAAACCGGTAAAACAGTAAACCCAAATTTATATATTGCCTGCGGAATTAGTGGTGCTATTCAGCATCTAGCTGGAATGCGTACATCGAAGTTTATTGTAGCGATTAACAAAGATGAGAACGCGCCTATATTTAAAATTGCAGATTACGGCATCGTGGCCGATCTTTTTGAGGTCGTCCCAGCTTTGCAAACAAAGCTACAAGCTTTGAAAGGGTAGCAAGTTATGGTCGATAAGCTAGAAAAGCCCGAGAGTTACTGGCAAGAAAAGCTAACGCCGGAAGCCTTTAAAGTTACGCGTAAAAAAGGCACCGAACGCGCAGGCTCCGGACCGTTAAACAAAGAGGAGCGAAGCGGCATCTATAGCTGCGTTTGCTGCGATCACCCTTTGTTTAAAAGCAGCGATAAGTTTGACTCTGGCACTGGCTGGCCTAGCTTTTTCGAGGTCTTTGACGAAGATAGCATCGAAACTCGGCCTGATAGGTCCCTTCTCTTTAGAGTACGTACAGAAGTTGTTTGCGCAAAGTGTGATGCACATATTGGCCATGTTTTTGATGATGGCCCTAAGCCTTCTGGAAAACGCTACTGCATGAACTCTGTTGCGATGAAGTTCGCGCCTCAAGAAGTTAAGTGAGACGCTCGGTTTGAGTGACTCTCTCAATCAGGTTCAAAGGCCGGGGCTTTCTGCTAAGTGCAAGGTAGGAAACGTTCCATTCTTCGAGCGCGATTTTAAAGTATTTCGTTTGCAAGGATTTTCCATCGGTGGCGTGCAGACAAGCTGGCGAATACCCTCTTTAAAAGCCATCTTTGATATTGGCGCCCACCCTTTTGAGTTTCATAACAGCAGCCACCTTTTTTTGTCTCATAGGCATTTAGATCACGTGCAGGGTATTATCCCTCTTGCGTCGACCCGGAGGCTTCAAAACCAAGGGCCTCTTGTGGTTTACGGTCTACCCCCTGTTGTCGAAGCCGCAAAGAAGCTTCTTGAAGGCGCTCGCCTTACTGGGAGCGGACTATGCGAAATTGAATGGAACCTCGTGGATATAGGGAACCAAATTAGCTTAGGCCCAGAGTTTCAGGTTAGGCCTGTGCAGACTTTTCACTCGGTCCCTTCTTGTGGATATCTAGTGGAAAAAAAATCTAAATCTCTTAAATCAGAGTACGCAGGTTTGTCTGGCCAAGAGTTAGGGGCTTTGCGTAAAAGTGGCAGGCAGCTAGAAAACCTTGCAACAAAGCCAGTTGTGTTTTTTACGCTAGACACGAGCATGGAAGTCTTTAAAGAAAACAAGTTTTTAATGACTGTACCTACAGTCGTAACGGAATGTACTTTTTACTGTGCAGGCACCAAAGACAAAGCCAAAGAGCTCGAACATATTCATGTCGAAGCTCTAGCAGATCACTTTAAAAAGCATTTTCAGGGTGAGACCCTGGTGCTTACTCACCATAGTCCGCGCTACTCTGTAGAGGAAATGCAAGAAACCGTACAAAAGCTTTTTGCCGATGCGTGGTTTGAAGTGGTTTTGTGGGTGTAACTAAAATAAGGGAAGTTTGTTAGTAAGGTGTTTGGTTTGTCGTTCCTTGTAGCTTGAAGAACTGCACTCCAAGTTCATTGCTATTTAGAGATAATGAATCTAGCGAGTTTGAATTGATTCCTGCTGGATACCTTCCACCTACGCGAAGGTTGTCAGAATTTGCTGGAACATCGGGGCTAGAGTTTCCTGTGATAAAAAACTCAAAACGAGTTTTTTCAGGTACTTTGACCAAGAGCCCGAGAGTGTTTATGTTCACCGCTCCTAAAGCTCCGCCGGATGTAAGCGGTGATGCGCTGTTTTCTATCCGAAACAGCGCAATGCTTTCTTTTATCGAAGAAACCATTTCGATCCCCTCTGTTAATATTGTTTTTTGTTGAAATTGCTCAAATTTAGGTAGGGCTAGTGTCGCTAGAATAGAGATAATCGCGACTACGACCATGAGTTCGATAAGGGTAAAGCCAGCCATTGCTTGTTGGTTTTTTTTGACGGTCATTAGAGCCTCCCCTTTTTTCTATATATACATCTTATCGGTCTTTTTCTTCAAAAAGCTAAGCTCGTCGATAAAAGCATAATAATACGCAAGGCTTGAAGTGGTTTTGTGGGCGTAAAATTTAATAGTACTCAGGGACGATCACCTGGAATCCGTCGCCGTTGTCTATGGTTTTTATTCCATAGTTTGCAGGGGCTTGAAAGGTAATGGGTTGTTGGGTATGAGCTTGTGGAGTTAGAGGCTGTTGTGAGGCGTTTGCAAGAAAGTGCTGCCAATCCCCCGTAGAACGATAGTTTGCATCTACGGCTCTTTGCAATGCATCCAGGTCACCTTGGGTGAGTTGCTGTTTTGAAGCGTCTGTAGCGCCCATGATTTCCCTGTTGTCTTGCCGTGGAGCCCCTGGAGCTCCCACGCAATTAGCACTAGCTTTATCTGTGTATTGATCACACAAACCAAAACTATGCCCAAGCTCATGAAGGAGCATTGCATCTAAATAGGCCCCTGACACCTGTGAGCTTATTTCAATCGTGCCATCATCAAATCGGCCATTATCAGGCTCGCCTAGATTGAGTCGATAGATATTGCAGGCTGGCGAGCCTTGGCATCTATTTATTGCGGTTAAATTAATTCTTAAGTTAGACCCGGTATTGCAAGGGTTAATGTTTAAATGTCCGTTCCTACCGATGGGGGTAAGCCATTTGGCTACCGCTCGTTCTGCCGCTTGGATTTGGTCTTGCCTTTGCCCACAAAACTCTAAGGACTCACCTGGCCTAAGGCTCATAATGTTCGCATGAGTTCCAAAGCCTGTGTGTAGGTCACCCCTTAGCCCAGATTCACTAGAGCTAATTTTGCAAGAAGAGAGGCTAGCTAAAAATGCTAACAATAGAAAAATATAATTTTTGAGTGACGGGTTTCTCACGAAATCTCCAATATATATAGGGATACCAAATAGCTTATCGGCAGCCTAAGAAAAGAATTGTACTTTTACTGGTTAAGAAAACAAAAACAGGGCCTTAGCAGCCCTGTTTAGAAAAATGTGTTAGCTGAAAAATAGGCTTTTACCAGGGAATCTGCTTGCCCTCATAGTCAAAGAACAGCCCCGAGTCTTTGCTGCTTAGGCCGCTAATGACTTTGTTTATGCCTTTGGCAGACATCTCTGGAGTCACAGGTGCTTTTTCGCCGCCCATTTCTGTTTGTACCCAGCCCGGGTGCATCACAGCACTGGTTATCTCTGGGTACTCTAGGCTGATGTTTTTGCTCAGCATGTTTAGAGCTGTTTTAGAAATACGGTAAGCGTAAGCTCCGCCACTTGAGTTGTCGGCGATAGATCCGACTTTGCTGCTGACGTGGATTAATTTTGGGTTAGAAGATTTTTTTAAGGCTGGAAGTAGGGCCTGGGTGATTCTAAGCGGTCCATTGACGTTTATATCAAAGATAGAAGAAAGCTCAGCGGGGTCCAAGTCTGCAAGTTTGGTTTGGTAGCCAGACAGCGCGCCCGCGTTGTTGATTACAACATCGATCGCCTCGTTCGTATTTTGAATATCTTCTCCAAGCGCTTTTACTTCTTCTGGCTTAGTGACGTCTACCTGGTGAACGTGAAGCTTGTCCGGAAAGCCGCTCATTAGGTTTGTAACCTCGTCGTTTGGCTTGCGAATAGTTCCGTGTACGGTAAAGCCTTGTTTTAGATAGGTCTTAGCAAGTTCTAGTCCAATGCCTCTGCTAATTCCTGTGATCGCTACTGATTGGGTCATTTTTTTCACCTCTTTCGATTTTTTTATCTAATTTGTTTTCAAGTCCCACCCTGGCAGCTTTTCTCCACCAAGGATGTGAGCGTGCAAATAAGGAACCGTTTGCCCGCCGTGCTCACCACAGTTAAAAACAACTCGGTATCCGTCTTCGTTTAGGCCTACTTTCGTTGCCACTTTGCTTATTGCTTGAAAGTAAGCTCCACTAAATTTAAGGTCCCAGGTTTCAATGTCAACCAGACTCGCAGCTTTTTTCTTTGGAATAACCAGTACGTGGATTTTTGCTAAAGGTGCAATGTCATGAAATGCCAGGCAAACATCGTCTTCATAAACTTTGCTGCAGGGTATTTCACCTGCTAATATTCGTTCAAATATGCTCATGGTTTCCACAGCGAAAGCTCTCCTTTGTCAAGCATCCAAACGTGGTCAAACACCTCTAGGTTAGCTCTGTTATGCATTGAAAATATGTACACTGATGTAGGACAAACGAGTTTTTTCATATGTTCCAATATTCTTCTTTCCTGCTTGGGTGGCAGGGCCGAAAAACCCTCGTCAACTAAAACGAGTGTGTTTTCTAGCATGCGCATAATCCTTGCTAGAGCAACTCTTTGGTGTTCGCCGCCAGATAAACTTTTTTCCCAGATGTCGACCATGTAGCTTTTGGACTCAAGTGCAACACCTATGTTTGGAAGTGAGTCAGCCTCGGCTAGCTTAAGCATGACTTCTATCTCTTCTTTAGAAAGGGTGCTTCGATCACCATCGTTTTTGTCTCCACTTAAAAAATCTCGCAGGGTAAGCGGCCCCAAAACAACTTTTTGCGGTAGAAACCGGATCCTTGAAACATTTTCGGGGGCTAGTATGCGCCCCTTCGAGACCCAAGGCCAAACCTTAGCTAAAGCCCTCATTAAAGTGGACTTGCCAGAGCCACTTACACCAAGGATGGCATGCATGCAGCCTGGAGCAAACTCTGCACTAAGCATTTCAGCAATGGATGTCCCTGTAGGCGTAGCTAAGCTTAAGTTTTCTATACTAAGGTTTGATGTTTCGCTTTTTGCATAAAATTTCAGAGAGTTTTCTTGCTCAAAAATATTTTGCGCTTCTTGCAACCGCCTGACCGCGACTTTTGCCCTCAAAAGATGGTTGTACTGACGGGCAATTTTACCGAAAACCTGACCTAGGATCGCCAGGCAAGCCATGAAGCTAAAAAAAGCTTCTGCATCTATTTGATAGCTAGATTTTAATAGCATTACGACCCCAAGCAGTCCGGCAGAGGCCACCACCGAGACAAACTCTATGCTCGGGTTTAGCTTTGATTCGGTCCTTGCAAGGCGCACTTCGGCCTTCTCTAGGCTTTCAAGTTTTTGCCCAAAAAGCGTAGACTCCAAAGCTTCAGTCCTATGGTGCTTGATCGTCGTAATCCCCTGCATGCGTTTTTGCAGCCATCCGAGGGTGTCATTGGCCGATTCAAGGCTAACCTTTTGCCTGCCAGGAATCTTTTTGCGAAAATAGCGCGTGATCAAAGCCAATAAAGGCGCAACCCCCAGAATGATCAGCAGATACATGGGGCTAATATACACCAGCAGCAACAGGAGTAAGACGCCTAGAATGATTTGAATGGGCATGCTGATGTATACGTTCATGATCAGGTTCATGACGTCACGAAACTCTCGGCCGAAAAACTGTAGCACGCCCTGTTGTTTTTCCTGGTAAGAGAGCTCGCTAAAGTTCGCTGATTTTCCAGAAAAAAATGAGCGCAACACATCTTGGCGAACATGGTGGGAAACTCGTTCGCCCATATAAAGCGACGTCCAATTGTGAGTCCACTGAAAACAAAACTTTGCAAGTGCTAACCCAAAAAGTGCGAGTGGAAAAAGCCAATAAAATTCCTTTTGACTTATGCTGTCGGTTTTAAATCCAGCGAGCAGCAGGTTTGCAATTGGACCAAAATCTGTAGAAAGGCGCACACCTGTTTCGGGTACTCCGTTTTGGATGATTTTAAATGCTGGGCCTGCGATGCTCGCAAAAACAGTTGTGATGATGGCACTAAGAAACCCAAAAAAATAAGCCGCCCAGACAGCGGGCGACTTTATAAGACCGAAATACTCAATCTTTTTTAGGAAGTTTTCGTTCATTTTTTTATTTCAGAGACGCTCTCTATGACAGACCCTACCAAGCCATACTCCAGAGCTTCTTTGGCACTCATCCAGTAGTCTCTACGGGTATCTTTTTCGACCTTTTCAAGCTTCTGTCCGCATGCTTTGGCAAGCATGCCGTTTAGCTTCGCTCTGGTTTTTTCGATCTCTATAGCGGTGATTTCTAGGTCGCTTGCCTGTCCGCGGATTTGACCTGCAATCAAAGGTTGGTGAATCATAAACTCACAGTTAGGTAGAGAGTACCTTCTTTCTTTCGGTACAGCCACATTGATAATGGTCGCTATACTTGCGCAAAGGCCAGTATTGACTACGTTCACAGGTGCTTTGATTGCTTTAATCGCGTCATATATCGCAAAGCCAGAATGCACTTCACCACCAGGTGAGTTTTGAAAAAAAGTGATTGGGCTCGAAGAGTCATCTAAATCCATTGCAAACAAAGAGCCAATGATGGTTTTGGCTTGCTCTGCCGTTACGGCGCTTGATAAAAACAAGGTGCGATTTTCAAATAGTTTTTTCGCAACTCCTGCGGACTCTATTGCTTTTTCAATCATGGAATCTCCTAAGCGTTATTGTTTTCCAATGCCTTCAGCGCTGCCAGCCTTTCAATGATCGGTGGATGCGAAAAGTAGAAACTAGAATACCATGGATGGGACAAAGGCACGGCCTTGTTCTCAGAACGCAGTTTCTTCAAGGCGTTGATAAGGTTGTCACTTGTACCAACATGCTCATATGCGAACTTATCCGCCGCAAATTCATTTTTTCTCGACAGCAAGGTAAAGACAGGGGTGAGCAGGAATTGCACAAGTCCCCACCAAAGACTGAAGACGACCAGTGCTCCGTAATTGCTGACAGCGTCAAAACCAAAGGCTTTATAGAAAACTTCTAAGGGCAAACACTTACTCATGATAAACAACATAAGGCCTGTCATCACAAACGACTGAATAAGGTTGTTGCGAACATGCTTTAGTTTAAAATGTCCGAGCTCATGTGCCAGTACAGAGACAATTTCTTTGGGAAGTAGGCTGTCTACAAGAGTGTCGAATAAAACAATTCTTTTTTTGCCGAATATACCCGTAAAGTATGCGTTTCCGTGAGAGCTTCGCATCGAGGCATTCATGATGGATACTCCCGAGTTTTCAAACCCAACTTTGCCGCTCAACTCGTCGATGGACTCTTTGAGTTCGCCTTCTGGTAGCGGTTTGAACTTATTAAATAGTGGCGAGATCAAGGTCGGAAAAAGCCAGGTTGTCAAAACCATAAACCCAAACACAGCGGCCCAAGCATAGGCCCACCAGTTGGTTCCCATCTCTCCCATAATCCACAAAAGAACCCCAAAAAATAGGCCTGCAAGCGGAAGTGCAATTAATAGTCCTTTAAGCCGGTCGGTAAAAAATATGGGTAACGTAGATTTGTTGAAGCCATGTTTTTCTTCTAAAACAAAGGTTTGGTAGTAGTCGAAGGGCAGCTGCATAAGCATTTGACCAAGATATAAAAATAAAAAGAAAAATAGGCCGGTGGCAACCTCACCACCAAAACCACCTGCGCTGCTTTTGGCTATGCCCTCTAGCCAGCCAAAGCCACCTATCCAGATAAATACGATTAAAAAAACAAAGGAAAACCAAGAGGAGAGACGGCCAAAGTTGTATTTATCTTCTGCATAAGCAATCGAGGACTTTAAATCGGCGTGGTTTATGTTGAGGCTTTCGAGTGAGTTTTTTTGGTTGGTGCTGTCAAGGTAAAAAGACCTGTTGATACTCGCAAGGTAGCGGGTCAGTGCATATTGAAGCGTATAAAGTACAATAAAAATTTTTAAAACGGTCATGGTTTGCATTATCTCAATCAGCCTTTCTGTTGCTGCTTTCTCTAAGTACTTGATCTAAGGCTTCGAAAAGAGCTTTTTTACCGCAGCCTTTAGTTATTAGTTTGTTTGCTCCAGCATTCGCAGCTATATCTTTAAACTCTCGCTGTTCATCTGCCGTATAAATAACGATAGGAACAGGCACGTTGTTTTTCGTTTGGATCTTTTTTGCCCTAATCTCTTCGCAAGTAGCAAAGCCGTCTAACATCGGCATTTGCCTATCCAATACAATGAGATCGTATTGTTTTTTGTCAACCACCTCTAGTGCTGTTTTTCCACTGGTAACGACGTTTACTTTGTGTCCCTCGTTTTCCAAAATTCTTTGAAATAGCAGGCAGTTAGCCGGGTCATCGTCTGCCATCAATATGTTCAAAGGGTTTGCAGCTAGCTTAGAGATGTGGGTAGGTATCTGAAATACTTCAGCGCCTTGAGGCTGAGCGTTCTGCTCAGACCCTGCCTTTTCCAGCCTAAGGCTAAACTTGAATGTAGACCCTATGCCAAGTTTTGACTCTAGGCTCAGTGTGCCTCCCAGAGCTTGCAAGAGGCTCTTTGTGATTGCTAGCCCCAACCCAACGCCGCGGACATGCTGTACGCTGCTGTTTTGAATTTGATTGAATTGCTCAAAGATCCGGCTTTGGTCCGCTTTTGCAATGCCAATGCCACTGTCAGAAACCTCAGCTGCAAACCTACACTGGCCATTTTCAGCGGGGCTCAGCTCAACCGCTATCTTCACGTAGCCTGTTTCCGTAAACTTAATGGCGTTTCCAACTAGGTTCGTGAAGACTTGATAAAGTTTTAGCTCATCTACAGACACCATTTCAACATCATCAAAAAATGTTTCAAAATGCAGTTTCAGCCCTTTACGTGCAGCCAAGGGGGCAAGAGCAGCGTGAAGTTTAGAAAAGAACTCTGGCAATAAAACAGGTCTTGGGTGCAGAGTTTGATTTCCGGTTTCCAGCTTTGAAAAGTCCATGGTTTGATAGACTATACTCTGCAGGTGTTTCATAGCCCCTTCGCCTATTTTAAGCCAGTCTTTTAGTTTGCTTACTGACTTTTCTGCCTTCATTTCATTGAAGGTCTCTTGCATGGCAACAAGTGAGTTTTTGATCTCATGCGAAACACTTGCAAAGCCATCCAAAAAATTTGAGCGTTGCTGGCTTTGTAACTCGACCGAGTGCTGCAAGGCTTCTACTAAAAGCTTAAGGTTATTTCTGCTTTGTTGGACATCAAATATTTGGACAGCTTTTTCACTAGAATCTTTTAGAAACACAATGTGCTGATTGTTTTCAAATACAATCAAAATATCAGCATAGACTTTTGCGTCAAGCCTAACGTGTTCAAGGAAAAGAGGCTCAGCTTCTACAATGTTTGCATCTAAAAGACCAAACAGTGCAAGCACGTGCTCTTCAGTGGCCTGTCCTACCTGTGGTTTTTTAACACCAAAGTAGTCAAAGTCGCCGCCCCATTGAACAAGCGCTCCTTTTTTGTCTGTGATTAAATAGCAAGCTTTCCATTCAGTGCCAAAAAACTCTAAGAATTTTTCTCGAATCTCAAAAGGAAAATTAAGCATGCAAACCCACCATCCTTTTTGTTAGGTCGCTAAAACTGTTTTCGACATTGTTCCCAGTTTTTGCACTCGTCTCTAGAATTGGAATGTTCCAGTCTTTGATCCGTTTGTAATCAGCTTCTGTTAGCTGCCAAGCATCCTTCAAGTCTGCTTTGTTGATTAAAAGAATCGACGGTTTTGCGTCGTCATTTTTTTTTATTGTTTCTTCTACAAAATCAATGGTCGAAGGCCTAGTGCCGTCGATAACATACAGAAATCCATGTGAGCCCCTGCTGTAGGTGCCAATCATCCCGCGGCTGTCGCTACCACCAGCTATGTCCCAGATCAGTAGGTCCGAAGAAATATCCCCAACGGTCACATTTTTTTTATCTATTTTTACTCCAACTGTTGTAAGGTAGCTTTCCGAAAACACGCTACTTACGTACTGAGAGACAAGGCTGGTTTTGCCCACAGAAAATTGGCCAACCATACACACTTTAAATTTCATGAAACCTCTTTTTTTAGTTTGATCGCACTTCAGACATGTTGACTTCGTTTAATCCGGGCACTCCAACGGCAGCAGCCGACGCTGTTTTTTTCCAGTCTCTTGTGGCCTTACCGCTTAGTTTAAGTACCCCTCGGCCAGAAACAAATACTTTGACGGAGCCAGGAGGGTTTGTTTTTTGGCTGAACCTACGGCGTACAATTTCCATATCAGCTGAAAGATAATCTGCAAAGCTCATGTCGACGTGCTCTGTTACGCCACTGCGTTCTGCAAGCTTTAACGCGTTCGCTGCAAGCGGATCTTTTAGCCCTCGAAGGTGGAGTTTCGGTGGTTTTCCTATGGTCTTAGAACTTGTCAGGGCGATCCCAGGCTCTCTAGCCAGGATTCTTTCAAAGTTTGTTAGCTTTTTTGCTATCTCTTTGTTTGCCCGAGAACCAGCTATCTGCTGCCAAAAGAAAAATCCCAATGCGCCAATGGCTAGTGCCAGCAGAGCATATTGAACAAGCTTTAGCTTTTTCTTTTTTGATTCTTGGTCGGTCTTTTCTTCTGTTGAATATTGCTCTTCAAAGCAGTCATCTAAGGTCTCTATGATTTCTTGCTTTTTTCTTTCATCAAGGTCTCCTTGAAACGAGCGCATGGCGTTGTTTTGTTCTTTGTGCAGCTTCTCCATGAGTAGCTGCATTTTTCCGCGAAGACTCGAAGGAGCCTCTCCACGGATCACTGCTGCTAAAAACGCATGTGGCCCTCTTTCGACCCATACAGTGGTCTCGCCGACTGCAAGCGAGCGTATCCCGGCGTGGTTGTCTTCTTGGAATGCATCTCTAGCAAAATCTTGGATAGCGCTAAACATACTTGATACCATGTCAGAGTCTGAGACAGAATCGCTAGATACGTTTGGATTTACAATGTGTTCAATCAGAAGGCCCGTATCTTTGTGTACTAAAAAAAGATGCTCCACGCGATATACTAGAGAGTTCAAAAGGACGATCTCTGAATATGATTTTCCGGTTAGAATGGACTCCGCTCGCCATTTCAGGCCCTTAAAAGACATAGACTCTTCGACGACTCTGTTTGTATTCTGGACCATTTTTCGAAAAGTCTCTGACACTGACCTTCTAATCGCCGGGCCTATGATAGGGAAAATGATATCTGTGATGATCCCAGGGTTTTCGCGGACAGATTCTTCCATGGCTAGCTCAATGGTTGGTTTAAGTTTTTTTCCAAAATATTGAGGGTTTTTCTTTAAGTTTAAATCAAATGCACCCGGAAGCGCATCGGCGATCTTTTCAGGTGTGATCCTACTGGCTTCTTCTTCTGCTTGGAGGATTTTTTGTTCGATAGCTGCTTGTTGTTTTTTAAACAGTAGCTCTTTTAGTTCGGAAAGATCAGAGGTGAGGCTTGGACTGTCTTTAGTAGTTTTTCCACTCATCCGTTGCTAGCAATCATTTCAGCTAGTTTAGAAAACGCATTGGCAATCGAGGTTTTATCGGCCTTGCTTGTGCTAAGAGTTTCAAAACTTGATTGGATTGAGTCACGGGCACTCGAAGACTGCGATAGTTTTTCTAAGATAGAAGCTTTGTGTGAGCTCTGCTCAGCTTTTAGTTCAGAAAGAGAGGTTTTTAGTTGGTTCAAAGCTTCCTTGAGCTCACCGATAGAATTGCTAGATTCTGCTTTTATTTTTTCTAGCTCTGCTCTGTGCTCATTTTTTAACTTTTCTAGGTTAGTTTGGAAAAGCTCTTCCAAAGATTTCTGCCGAGAATCTTGTTCTTGTTTATAGTGACCTAAGATGATTTCTCGTACCCGAGAGAGTTCGTCGCTCAATGAAATTCCATCCTTCTTATTATCTAAGATCTAAGTTTTGTAAGCCCGCTAAGTGAAGACTTTCTTTTAGCGCACTCTCGCGTAAAAACTCAAGGTTATCGGTGAATAGAACGTTCTCATAATGCCCAATTACATTGCTTTGGCTGTCTAGTGTAGCATCAATTGACGAGGAAACACCTATGACTCTTTTATTTACGAGCATGGGCCCACCTGAGTCACCAGGTAGGTTGGCTACGTCTTGGCCAGTCCCTTGGCCGTTGTTACCCTGGTTTTTATGGTGTCCACTAAAGTCAAACCTGCGCCCTACGCTATCAAGAGTGTTTGTCCCCATGCGCTTGTGTCCGTCTGTAGTGGATGCGTAGAAGTTAAACTTGCCATAGCCTACGATTGTGAACTTTTGACCGGGAACAGGCTCTGTGGCGGCAATAGGGAATATGTCTTTAAAGGTGTTGTTTGGAAACTTAACCAGGGCGATATCGTGAAAGCCAGTACCAGAACCAAACTCAGGGTGAAGAAAACAGTCAACTGAAACAACCCCTTCGTATTTGCCTTTTACAATTTCAACGGCCTCCGCTTTGGGCCCAAAAAAATCAAGGCAATGTGCCGCTGTCAAAAGAGAGTTGTGGCCAACGATGGTAGCAGTACACGCGGCACCTTGGCTTCCGTATGTAGAGTAAATTTTAACCACTTCAGGGAACACAGACTCGGCGATGATTTTGCCATTAGCTATATATTTTTCTGCCAGCACGCCCTGGCAAAAAAACAACATGGAACTCAGAAGCCATATCCGTAGCATCATAGGTCGCCCATTTCATAATCATTGGTCAGCTGAATAGTTTTGCTCTAGCTGATCGGTGAAATTACTAAGATTATTATTATATTATACTAATTAACAAGGTGTGTATGCAATTTGCAAGGCAAGATTAACCTAAGAAAACACGGCTTTTCTGTGTTTTTTAGGCTTAAGAATCAAGCTCGGAGATGTGCAAGCATTTAGGCCCCTTGTCTTTGAGCTCTCTTTTTGCCAACCCAGATAAAACCTTTCCGGGCCCTACCTCGACAAACTCCTCGACACCGTATTTTGTCGCACTATGCAGGGTTTGTACCCAGTTTACCGGGGCTGTTATTTGGTCAACCAAAAAAGAACTCTTATAGGAATTGCAAATTTCTGCACTTACATTAGGAATAAAAGCTGTTTCCAGCTGTTTCCACGCTAGCCCTTCTATCAGGGGGCGCATCGCTTGTTTTGCCGGCTCCATAAGGTAGGAGTGAAAAGGAGCGCTTACCTTTAGTGGGATGGTTTTTCCTCCCGCATCCTTTAGAAGTCTACAAGCTTCGGCAACTTTTTTAGCCTCTCCCGAGATGACGGTTTGTCCTGTTGAGTTGTAGTTTGCAGGCTGCACCTTGTCTTCGCCGCTACTTAAAGAGTCGCAAATACTTTTGATTGTCTCTGGCTCCAGTCTTAGAATAGCAGCCATAGCACCTTTGCCAACTGGGGATGCTTTCTGCATTTGTTGGCCGCGGGTCTTTACAAGTTGCACGGCTTCGCCAAACGGTAGCCGCCCTGCTGCGACCAAAGCTGAGATTTCGCCTAGGCTGTGACCGGCAAACAGTAGTTGTTTGCCACTAAACCTATCTTTGTTTGCTTCCCACATAGCAATGCTGACGGTAAGAAGGGCTGGTTGCGTAAACTCTGTTTGAATCAGTTTTTCTTCTGGGTCAAGCAAACAGAGCTCTTCCATATCATAGCCAAGTGCTTCAGAAGCAGCCGTAAAAACAGCTTTGGCAGCACTATGCTTTGCTATTAGCTCTCCACCCATTCCTTTTTTTTGAGAACCTTGGCCTGGCATCATGATAAGAGTTTTCATAGGTTAACCTTCTGTTTAAATATGCATTCAATCAATAGACTAGGTAGCTTACAAAGAAAAAGGCCCCAAGTGTAAAGGGACCTTTTATAAACTATTTGATCTAGGTTCTATTCAGAACCAAACTTTTCGGAGCCTTCACCAAAGGACTCTTGGCTTCCAGAAACTTCCATCACTTGCTTGCCTTTGTAAAAGCCGCAACTTGGACATACCTGGTGAGGTCTGTGCATATTCGCACAGTTATTGCAGGATGATAGGCTGCTGCTTTTTAGCGCGTGATGCGATCTTCTCATGTCTCGCTTGCTAGCAGAGGTTCTAAACTTAGGAACTGGCATAACCGTTCTCTCTTTCCACTGTATTCGTTTGTCTCACTTACTTTAAGGTTAGCCGCTGAGCCACAAGGCGATTCTAAGCAGAAACCTGTCAAGAAAAGCATCATATTCGTTTTTCAAAAATAAGCAAGCAGGCAAGCCATAGATAAATTTGAAAGACTGTCGCTAATTAATACCCTGTATTAATAGTGACTTGCCTCCGACCATCACTCGCCCTTTGATGCCTGTGGTGCCGCCTTGTTTGAGAAGCGTTCTTCCGTAAGCTGCCTTAAAAAAGATTCCTTTGACCGTCCCGTTTCGACCTTTGAAAGAAATCGTACATTTCCCACTGCACTTTTTCACTGCATTGGTGTCGTATCTAAGCGGGCCTATGCTTACCTGGGAGCCAACCTTTGACCTCAGGCCGGCAACCGAGCCAAGCGTGGTCCTAGGTATAGTCCTTTTTACAACTTTTTTTGCTGGGATTTTTTTGATTTTTTTGCTTGGCGCTTTTTTAACGGCAGCTTTTACTTTTTTTGGCGTTGCTATTTGTAAGGAGGCGGCAGCTTTTTGTGGCCGAACCACAGGCGGCGTAATAATGGGCCGGCTAAGCGCAGGGCTAAGTGTTTGCCGCTGCTGAACGATCTGAGGTTTAAACGGGGTGCGCACAGCCGGTTTTTCTACGGAGCGAATGGGCGGAACATTTTGAATCTGCCCGCTACGCCCAGTCCTTGGTTGCTGCACATTTGGTTTTGCTTTTAAAAAGAAGTCGTAGGCTAAAATAGACATAATCAATGCGCATAGGGCCACAAATGCAATAGCAAGCCACTGCGAGCTGTCTGGTGATTTTAGTACAAAAATACTTTTGCCGCTGGCCATAGGGTGGATCAGAGATCTTTGTGGTCCTTTTGCGGCTAACCTCTGTTTGTATTGTGCGACAAACTTTTGAATATGTAGCCGAGCTTTGTAGCCGTTTCTTATCACGTAAGAACGTTTTGATATGTTTCCTCTTTTAAACTCCGCAATGATTTCTGGTGCATGAAAAGGGCCCCAAAACTTTCCTTTATGCGTGACATAAAACGGCTTCATGTTTTGTCGGAAGTCTTCAGGTGGTTTTGACGACGGCGTGTCTCTATGCACCGCAGCGCCACCAAAGTAGCCTTGTGAAACACTGGTGCCGTGCCCTGACATGGAAGATACCTGGATCGAGTGGTTTTCAAACTCGGCGCTGCTGGCTCTGCTTTGCTCTAAGTCTCTTTTTTCTCGTCTGGCCTCTTGTCTTTTTGTTTGCCTTACCGGCTCGTGGGCTCTTTCTGGCACAGCTCTTAGGGCTGGATCATGAGCGTTAGTGGTATCTGCCGAGTCAGTGTTGAATATTTCATCTATATCAATCAGGTTTTGCCGGAGGCTAGAAGATGCTTTTCCAACCTTATCGAACGGGTCAAGTTCGCCTAGCCGCAGAGCAGCACGTAGTTCGCTGGCACTAAAAGGCCCCAGCGTTTCACTGCCCCGGTAGATAAACCATGAATTTTGTTCGAAATCAGTCATAAGCTCCTAATATAAGAGAGAATCCGACCTCTCTAGATCGGCGTAGGGCTAAATTTTTCATACCCAGTTTCTTTTTTCCCCAGTATTTACAACCTGTTGCGTTTTTTTCATGCTGGTAACAGGCTACCTTTTGCTCTGGCAAAACCTTCTAAAAACTGGGCAAAGTTGACCGGGAGAACAGAGTTGGAATACAGCTTGGCATCGAGGCTAAAAACCTATATTTTTCGACTCACTTGGAACTTTGTGTATTTTGCCAGCTATTGGCTAAAGCCACATTCTTAGGGGGATAAAAAACCTAAACTCCAAGTACTGCACTTACATGAGCGGCACCGTTGCCGAACATGTAACTAATAAAAGCAGGCCGGAGCCCTGCGCTGATCAAGAAATTTGGTGAGCGTCTCGTAGACCACGAAGGGGCAAGAAAGAGGTGCTTGATGCAAAGGATGCGTCAGGTGAACAATCTGGCTGGTGCGTAACTTCTTTTGAATGTCTACGATATTTTTAGAAAGGTAGAAATTATGTCAAAAAGTTTCACAATGAAAGATCTGCTTGAAGCAGGCGTCCATTACGGTCACCAGGTGCGTCGTTGGAACCCCAAAATGAAGCCCTACATCTTTGATGCTCGAAACGGCATTCATATCATTGATATCCAAAAAACAGTTCGGCTTTTGAACA
>JALZUO010000083.1 GCA_023301565.1 Oligoflexales bacterium
CACCACCACCACATCATTATCCCGTGACATCATCACGGCCCAGCGCCAACCAACCTCCGGCTCCGATCCCTCCTCAGGCTCGCACGCAAAAGCTGACATCAAAATCTTTAAACGTCTCAGATCTTCCATCGTTGAGATTGAGCAGTCCGCTCAGCCAAAAATTGAATAATTTCCTCACTTGAAGATGACTCCATCCAGCAGTTCATCTTTTTTAAAACCCATCTCCGCCATCCGATCGTCTTCCCAGATTTCTCTATAATTAAGGTAGACCCAAACACGGCTCTGAAAGAGCAAAAACCCTCTTTCACTTCTCTAAAACATGGAGCCAATTTCTGACGAAGCTTCACACACCCATCCTCTGAGCACTCCACCAACAGACCCCGTGGAGTCAACAGCCGCCTCAATTTTAGTCCCACCTCATCGAGCGACCACTTACGCTTTCCTAATAATTGACGTAATTCATTAAGGCTCTTCGCGACCGAATCACCAGACCACGTAATCATCTCCACCCCCCAGCGGGTTGACAACCAAGCACTAAATGTCTCTCCTTGTCTCCCCCATAGCTCCTCTAACTCCTTTGTGATCTTCTCTGGATTTTTCTTTTTAGCAGCCGCTTTTACGAAGCGGTAACACAACTCGGCGAACTCACTTGCCCCTCGCCCCCCCCAAGTCAACTCTCGCTGATTCTTTAACATCTCCTCTTGCGTCAGCACAAGATGGCCCCTAACCCGGTAGTCTTCGCAATAATCCAGTAACAAAAAACCTCCCCCTGCCTTTATTGATCCACACACCACATACGCTCCAGATTGCTCGTGCTCTAGAACCTGAATCACCTCCCAAACTTCTTTCTTAAGAAAAGCACGCAAAGAGATCAAAAATTGGTCAAGCCCTCGGGAGCCGAAACAAAAATCAATATCCCCCCCTTCTTCAAAATCAAAATGATGAAGAATCGCACAAGAAACTCCATCACTCTCAAAGGAGCGGAAAATTAACTGAGCCAGCTCACAAGAATGGGAGGGCTCCTCTGAATTTTGAATTTTCATCTGTAGCTTCTCATTTGGAATCAACAGCCTCTTTTCAGACCTGAGCGGGAATCATGGAAGCCGCATCGTCCTTTGCCTCTCTCACCTCCCTAAAATGATCCCGACAAGCGGTTTCCATCAGTCGTAGCAGCCCCGCGCTCAAGATAAGTGGGGCCAAGTCGTTGGCGTAGGCTCCATAAATCAAGACAAATTTCACTGGGACATAAGCCGCCAGCGTCGCAAAGAAACCAACCGCGACACGCAGCTGCGCCGAAGTCCCATATCGATTCACTTGCCTCCATAGCTTCACATATCGATAAGCAACCATGATAGCCAAAATCATGTAGAGAAAAAAACCGATCACCCCGACAAATTTCGCAGAAGAGAGCGGGCCACTATGCAAGCCTCCCGTAATAATGTAGTACTCAGCCATCTGCTCTGGAGTTGCTGTATTGGTGGCGTCTAAGTAACCGAAGTAATCTAGCTCGCTTCGAGGGAAACCGAATCCGTCTCCAACCCACCAATTTTTGATGCTATCCCCTTCTAACACCACATGCCACATCTCCACTCGCCAATCCACGGTCCCGTCTGCATCATCAGTCACTGACTGATCCCAGGCTCCAGGTAGGAAGGAGAGCGTCCGCTGGATTCGCTCAGGGAAAGGTATAATCTGCTGGACTACAATGATCATGCATATTGCGACGATTCCGACTGCTAAACAGCTAAATAACCCTGCGGCACGCTTCCACATCCAACTTCCGAAAATAAAATAAAACCCTACTGCCACCAGAGCACTCCGATAACCCGATGCTAACGCAAATACCGTAGCGATCAAAAAAAGCAGTGAAAATTGCCAATAACGTGGCATCACCATCTTCAACGGGTAGCAAGATGCCACCGCGAGAGCCGAGGCCGCGATCGCAAATGCCAATAAAAAGTTGGCTCGGCCCACCCCTTCGTTCTTACTAGTTGGATCTAACATGTCCGCGACATTGGGAGCGAACCCAGTGTAAAACTGATACATATACATTCCGACCCCAGGCACAAAGAATGCAATGAGCCCACCGACAGTAATGACCGATGCCGAAATGAGAGCCCATTTGGGAACCGACGTAACCACCGAGAATTTTGGCTTCTGACTTGCCAACATGACATAGCCAATCAAGGCAATCATAACTTCAACGTAGGGCCTAGCACCCACGTTGGAGCCACTCGAGAACGCCGCAACCCCCACGGGATTTCGGAAATAGCCGGCGGCAAGCAGAGTCAACGTTAAACCCAAAAGCCAATCCATCTTAGTGAATCGAAAAGTCCATGCTTGTCGCCTCGTTGCGAGAGAAAGAAACCAAGCAAAACAGGCGAAACCCACTGCCAAATTAGAAACCGAGAACGACAAGGGTAAAAGAGGAACTCGACCAGACCAAATTGCGAATACAGGGACCAGA
The DNA here is from genome assembly GCA_023301565.1 of Oligoflexales bacterium. GTDB lineage: Bacteria > Bdellovibrionota_B > Oligoflexia > Oligoflexales > JALZUQ01 > JALZUO01. The sequence continues at coordinate 2,468 of JALZUO010000083.1, forward strand.
ATCCAGATATTTTGCCCCAGAGAAACAAAGACGACAATCAACACGATCACACTCACCGCCATGATTGAAGTGCCTGTATCTTCTCGCCCTACCGCGGACCCCAAGAAAATTGACCCAAAGATGACTAGGACGAGCATCACCCCAAGTGTCATTAGTTTTTGACTATTCATTATGTTTTATTTTTAAGAGACACTCGTAAGCTGCCAAAGATCATCGATTACCAATCAGAGATTTCACTCTATAGAGTAGTAATCGGAGTGGAGACTCAAACCAGCTTCTAATCGCAGCAAGTCTCGTATTATAGAGCGCTTTCAATTGGGGATCAATCGCAACTCTCCCTGCCCCTTGTTCGACAAAATCACGATGGAACGCCACATGTTCACACCACACTTCAACGCGAGGGTCATCATTTGGTTCCGCGCGATACCTTAGACCTTTCAAATCTTTTGAACGGTAGATAGCCAGTGCATTAAAGGCACTCTCAACAGCAAGAAGCTCATCACCACACAGAGTCTCATCCAGTTCTTTACGTCCAGCCAAGATACTTTGTTCGGTGCAGGGCCCAGCTTGTCCGAGGGCGCGATAGGCAAAGGCATCATAGTAAGAATCCCCCATAAGGCCCATTTTGAAACGACCATTTGCCGTAACAGCCCCCCACTCACCCATTCCCTCTAACCGTCTTAAGATCGAATCCACCGAAAACCACTCGATATCCCAGTCCACCATGATCACCCAATCGGTCTCATCGAAACCGATTTTAGACTCAATCAGCTCTAGGTATCGATTTCGGTATGACGAGAGCTTTGAAATACGATGCTCAGAAAACGATGGATTAATTCCACTCTTTAACTTTTTGGGGAGCGTGATTGTCCCGTAGTCGCAAATTTCGACGATCGCTGAAGGATCCCGCTTTTGTAGACCTCTTAGAACATCTTTTGTGTGATCTTTGCTGTCGTTTTCAACAAGGACGTAACGGAGCGAGGAGAAATGAGAACGCATCGCGTTCACCCTCTCCAAATTACGCTCAAGATTCTTCCCGCAATCACGGACAATTCCGCAAAAAACGACCGATGGCTTCTTTGATACTTCACTCATTTTTTACTAAGAAACTGACGCCCTATTTGGATCCCTGGTTTCTCAACAAACTTGAAGAGAAGCCATGAGGCGATGACAACCAAGGGCATAATAATCACCAGAGACAACCCGAACCTAGGAACCGATCCCAGATTAACAAACCATGGAAGAGCTGCCAAAGCTGCGAGAACGGGATACATAATGAGGTTATGCACGAGGTAGAGACTGTAGGAAATGTCACCAATCCACTTCATCGGGCGTGACTCAAAGATCCTAACCGCAATCTCACGCGAATGATCAGCTACAAATAAGGGCCCAGCCAAAATCACCAAGATAATCGTGACTCTCCAAGACCAATCACTCAGCGCGACAATCAAGATTGTGAGGAGGAGAAACGGCAGGGCATCTCGAAATGATCTCCGCCGCAGGAAAGCGAGCGCAATCAAAATCCCCACCAAAAATACGTGGATCTTGAGAGGGAGCACCGAAGGCTGAGGGAAAACAATGATGCCTTCGCTCCCATGGTAAACTCCAATAAGCGCATTGGTGAGAATGCCTATCGCCAGCACCGATAAGGACACCGTGAGAACACCTAATCGTTGTAACCCAACCATCAAAAAAGGAACAACTAAGTAGAATTGCATTTCTAACGAAATACTCCAACCAGGTAACGAGTTACTTGACGCTGCTGATGGAAACAAGCCGAACAAAAAGGTCAAGTGCAGCGCTAAATTTGACCACGAAAGAGGGCTAATGTCCCGCTGATCGCTCAGGGATCCTCCATCATGCAAAACTCTGATCACCTCCATCCGATCGGTTGTGATAGCGACATGGCAGAAGTGTGCGACGAGCACTAAAACCGCAAAAAGGGGGAAGATCCGGAAAAAACGCCTACCATAAAAATCGGCTAAGGTCTTCCTTGAGATCCCAGCCTGATAACGCTTTTCCCAATGAAAAGCCATCAGGAATCCCGAAAGCACCATGAAAACCTCAACAGCTTGGCCAGGAGGGCCTAACGGAAGCACACTTGCATTACACGCATAATAGAGGTGGCCAAAAAAGACCCAAAGCGCCATCGCGCCTCGAATCCCATCTAGGTGATCGAATCTCACAGGATCAGATTTTTCTTTCACGTCACTCATGTCATCTATGGGTCTGACTCTAACCGATTACTTCCTTCAAATAACTCCAAGAAGACGCTAAGGAACTCTCAAGCTTCGTCTGATCAGCTTCGGCATCTCGCTGAAGGTCAAACACCCTTGGTAAATCCTCAGGAGAATTCAGCATATGATCCTCAAGTCCGATTATTTTCAGAGGAGTCGCTAGCTTCTGCGCAATTTTGTCGTTGGAAAGAAAAGCACATCGTTTGCCCAAACGCATCGCATAAAGAGCTCCATGGAAAGTTCCGGCAAAAACCACCTCAGATGAATTAAGAAAATCAACCCATTCAAGAGGAGTCAGCCCTGGGAAGTTTCGGTCAGCCCATGGTTGGTAATAACCAGAGGCATAGATTTTTAAGCCTCTTTCTTGAGCATATGAGCGAACCGCCCTTGCACTGGCTTCATCAATTTTAAAGCCATAGACCGCGATATAGGGTTCTTTCTTATCCCAAACGTCCGTATGCTTCTCCAGAGGTTCGCCAAAAGGCAGCCATGTGGGATCGAGAACTAAAGAGCAGTCTTTACCCGTCACATTCCGGTAGAGTGTCTGAGTTGCCTCGTCCCGGACCGCCGCATGGTCAAAGCCCAGCAGGCCTTTTTTAACGTAATCCGGGAATGGCCCCGCCGCATTCGCAACACCACAACTTGGGGCGAAAGCCGCCAATCTTCCCTCGAAATTTTCTCGAAATCCTCCAAAATAGATGTCCTCTTTCCCAAATTCCGCCACGCTGTAGTCCCAGACAACATCGGCACCAACTAAGACTGTCTCGTAACGCTCCCAATCGATCTCCTCTTTTTTGGTGAATCTTTGGCTCAGGTTCAGGTGTTTTTTCGCACGAGCGAAAGCACGCGCTTTCGAAGCTCCATACCAAAGCGACGATGGCCGGCGATAGATCCACGGCTTAAAAGTTTCACGCCCTGCATGAATTGCATTCTGATAATCGATGATTTCTACCTCATGCCCCAACTTTTCAATCGCCCGACAAAGTTCTAAAACTTGGAGGTAGCCCCCATGATTCGGCCCTCTGTGAAAGGTTAAAATTCCTACCATAATTGATTTTATCTTAAATTCTGAAAATATTGGGAAGCTGTCTGGCTTCTTTGAACTTCATTCTCATCAGTGGAAATTTTAGCAAAGATTTAGAAACCATCTTTCTTGGCCGGAGACAGCCATTATTTGAGACTCACAACTCAGATCGCTCGCGGTGACTTTTTCCCATGCCACACGATGACCTGCTGCTTTACCATCTTAGGGGTAACCTTGTGTTCGCTGCTCTCATAAATCGCCCGACGAGTCATGAACCGTCAAGATATCCGCTCCTGAATGACGAGCTGAAACTGGAGATAATGCCTCGGCGTGCGGATAGCCACAACCGATTAACATAATCACTTTCTCGTAATCTGGGATCTTAGCGATTTCACGAAGCCTCTCATCAGATTCATGAGAAACGCACCAATTGAGACAAACCGAACCCATACCTTCGCCCTGAATCCCGAGCACTGTCTGGAGTGCAAATAGGCCACCATCGACAAACGGCTGATTGCGCTCAGTCCTAGAAAGAAAAAATCGTAAATCTACGGTCACCACAAATAAGACCGGCACCTGGTGACCAAATCCTCGATTCCCAGTCTGAAATTTTAAGATCTCCTGCACCAAGTCCCCCGTAAAAACATGGAGACGCCCAGTCTGACGATTGCAAACCGAAGGAGCCTTGATCGCAGTTTGGGCGATCGACTCCAAAACATCAGAAGTCGGGAGACGTTCCTGATCATAGGTCCTCAAACTCGCTCGCGCTCGCAACATGGGAACAAGCTCTTCCCAATCCCGATTTCCCTCATCTTTGTAAGGTTTAACCCCACCGGGAACTGAAACCAATTCGACATCGAGCTCAAAATCTCCAAAAATATCAGACGTGTCGTAATCCAGCGCTTTGTGCTTTCTTAAATAGGCAGACAGCACTCTGTAAGCGACCAGAACTTGGCGATTTGCTAGCGGATCGACGCCGTCTTGCTCTCTCCATTTCTTAAGGTCCACAATGAGTGACTTGACCACGTCCGCCGCGGAACCAGGACGAAATTCCGGCATCCCCAAAGACTTCTCAACAACATGGTATTTCCGTAAAATATCTCCCAAAAGATGAGTCCCTCGATTCGCTACGGGACTTCCAGACCAATCACACGATCGTAAATACCGCTTACAATCTCGATAGACTTCCAAATAGTACAAAAATCGCTGTTTTAGAATTCGTAAGAAGCTACTAACCATAATCTAAATTTCTAGGACCCAGGAGCGGCATCAACATCAGGAGCTGAGGCCTTCAACCTACGATACAAAGGTAAATCGTTAAAAATTCGCACTGTCAGATTTCCCGCAACAAGAGCCACCATCACTCCGATCGCGCTAATTCCAACCCATACCGCAATTGCAAGGTAGAGAAACCTCAGAGAAACCAATAGGTTTCGGCGCCCTACTTCCTCTCGAGCAACCGCGATCGTAAGGAAAGGTTCAAAAATAAGCGTCAGCGCAAATGAAAATGCTAAAACTAAAAATGCCGGAATCGCCGACGTATATGCCGGCTTTAAAATCGTGCTAACAATACTAGGACCAAGCAAAAAGATCGCTACAAAAGCACAACATGCCCCAATCATCGTCAAAAGCATATAGCGTTTCAGAAATGAAATGAGCTCATTGATTTCACCCTCAGCATTTAAACGATTCAGCTCTGGGGTGACGGCAGCACCTAAGCTAGTTTGAAACATCGCAACTGGCCTCGCCATCTGGACTGCCATCCCACCGATTGCGGCCTGAACCGGGCCCCCGAAAACACCCAAAAGAAAGACACCGCCAGTTTGGGCGCCTGCTTGGAGGATCCCGAACAAAGAAGTTTGGCCGAGGGTTGCTTTCAAAGAACGAAAATGACTTCGAATAGGAGCCAGCGTGAGGGTGTCTTTATTCACGGCCACAAATCCGCGAAGCATCACAAAGCACGCGAGGCCCACAGACACCACTGTCAGAAGCTCACCAATTGCTGTTGCAACAATCGCAGTCTTAAGGTTGAGCCAACCTTGCATCTGTAAGAACATTAGAATCAAAGGAACCGATATCGACCCGAGAACGCTTGGAATCAGCGTATACTTAAAATTTTCGGTGATCCGTAGCAGAGTGATCGCAATAACCGTCAGTAGATAGAAACTCGATGAAATCCCTAAAACATACAAAATATCAGAAAGGGCTGGGTCACCATAGAGCTTTGAGGCAATGAGTTCATTTCCGAAAAAGAAGATTCCAGCGAAAACAAGCGCACCAAGGAGAGCCACGTAAAGACATAGGAGCACGAGACTCGATACTTTCTCTTTTGACTCCTCTGCCTCAAATTCAGGGATATACCTCATGAGCGTCAGCTCAAAGCCAGGTCTTAAAAACAACCTGAGCATGGCAATGGCATTCAAACAAATAATGTAGTAACCGAAGTCTGCTAAGTCTAGATACCGTCCAAGAATAATGGTCTTACCTACGACGCCAAAAGTCACTAGAACACTTCCAAGCAAGCCAATGCCTGTATTTTTTTTGAGTCGTTTTGAACGGGACACGAATTTTAGGAATTTATGATCACACCAATGAACCTAAAGCCTTTGATTTTTTGAGCCTGATGAATTAGAAACACGCCCACAACCCTGGAACAACGTTCCCCAGTCATCAGCTTTTCCCAGAGACACTCATACCCTCAGGAGTGCTTCCGTTCACTGGGTTCCCCAGAGTGAGCCTGCCCTTAAGCTCTCTCGCGAGATGAATCCATTTGCCGAATTTCTGGTTCTTAATTTTGAAGTCGTTTACAAGGTCAACCGTAATCCCATATTGCTCGGATTTACGAGTCACCTCATCGTCGATCAACTCATACAGGAGTTGATCATACTTGTTTCGCTCCCTCATGATTGCGACGATATCAGGAGTTAATTCCAATTGTGATTGGGTATAATTTCCCACCTTTTTCCGTGCATAATAAGGAGTGGTGAGTCCGAGTTCCTTCTGCAGAATAAGCATACATTCGTCGAAACGCTCAGTCGTCGCTATAAATCGGAACCTTTCCTTCGCAAGACTCACGGTTTCCTCAAAAACCGAATCATCGATTTGGCATTTCTTAAAATCGGGGCGTCCACACAACATCCGAATCATTCCATTTGAAATTTCTGAACTCATATCGGATTCAACATAGTCCTTAAAACCAAAACCTTTTTGATTTAATTGATTGTAAAGATAATGGTTTGGGAGCTGCCGTGCGTAGTGATAATGCGAAACCAACCTTTTAATGGGATTTCTGACGCACGAAATATAATTTACCTCATCGAGAACCTCATGAATGCCCACCGGACAATGGCCTAGAATCAGGTCAAATTTCTGACAATATTGAGCAGGGTCAATATCCTTGGAGGCTCCAAACACCGGATTACGAGGATCGTTTGTGATCAGAATCTTTCGCCGCGAATATTGCTGCTTAAGAACTGTGTGCATCGTCGTCCCAGCGGTCTTAGGAATATGGATAAAAGTGAGTGGTCGTGCTGGCATGTTTTAAATGATTTACGAGATTTTGTAGGTGATTTCTAACTTATGTGAGTAGCTGTCTAGTGTGTGAAGGAAAGAGGAACGGAGGATTAAGTCTTAACCTGATCCTAATAGGAAGGCGGCTACTTGAGGGCTTCACTTAGCAACTCGCTCTCATCGCGAACGCCTTGTTGGATCTCCGACACTCCAGTCCTATGACTTTTTTAGAGATCGCTAGAGCATTGAGAGCAAATGAATTACTTTTGACCGAGCTCACCTCTTTTACGGATCACACGAGCAGGATTACCTACCGCAATACTCATGGATGGGATGTCTTTGGTCACGACACTACATGCCCCGATAATCGAACCTCGCCCAATGGTAACTCCGGGCAGAATGGTAACACGTGTTCCAATCCATACATCGTTACCGATTTCAACAGATCTCTGTGGAGGATCAGGCTGCAAGCGAATGGGTGTATCAACAGCCTCAAAGGAATGGCTCGTTGTCATGATGACGACCTCAGGTCCCATCAGGACATCATCTCCAATTTTCACCCCTGGACCAATTCTCGATCTCTCACCTAATTGGGAACGATCTCCTACATCCAGAGCTTTACCTTTTCCAAAGTAGCAATTTCGCTTCACGATCACCCCATTCCCTATATTTGGGCAAATCACCTCTAAGAGCTTTCTCCGCAAAAAATACCCTAGCCTCCAACCAGGAACTGGCTGAGTAGGAAGGTGTCGCGCGAGTCCATAATAAATTATTAGGCTGATATTTTTCGACAATTTAATCATCACGACAATAATTTTGATTTATTATAATCGGGTTGAGGCGTTTATCTTTCGACGATCCTAATCCGAACGAATTGCCTAGCAGAGGTCGGATTGGCAACGCCACTAGTTAGCCTACGATCAATTTGATCCCCTCGGGTCTCCAAAGATACGCTGTTTGTTGAAATAATCCAATTGGTTAGATCACTGGAAAATTCAACAATATACTCAACATCAGACTCACTCGTTATTTGATTAAATTCTAAAGCGAGGGTCCTCACTCCTTCTTCCTCCAAAATTCTCATTTCTGGTAAATCAGAGGAAAGTGAATCTAAAGGGTCCGTCCCATAGGCATATTCAAGAAGGTTCGGAATCCCATCGCCATCCGGATCAAAATTACGACCGCGATTTTCTGAGTTCGTAAAGGCCGCGAGTGCCCAGTCTCCATAAGACGGTAGATTAGTTGTAGGCACTCCGATTTTGACCAAAGCCGACTGGCCTCCTTCCGCCTTTATAGTGAGTGCCATATCCCCCTGCTCATTCATTTCAGAAAGAGATAAACTCGTGATTCTCTGGACATCCAGAAAACCGAAAAAGAAAAAATCACCTTCCCCGATCACACGCCGCACGACCCGATTCGGCTCTCCTAGGAAGAATGCGAAGTCATTCTGTGAGTTGATTCCTGATCCGTGATTTAAACTGGCCGAAAAAACAACCTGACCTATCTGGTTAATCATCGGAGCTCCAAAAGATCGATACGTGACACCTTCTGCAGACCCGGGCACTTGCTCTCCCTCAATTGCGAGGGGCCTCGGCGCGACCCCAGCCGCCAACTTCCTCCAAACCGATTGTCTGCGACCTCCATCTTGGGACTCTAAGGTTGCTACAAACGCGATACTGCCATTAATGGTAGCAACAGGCTCCGATAAATCTGTGACTTCTCCTACACTTTCATAATCAGAAATGGGGGCTCCTGTGGATACCAGAATTTCAGACGGAGCCGTCCCCTGAAGAATCAACTCCTTCTCAAGAGACCCGTTCCGCGCTTTCACGAGAAAGGAAGAAGTCCCTGCCAGATACTCGGGGTAACTCTGGATATTTGAGACAAGGTATCCAGGATGATCCGGCAGGCTATCACCCTCCGAGAGGAGGATCTCATTCTGATTATTTGATGACTGAATCAAACGGCGGCCACTGACGCTCTGCTCAATCATATTTAGGTCTCCACTCGAACTCACATGAGCATCGACATGGCCTGGGATTTCTCCTGCAAGATCTCCCGAAACCGGAGAATATTCGTCTCCTCGATAAATAAAATCAGGTTGGGAAAAACTATCGGTAGAGCTAGAAGGGATCGGAATCCGGTAAACCATGCTGCGATAGCCCAGCTCACTTTCATGAGAAGATTGAATCACAGAGGGGTAATAGATCCCCCCTCCCCCATCAAAAATTGGATCTCCTAAGCGGAGGTGTCGTGCCGTGTCCGTAAACTGCTCGCCCCCTGACTCTCCGCTTATTTTGACGATCCGATCAGTCCGGTCGAGAACCCAAACCTCATCCGTCGCTTCATTGAAGAGAGTCACGCCATACCTGCTAGCGGTTTTGATTTGCGCTCCCAGTAGCTCAAATTCAGATAAGAAGGCGATCCGCCCCTCATCATTCACCACCGGGTCTCCAAAAGAGGCAAATTTAGCAGTGCTAATAAAGCCCTGCTCTTCCCGCCACGAAGAGACCAAGTCCCCTGAGAGAGCGATAATTTCTGCGCTGCCATCAACGATCCTAATAATTGCCTCTTTTCTGACATCTCCCTCAAGAATCTGGGCTCTGAAACAGACCTCCCCATGGAGATTGATTTGAGGCCGCTCGATCTCACTATATCGAAACGAAGGATCCGTACCGATGATACCTCCCGTGGAGGCTAATATCTCAGTTTCGAAAGTTTGTGCACGAAGCGCTCCTCCAAAAAGTAACGGCAGAGTTAGTGCTAGCTTGAAAGACGGCTTCATGGGGCAAGAAAATCGAGAGATTGATGATCTTCCAAGGCAATCCCGAGAAGGTTAGCAGCATCGGCTGCACTTAAAGAAAACCAACGCTCAAGGATCGTCCGATAGACACGACGGAAATCAGTGGTCATCGGCATGCTTTGATTCAAGATCCGATCGTCTGGAGCAAGCGAAGGATAGGCACCATACAAGCCTGATTGGGCTTTTCCTCCAGCAATAAAGACCGACCCAGCAGCGCCGTGATCCGTTCCATCATTTCCATTCTGAATGATTTTACGGGAAAACTCGCTGTAGATCATCACGACGACTCGATCCCAAACTCCTTGGCGCTTTAGCTCATCCGTGAATGCCCCTATCGCTGAGTCAAGATCTCCCAAAAGGCCTGCGTGCCTCCCCGCAAGAGGCCTGCCCGCGCTATCGAGAATGTATTGTTCCGAGTGCGTATCATAGCCTCCTTGTGTGAGAAAGTAAGTCGAGGTCGGCATGCCTCCGCCAATGTAGCGGGCAACGTCTTTGAGCGACCCGCCAATCGATGAACTTGGGAAGATCGTCTCATTTGCATCGGCCGCCGCAGTTTGAAGCGAAGCTTGAATATCACCAGAGCCTGACAAGGCTGACTTTAGGGTAGCCGTCACGTATTCGAGGGAACCCGTGGCTGGAATCTGGCGGTCAATCAAGCCCGAGGCGATCCCTTTGCGTAATGCATCATCGAATCCCAGCGCTGATGAGAGCTCTTCTTCTGCGTTGAGATAATCAAAAAATTGTGGATTACTAATGGTAAGGGCGGCATCGTTATTCGCGCTTCTAAAAGCAAGACTTGCCGCGGAACGGACATCGATTCCTATCCTCGCATCGAACTCTTCTGCTCCCTCACATTGGTGGTCAAAGTATCGTCCCAACCAACCGCTCCCAGTGCTTGCGGCAGGATCTGCGCCTTCCCAAATATCAATACTCCGGAAATGAGACAAAATGGGGTTGGAATTCCCGACGCCATTAATAATTGCGAGTTCGTCAGCATCCCAAAGACCTTTGAATCCTTGTAATGCCGGGTGTAATCCAAGCCCATTCTCCAAAGGGAGGACATCATCGGCAGCGAGCGCCAAATTCGGGCGGTCCTGATAGTAGTAGGTACTATCGAGGGTATCCACTGGGACAACCGTATTGAGAGCGTCATTCCCACCGGCTTGATGGATCAGAACAAAGATGGGGCCATCAGGGTCTAACTCATCTGCCCCAGCGCAAAGTGATGGGAAAAGACCGGCACCAGTCCCGCCTAGAAAACCGAGACCACCCAGGCCTTTCAAAAAGCCTCTCCTCCCGATGTCACATGACTCGGAGGCTTTTCCCCTATCGAATATTGGAGGTTTCATAGGATTATTGTAGCTGGAATTCGGGGAGAGCCATGATCAGGCGAATGAGTTCCCGAATCCTAGACTCTTCATCGAGCTCACGGTAATTACGCTCATCGTTCTCAATTAAGAACTCTTTCTGTTGCTCAGACAAACGATGAAAAGGAAGAAATCGATCATTCAACTCTTCCAGTAGGAGGTGAATATTACGGCGACCACGAACCTGCCCAGGAGCGACTCGATCGAGGCTGAAATCTGATGGAGGCGTCTGCCCGATGAGAATCCGAGAGCTGGTCACCCCTGTTCGATCAAACATAACGAAGGATTCCTGAAGCCAAAGAAGTGGGAAGTTCACCCGAAAAAGCATTTTTTCAGCACCTAACCAGCCATTTCCTACGCCCTCAGGCTCTGGCCATCCCGCGATGTTAGGAGGGCTTATGATGCTATAACCCATGTTCTCCAAAGAGACGAAGAGAACGCTAGGATCAGGAAGATCAACTTCAAGGGCCTTCGTGCAGGAGACAAGGTAATCGCCAGCATCTTTAATCTGGTTTCCAATATTCTCAGGCGAATAAAAAGCCTCGCTCATAAAAATATCTTTCAAGAGCGGGCGGAGCTCATAGCCATGCTCCGTCCTGAAACGTTCTCCCAACTCTTGAACAAGACCTTCTGGGGGCACTGGGGAGACAAAGTAGCGCCAAAGTTTCGAGACCAGATACTCTCCGCACGTCTCTTGCTGAAAGATAATCTCTAAAACCTCTTCGGTGTGATCTACTCGTTCTTCGTCTCTATCCCCAGGGATGAATCCAGTCAGGGTTTGACCGAGGAACGTTTTTTCATCGGTATCGATAAAGTAGTAGAATGCCGGGCGATCTCGGGGGAACCGATCCGAGCGATCAAGATAAGGGGTGTAGGGCCAATCGTCAGGCTGAACTGCCGGAGTCACTCGTCCTGTAAAAGCGCGGGTGCACGCCACCACATCCTCTTCAGAGTATCCTCCGTCGACCCCCAAGGTGAAAAGCTCAAGTAATTCTCGACCGAAATTTTCATTTAAGTTGAAACGAGAACTTACTCGTAAATCAAGCATCCACATCATGGCCCCATCCCAGCTGAGCCCTTCTATAAAGGTCCTAAAGTTTCCTAGCGCGTGAGTTCGGCAAAGGGAAAAGTGCTTGAACATATAGATCCAGCGATTTTGCTCGATGAGCAACTCCGCGGAAACTGGGGCATGATCGACGAAGAACTTGAACATTTTCGCTCCAAGTGGATTTGCCTGAGTGAGTTGTAGGCAATACCATTCAACGAATTCATCCTCTGAAAGTGTAACACTCCCTGCAGGCCCGGGAACATCTTGGCTATCCCACCAACTGGGAAAGAGAAAATCATCCCAATCATCAGCAGCAGCGACGATGGAATTAACCGCAGCTTCCACTCCCTGAGCTTCACCCAGCTCAAAGAGCGCGATGCGCTCATCCCGAGTCGACCCCATGGTCGTGCGACTCAATAGGTGCGCCGCCGACTCATACGTCCATGACGCATCTGAAAAAACATTCACCATCTAAAGTTATTTTTTTATCTTTTGATAAGTTAAGAAAAATTACAAAGGAGAATTGTCTCGGTCAAATTTAGAGAATCATACCCGCAGCCACAGTCTCGTTAGTGCCCGGGTCGATGAGGATAAAAGAGCCAGTTTGGCGGTTCTTATTGTAAGAATCGTAGAAGAGGGGCGAGGCGGTGCGGAGAGAGATACGGCCGATCTCGTTCAAGGAGAAATTACTCGTGTCTTCTTCTTTACGAAGGGTGTTGATGTCCACCTTGTAGCTGATCTCTTGGACGATCGCCTTCGTTTCTTTTGTGGTGTGGCGAATGATGAATTTTCCACGAAGATTAAGATTGGTGTTTGAGAACCAGCAAATCATGGCATCGATATCCTGCCCTTGCCGGGGAGGATTGTTCGCCTTCACCAGCATGTCACCTCGCGACATGTCGATCTCATCCTCAAGAGTAATAGTCACCGATTGAGGAGCGTATGCTTCGGTGAGTTCAGTCTCGTCTTGGTAGACTTTTTTGACCTTGGTCGAGAAGCCGGAGGGCATGATGGTGACATCATCACCTGGCTTAAAGACGCCGCCGGCGACTCGGCCAGCAAAGCCACGGAAGTCATGAAATTTCTCGCTTTGAGGACGGATGACCCATTGCACGGGGAAACGGGCCTGGATGTGGTTCTCATCACCACCGACGTAGACGTTTTCTAGGTGGTAGAGGAGGCTGGAACCCTCGAACCAATCCATGTTTGTCGACTTGTCGACGATGTTATCACCGTTCAGCGCGGAGATGGGAATGGGGGTGATGTCGACGATGTTATCGAGACGGGAGGCGAAGGCCTTATAGTCCTGGATAATTCCGTCGTAGACCTCTTGGCTGTAGTCGACGAGATCCATCTTATTGACGGCAACGACGACATGCTGGATGCGGAGAAGATTGGCGATGAAGGAATGACGCTTGGTTTGCTCGATCACTCCTTTACGCGCATCGATAAGAATGATGGCAAGGTTGGCGGTGGAGGCACCGGTCACCATGTTGCGGGTGTATTGAATATGCCCCGGAGTGTCCGCGATAATAAATTTACGCTTTGGAGTCGCGAAGTAGCGGTAGGCAACGTCAATCGTGATGCCCTGCTCGCGCTCGGCTTTGAGACCGTCAGTAAGGAGAGCGAGGTTTACATTTTCATCACCCTTTTTGCGTGATGATTCCTCGATGGCTTCAAGTTGATCTTCGAAGATGGACTTAGAGTCATAGAGAAGGCGACCAATAAGGGTTGATTTGCCGTCATCGACTGAGCCGGCGGTGGTAAAACGAAGGAGATCCATAATGTTACGAAAGTATGAGTAGAAAATGTGAGGGGCGGAAATATCTGTGGAGGAGGCCTAAAAATAACCTTCCTTCTTGCGGTCTTCCATCGCGGTTTCGGACCGCTTGTCATCGGCTCGGTTTCCACGCTCGGTCTGGCGGGCGGCGGCGACTTCCTCGATGATTTTCTCCATCGTGTCAGCGTGGCTTTCGATCGCGCCGGTGATAGTGGCATCTCCCATGGTGCGGAAACGGATCACCTTTCGTTCGACCGTCTCCCCTTCACGAGGTTGGACAAATTCCGAGACGGCGAGAATGACGCCATTCCGAGTAATGGTATCGCGTTCATGCGCATAGTAGAGACTGGGGAGCTCGATCCCCTCTTGCTTCATATACATCCAGACGTCCATTTCCGTGAAGTTGGAGAGAGGGAAAACACG
>JALZUO010000084.1 GCA_023301565.1 Oligoflexales bacterium
ATACGAGATCGATGTTTGTGACTGGAGTTCAGACGTGTGCTCTTCCGATCTCTCTAAAAAAATATTGTAAAAAATTTGAGTTTTTAGATGAAAACATTACTCAGCTAGCTGACTTTTTATTGGATGCAGCTAAAAAAGGGACTGCTAAAGAAGAGCTTATTAACGGTATAAATTTGTAGTATATGGCAGCGATAAATAATTTATTTAAACTAAAAAAGAGACAAGTATCTGATGATGAAATTGGGCAACAAGACACTGAGGATGCAAGAGAACAATTAAGAGTAACCTATTATCAAAGTGGCTACGGCGATTCAAAAAAAGCGAGTGGGAATCCAATAACTTTTGGCACTGGCCTGCACGAATTATACAATAGTTTTGAAAACTTATGCAGAAAACAACTGAATGAACAACAAAGATTAAAACAACCCTATAAACAAGAACAGGAAAAACAGAGAACAGAACTTAAAAAAAGAGAAACCGCACTACATATTTATGAAGAACAAAAAAGTGATATAGAAAAGAAGGTAGATACTCTAAAGTTCGAAATATCTGATGTGAAAATTAATCCGGACAAATATGGAGTTGATGTAGATAAAAGCCCCAAGGCTCAATTTTACATTGGTTTAGCGTTATTACTTCCAATAACTATTTATCTTTTTGTATTCTATATATCAGCCTCTTACTCTGCATTTTTTAAGGACTTTGAAACAGACAGTTTAACTGCGGCTATTTTTGATGCGAATGCACTTAGTAAATCAATTAATGATGGATGGTTAGAAGCTCTGTTTGTGGGTACAATTCCATTTGTATTTATGGGGCTTGGATATTTAGTACATATGTTTCAAAAAACTAAAGGGTGGCATTCTTTTGTAAAACTTAGCTTTCTGTTCATATTGACATTTGTATTTGATGTTATTTTAGCATATTTAATCGAGAGAAAAATATTCTTATACGATGCCATTCTTGGAGAAAAATTTACTCCTATGGACGCATTACAAAGTGTGAATTTCTGGGGAATTATTTTTGCTGGATTTGTAGTTTATATTATTTGGGGTTTGGTATTCGATTTTGTTATGAGAGAACACGAAAATGTAGATAAAATCAGAGTATTTATCAGAAGTAAAAAAGAAGAGATTAAAAACGCTGTAGCGAAAAAAGTAAGCCTTATTCCTCAAATTGACAAGATCAAACATGATATCACAGCTATTAATGGTGTCATTTCGGAGCTTCAATCTAAAATAGATGGTTTTGTATTTCCAGTAAAAGAATATCTGAATTATCACTATCAATATAAGAAAGGTTGGTATCAAGCGATTAATTCAGAACTACCATTTCCAATAAAACAATTGGATGAAATTTTGAATGGATGTGAAGAGGTTGACAAAAAACATCTTGAAAGTCTAAATCTTATAGATATGGATTTTCAGCATCTAGTATTCACAAAAAATTAATAAAATCATGTTTGTTTTTAGAAAAGTAGTTTTGTCAATGATAGTGCTACTAATTTGTAGTTGTATTGATGACTCTAACAAAGAAGAAATGAAAGAAGCTTTAGTTAGTAAGGTTACAACTAAAAGAAAATCTAATGAAAACCTGAATGTAAGTTTTCTACTAGACTTATCGGATAGAATTAATCCAAAGAAATATCCTAATGAAACAATGGAGTTTTATCAAAGAGATATTGCTTACATAAAGTCTGTTTCTGAAGCTTTTAATATCCATTTAAGAAATAAAAGGGTAAGGAATATGAATGAAAAGATTCAAGTTTTTTTTGATCCTTCTCCAAAGAATCAAAATATAAATTCAATTTCTGAAGGGCTTAAATATGATGTCTCACGTGACAATGCTTCTTTAGAATTACTTGATGAAATCAAAAATATTTATGCAACTAAGCCTAAAGAAATATATGAATTAGCCATTACTGATAATAAATATGTTGGGTCAGACACTTGGAGGTTTTTCAAAAATAAAGTGAAAGATTACTGCATCGAAGATGGATACCGCAATATTTTAGTCATCCTTACAGATGGATATATCTATCATAAAAACACAAAATTCGAAGATGGTAATAGAACTACATATCTTACGCCCCAAACTATTAGAAATTTAAAATTGAATAATAAAGACTGGGAGAATAAAATTGTAGAAAAAGAATATGGTTTTATTCCTGCCACATCAGATTTGAGTAATTTAGAAATCCTTGTTTTAGGTATTAATCCTGATATTAAAAACCCATACGAAGAAGATATAATTAAAAACTATTGGAGTGAGTGGTTTGATGAAATGAAAGTAAAAAGATATGAATTAAAAACAGCATATTTACCATCTAATATGGACAAAATAATTAAAGAATTTATCCTAAACTAACACACAAAACCTAATTGAAAAAAGCACTACAAATTCTATTACTCCTCGTAATAAGTATAAACGGCTACTCACAATCCATCACTGGAAAAGTAGTAGGCATAACAGACGGCGACACTTTTAAATTACTTACTCAAGATTCTACATTGATAAAGGTCCGCCTAGCAAACATAGATTGCCCAGAGAAAAAACAGCCTTATTCTGCTAGCGCTAAACAATTTGTTTCAGACGCGATATTTAATAAAACTGTGACCATTCAAGTGTTAAATAAAGATAGATATCGAAGATCTATTGCTAATGTTAGCTATAATGATTCTCTAAATTTAAGTTACCAGCTTGTCAAAAATGGTTTGGCTTGGCATTATGTTAAGTATTCAAAAGACAGTTTACTTCAAGGTTTTGAAAATAGCGCTAGAGACAGAAAAATAGGTTTGTGGAAGGAGAAAAATCCAATCCCTCCTTGGCAATGGAGAGCAAATAAAAAGAAGAAATGAAAGCGTTAAAATCTGTACTCTTTGCAATTATTCTAGCATTCACGTTTCAAATGAATGCGCAATCTGTTTGTATTACAAAAACAGGAGATAAATATCACACCAATAGTTGCAGTTATCTAAAATACTCAAAAAAACAAATAGCATTAAAAGATGCCATTGCTTTGGGCTATAAATCCTGCAAAGTATGCAAGCCAAATCATTCAACTACAAATTCTAAAGGTTCGAGTCTTCAAAATAATACCGTTTCAAAAAGTACAGCGGCACCCGCTAAGAAAACAACAGCGACGCAATGTGCTGGAAAAACTAAAGCTGGAGCAAGGTGTAAAAGAAGAACAAAGAATGCGAGTGGCAGATGCTACCAACATTAGGGTAAGAAATTGTTTATTCCTCCACTTCTTTCAATAACTCAAACAAATAAGGCTTAATAATTTCAGGATTTCTCCAGGCGATTTCGTGACCTTTATCTGGAATCTCTACAATCGTAATATCTTTAAACGTTTTTTTTGTGTAGTTGATATTTCCGAAGGGAACAATGTCATCAATGTCTCCGTGGATATGCAGAACAGGAACCGTTACTTTATCCCAGTCCTTTTCTAGTTTTGCAAGTTCTGCGGCGTGGGTAGTTTTTTCGTCGCCCGCCACGCGATATCCTGTGGGGACTAGCCAACGGGTAAGCCACCATTGCGTAAATCTTGATGGCCAGATATCTTTTTCTTGCTTAGGGTCAATGGCGGGA
>JALZUO010000085.1 GCA_023301565.1 Oligoflexales bacterium
CGAGGAAATTAGAGAAAATGCTAAGTTTGCTGCAGAAGCACAAACTGAGTTTGGTTTTGATTTGTTTCGCCAGGTCTTAAGTGAAAAAAGTGCCACTGAAAAAGCCACCCAAAACATCCTAACTTCTCCAACAAGCGCAGCATTGGCTTTGTCGATGACGATGGCTGGAGCGAACGATGGCACCTTGATGCAGATGCTAACGACACTTCGCTATCAAAAAGGCAGAGAACGACCAAATCCAGCCGGAGCTCAAGCATCTGTTGGTGCTCTGATGCAGAGCCTGCAAAAACCTGTGGAAGGCAAAGACTTAAAGCAGGGGACTGTCCAGCAGCTAAGTATTGCAAACCGCGTTTGGTATAACGAAGATAAATTTAAGGTAGACCCTCATTTTTCTGTTTTGATGAACGAGTTATATTCTCAAGATAAATCAGAAGGGTTCTTAGTTGGCGCACAGTTTGTCCCAGAAAAATTGGTGGCAGAAATCAATAAATGGGTTGAGTCTAAAACCGCAGATAATTCTATCGACTTAAAAGAGGGCCAAGACCCCAGGGGTATGATCAAAGACCTTTTAAAAACAGATGACATCAAACCCAATGCGGTGATGGTTTTAGTCAATGCTTTGTACTTTCAGGGACAGTGGCTAAACGAAATGCAAGAAACTCCAGAAAAAATTCCTTTTCAAACAGCTGCAAAGAAAAAAACTTTAGTAAACGCCGTTAAAGGCAGCTTTAGTACCCACTACCTAAATAACCACCTATTGGGAGTGCAGATTCCATTTAGAACAGCTTCAATTGAACGTAAATGGGGAGACGTAGCGGCTGGAACTTCGCCCGTCGTATTAGAGATTTTCCAAGAAAAATCAGGCGCGCCTATAGCCGGTTTGATGGCTTCTATGAATGCTAGCGAGTACTCAGAAATGTGGGAAGAGGCTTCTGTCGGAAAAGTAAACCTTACTCTTCCTAAGTTTAATTTTACCTACAAACAAAGCCTAAAAGAGACACTAAAAGCCATTGGAATGAAAGATGCCTTTGATGCGGAGCTAGCTGACTTCAGCAAGCTGGGAGAAGCTATAAGTGGTGAAAATGTTTTTATTGGTGACGTTATTCAAAAAACTGCAATAGAGCTCGATGAAAAAGGCTTAAAAGCTGCGGCTGCGACGGCTGTTATTATGGCAGAGAGAAGCGTTGTGAGAATTAAGGAACCAGTAGAAATCTTGTTTGATAAGCCGTTTGCACTAGTGCTTCGTGACACGGCAACAAACACTGTGATGTTTACAGGGATTGTTAACGACCCAAGTTTGAAACAATAGCCTAATAATTTTTTCTATTTACGCCTCTTAGTTATAAGAGGCGTTTTCTATTTTCTTGGGTAGTAGATCATGGCACACCCTTTGTCTTCTTTGTCGGCGCCATCTTTGTAGTTGTTGTCAAAACCATCAAAACAAGAGTTTTTTGAAAAAGGACTTTCTGGCCTTGGGTCTTTTAGGTTGTACTGGTTCCAGTCGTCGTAAAAGGCAAGAGATTCCCAAAGCTGGTTAAAATACAAGGTGGCATCTTTTGCTAGCTTGCTATGGTGGATCACAGTAGTGTTTTCGTCGTTTTCTTTGGACCCGTTTCTTGACCAGTTCATTGAACCTACAAGTAGTCTTTTTTTATCTGCGATAGCTGTTTTCATATGCATCTTTCCGCCCCAGTTTTCGACCCGTACTTGTATTCCTTCGGTGCTAGGCAGAGCTTCTACAGATGTTTTTCGGCTTTCTTCTCTAATGTATCGATGCTGAGAAGTTGCTTGATGCGCCGAGGTTGCGTCCTGGATGATGCGTACTTTTACCCCTCTGCGGTGAGCTGCGATAAGCGCATCCGCAGCCCGCCTTTCAGTTAAAAAGTACATCCCTACATCGAGGCTATTTTTTGCTGATTCAATAAAAGGGAGTACGGCTGTTTCAAGTGGTGCATCCTGCGGCGAGAAGAAAACTTCGACCTTGGTCCCATCTTTATACTCCAAAAGCTGTGAGTCTCTTGGGTAAGCTTGCTTTTGTTTGCCGAAAAGCTCTTTTTGAAACATTTGATTAAACTCTCGTTCGTACAACTTGGCAAAAGATTTTGAGTGAATCAAAAGGTTCATGTTAGCGTTGTATTCGTCGCCAATTCCAGTGCTACTAATATTGGTAGATCCATAAAAAACCTTGTTGCTATCAAAAACCATAAACTTATTATGCATGATCGATCCGGGCGCATTGCCTGTTTTCCCAATATCGGTTTTAACTTGATTTTCGCCTAGAGCCTCTACAAGTTTTGGAGTGTCTTTGTATGTGAAAACGCTGGTGTTTTCCCACCAGTTTGGCTGACCCCGCTGCTGATCGACAATCGCTCTTATATCTAGGCTTCTACTTTTTTTCGCAAGTATTTCTAAAAACCAAGATTGTTTTGCAACCCCATAGATACATAGATCAATCGACTTTCGGCTTTTTTTAACCGTCGACTCTAGTGCTTTAGCCATTTTGTTTTGCGTATCACGAGGTGGGCCATCCCCGTTTTTCCAGCGCAGGGCGTCAGAGGTATAAAGTTCATAACGAAAGTTTTCACTAACTTTTTTTGCGAAAAGCCCGTCGACAGTTGTAAGCAACGTAAACGCTAGAAGCGTCTTGATAAAGATCTTCATCCTTGGATCCTATGCATCTAGAATAATTAATTTATTTATTAAATTGTGAGCGAAAGCCAAAGACCTGTCAATGCCGCAAGCCTTTGCCCAGCGCCGATTTGAATATAGATGGACTTCAAGGTTTTCGTTAAGAGAAATTAACTAAGGCCCGCCGCGCTTGTTAGCAGCGATGGGTGTTTTTTAATCAAATATACGGTCTTTTCGCATCACATAGGGCCAGCCAGTTTGCTCCCCAAAGGCCAGAAGCTTTGCAGTGTTTGGCCGCCGTTGTACCCGTTGTAACAATGTCATCAAAAAAACAGTCAGTAGGTAGCTTTGAAAGA
>JALZUO010000086.1 GCA_023301565.1 Oligoflexales bacterium
TGTTTTTGTATTTATATATCATATCTGATTTTTCTCGTCTTTTGAATTCCAATCCCTGAAATTTTCTTGCCAATTCTACCATTTTCCAACCTAACATTACTTCTCCTTGATGACTTTATCTTCAATGTACACTCGAATAATAGACTCAAGTCCCAACTCCTTAAATAGCTTATCATACTTCTTAGTATATTTCTCAGCTACTTTCCTAGAGCTACAATATGTTTTTCGGATTAATTTCTCAAATTCTTCACTCGGTGCGAATACTATAATAACTTCAAATACTTGCATGGTTCAATCCTCAATCTTTGCTTCTGCTAAATTGTTTACAATCTGTGGATCACCCTTCAATTGAACCTCCCACTGGAGTATATTATTCAATACATCAAAGGAATCCTTCCCCATTATCTCAGCTACACGTTCAGCATGTTCTTTAGGTACTTCTACAATAGATTGATCATGCCAATCAATTACATAAGGTTTCCATGGGATGCCTTCTTCATCTAACATACTAGTGAATATCTCTATCCAAATCATACAACAATCATGACCCAATCTTTGAGCTTGTCTGTTGATAAGATCTTTCTCTTTCTTCTCTGCACACGCAATGGGATAGCCTAACTTACTGGTCATGTATCCATCATTGTCACGCCACTCTTCTTGTAGCTTAGCTTCGTAACGTTTAACACCCGAAAATATTTCCCAGTATCCTTCATGTATTTTCTTCACTTGGTCATAAGTAATATCAATACCAGATAAGTTCAATGTTTTTAATATCTTACCAACTCCTGCACCGTAACTACTTGCAAGTACTACTACTTTTGCAATGCTTCTTTCTTTCTTACAGATCTTCTTAGCATTGGCAATACCTTCAAGAGTAGGGTTCTTTGGATCATAACCAGCCGCTAAGATCTTTTCTCCAATCTTAGGTAGTTGTGAACCTGTGAACAGGTATCCGTCATTAGCTTTGGCTTTAGGACCATACAGCTCCATCAATGATTTGTCTTTAGATAGCTCAGCAAGTACTACGTTCTCTAGACTTGAAAAGTCACAGTCAACTAATACATTACCTTCTTCGGGGACAAAGCATTCTAGAAAGCCCTTACTCTTAGGAGCTTGAACTAGGTTAGGGTTAACACCTGCAACTCTACCTGTAATAGTTCCGGGGATCTTCCAGCCTGCATGTATCTTACCATCCTGTACGATCTCTAGATACTTAGTAACAAATTGCAATTCCTTTTGAGCACTACTATGTCTATTGAGAAGTTCTCCCATTGTCCCCATCTGTTTGAATGCAAGCTCACCTAATGGCAACTGTCCAGCCTTAGTCATGTCAAGCTTAACCTTACGTCCTTCAGGAGTCTCAATTTCAACCTCACCCATTCTACCTCTACCAAACTCATCAAATGAGATAGGTTCTTTGGTTATTCTATTGGGAACTATTTGACCATATATTATTTTCTTAAGTTGTGCTCTACTGTTTAAGTTAAATCTAAAGTCAGGATGATCACCAGCTTCAATCTTATCCATCTTATCACGCCACTTCTGCCACATCAAAGTAACTTCAGCTTTCATGTTATTAATCTTCTCACACCTAGCTACCCAGTTATCCCACGCCTTACTTGGTTTACCATTCTTCTTAAGTTTTGCTGGTTCGTTTGGAAGCTTAGGTAGTTTCTTAAACTTAGTTGGTTCTTTATTAACAACAACATCAATCATTCGAGCTTCTGCTTCATTGATCGCATCAGTTAGATCTGAGTCTGTTCTAATTTCATTCTCAAGTTCTGCAATCTTAGTTCTCAAAGAGATACCATGCTCTTGCATCTTCTTTACATCAATAGTAATACCGCCTAAGTATTGGTCGATTAGCTTCTTTACTAAGGGGATAAAGAGATCTTCTTGGTATTCTTTCAGGTCTGGGAAATGGTTGTATACTTTCTTGAGGTGTTTCTCGTACAATAGATAGGTTGCTTCGCAATCCATTATACAATACTCTCCAAGTATAGCTGAAGGTACACGCCACATCTCTGCTTTCTTAGCTTTAGCTTGATTACCAGGGACAGCATTCCATTCTAATAGTCTCTGTCTATATTCTGTAGATGATTCATTTATACGAGGCTTAGGTCCGTTACTGATGTAGCCATGCTCAATCAGCCATTTATCAATACCTTCATCATTTGTTTGTTCCCACTCTAGTACATCTACTTGAGCAGACTTCAATCCCCAACGTTGGCCATCAAAGCCTTCATTGGCACATTGCTTATATAATCCTAGTGTACATGCAATCCAGTTAGCATGTTTACCTGCATATCTTTTGAATACCGCACCATCAAACATTACGTTGTGAGCGATAAGATTGTTCAATTCTAATAGTTTTGTGTGTAAATAATTCCATGTCTCTGCATCGGAGTTTCGGATGTATACTCTTAGGGAGTCTCCACCCAGTCCAATACCTACAGCTTTGAATGCCGGAGTATGTATGTCAGTACCTTTAGCTTCATAATCTAGAGCAACACTAGGAGATTTCTTAAAGACATTAATGATTCTATCAATCTCTCCAACGCTTATACCTCTATCATACATGACTTCAGTAATATCTCTTGAGGGAGTATATTCGGGTACGAGTATCGCAAAGGGTACTCTATGGTCATAAGCTGAAACATATTTCTTTTGTATGTGGTTGCGTTTAGTCATTTTTTATAGCCTTATACAAGGTATCCCATACAATATTCACATCATCAGCAGCATCTACAGATCCTATTAGATATAAAGAATCTTGTAAACCTTCCCCTGCACTTAGTCTGGCTGTCAATTCTGACTTACATGTACGTATTATAGTATCTACTTCTTTTATCAGATCTTCTTCGCATATCCTATTACCTAATTTTTTAATATTGTATAGATGCCCTAATCCATAAGCTGCCATAACAAAAGCATATAATATATTCTTAAGTTCCCTCTTCTCTTTCTTGAGAAGCTCTATTGTATATTCTTCCATGATATCTCCTAATGTTGAAGGTAGCCATAGCTGGCTAGCCTAACCACTGAAGTAGGTTACACTGGGCTATTACTTCTTGTTAAAGAATAACATTAGCTTGCTTCCAGCAGGAATAGTGATATCTTCTTTGATAGTCACTGAACCGTAGCCAGTTCCTTTAGCACTTTCGTTATGGAAAATACCTGTTACTGGAGTAAGTTCTTCTTCTCCGTCAAGTCGGATAGCTAAGTTATATGCAGGCTTGTTGTTAGCATTGTCATTACCATTAGACTTGTTACCCTGTCCCTTGAATCCACCTTTTCTGTTCACATAGTTAGACATAATTTCTCCTTCTGTCTGTGTTGTTGCTTGGAGCTACTATAGCTCAATATCTGAACGTACACAATTGTACGATTCATTTGTATTAATTGAGTAACTTATCTGACGGTCCACCGTCTTTCATGTATTTCTCAATGTCTGTCATCTGGTGCATTAGTCTTTTCAAAGATTCGTAGATCTCTTCCAATGCCTCATCCTGATCTTCAGCCTTAACTGTAGCATGAAGTAAAGCAGATAGGGTTATCAACATAGCTTCTAATACTAGCTTAGTACCTAAACCTTCCCCTTCAGCTCCCTCTTCTATAAGTGCAGCCAATTTCAATTTAAAGTCCATCTCTTTTGTCATTTTATTTTACTCCATTGCTTTTGCATTTGATCTACCCACTCTTGATATTCATCTGTCGAATCTGAGATATGTTGTAGTGTAGAATAGTCATCTACATTGAACTTCTCTTTCTCACCATAAGCATTGATAGCTAAAGGTCTAGGTGGTAATGTCTTTGTCTTACCTGCTGTAGATACGATACGGTAATAGTCATCAATACCCTGCTTACTAATAGGAGTATCAATCCACTCCTTATCACCAATCTTACGCCATGATAGGAAACCATCGAACCACTGTAGATCATAACCAATCCTGAAAGGCTTGATATGTTTGAAGTTGTAGTGAGTAACACCGTACTTTTCTTTTAAGAAGGAATTGGATGCATCCCAGTCTTGATTGTAAACATGGATCTTCTTAAAGATTTTACCAGTGCCACGCTTCTTATCAACCATATGACCTAAAGAGTATTCGATATGCTGTGATCCCGGCTCACCTCTCTTAGGTACAATCCTAGTAATGAAATCTGGACCTGTAAGGTTAACATAACTTGTATACCACAATTGGAAGGGGATATCCATTCTATATGCGTAGTTTCCTGCCTGAATCAAGTGACCCATCTTAGGCTTACTTTCTAGTAGAACGTTTCTAGCAGTCCAAACAGATGCTACCATCTTTAACTCTAATCCCAACTTCTCCTCATCCTTACCTACTAATACAATGTCAGGTCGACCTGAAGCCTTAACTCCATCAATGTCCCACTCTAATCCTAACTCTTCTTCTCTTAAAATAGTACCTTCAAAGCCAGCCTTGTCTAATAGATCAGACCAGATATCTTCATTAGATAATCCCAATCCAAACATAATCTTCTTATCAGGCTCAATTACATCTTCAAAGCCTAAGAATCTAGCATGAGCTTCACGGGGACAGACGCCTGTAATATCAAATCCATTACTCATGTCTCCATCTGATGTTAATACACATCCTACTGAACCTCCACGTAGAGTTCCTAACTTTCTTACTTCTCCAACTGCACGTTCAGCATCTTGCTTATCGTGTCCCTGTTGTAATAGTTTCTTAATATTAATCATTTCCAAATCTTCCTATATGGGCAATCTTTGTTATCGTGTAAGGCCGTACCTATCCTTTGAATAGCTATGCCTCTTATGTTAGTATACTTGCAGTGTGTGCATGTCTCCTCAGCTTCTTGTACATTATCTGCATTATTATCCTTACGAGGGACTATTGTTCCGCATTCGGTACAAGTGTAAGTAAGCTTTCCATCTACAACCATACTAATATGTTTACTAGGATGGTAACAGTACCGCTTCCCCACTCTCTCTACTTCATTCTTATCGGTATTATCTTCAATAACTTTAGGACTTTCTTTCAAGTATCTATTATCTTTCCCCTTACCTTTAGATATACAGTTGATAAGCATATTTAGGTTAGATGCAGCGTGAGCTAGATGGCTAAGACCTGATTCCTCATCAAGATCTTGACCATCATTGTAAGCTGTTAGGTGCCTACTACATGCTGCTAATAGTCTCGTATGTTCCATCCCACCTAGGTAGTTATTGCGGCCATACTTCTCTGCTCCATAACCCATAACCCCTGCTACTTGATCAATAAAAGCCTTAGACACTAATGTATGATCTGGTTTCTTACTATCGTACTTAGTTCCTGACATTCTTAACCTCGTATGTTATCAGATAGATCATTAGTTGCAGAAGGGAAAGCATAGTTAGGTCTTTCTACTACCTGCTTAGGATATACCTTAACATTAATAGTCAGACCATGTACTTGCTTAGTCACTGTCTTATACTTGATCTTAGAGTTAATCTCTTTAGCTTTCTTCATGATTGCTTTATCATTTATAGACATTGACTTCATATTATACCTCTTCTTTTTTTGGCTCTTCGCCTTTAAGTTCTTTAAGTTCTGCTTGCATTGCTTGTATCTTCTCACCCATTGTTCTGTAACTACTTACTAGATGGATGTACGATTCCTTGAAAGCTTCCATAGGATCTACGTTCTGTCCCGTAGCTTGATTGTACTCTTTCTGATACTGTCTAGCTGTTTGACCTATGATTCTATCTCTCGATGCAATCCTTTGATCTGTATGGTTTGGGTTTAGTTTGAACATTCCTAATTTAACAGTCATTATTTCTTCTCCAAAGTTTTAGTGAATATGTAATCAATCTGCTCTTGAATAGTAAAACCAAAGATACTTCTCGGTACTACTTTACGTTCTTCTACTGCTTTGTATAAAGCTGTTGCATTGTATAGTCCATCAATAACCTCAACAAATCCCGGCATCATTTTATCTAAAGAGAAACCATAGTGTAGAGTTTCTGCATGGTAATGTCTATAGAATTGTCCCTTAGAGATGGGTAATACTTTCAACAGCTGATCTAATAAGGTACGTTCAATGTAAGCTAAAGACATATATAGTTCCCCGGCTAACTTAGGTGTTACGTTTTGTACTGCACCGATTCTTACAGGGTGCCATAACATTGCAGAAAAACGAAATACATATCTAGTATCACAATGAATTAGAAATTGAAAGGCCATACTTGCTGCCATAGAATCTACTAGACATACAAACTTAGTTCCATTGGCTCTCATCTTTTCCATCTCATGGATTACCTTAAGGCCGTGATATACTGAACCACCCGGACTATCTAAGTAGACAGTAACTGGAGCACTACTATTCTGAAAACTCTTCAATGCTTGAATTGCTAAGTCTGAATTCTGTGCTCTAACTGCACCTTTGAATGCTACGAATCTATCTAGATCTAATCTTACTTTCTTACTTCCACCTAGTGCAAAACTACTTAGCACTGTCATTGCTGCGATCATCATAATTAATTTCATGTAAACTCCTTCTTGTTACGTTCTCAGTCTATCTTACTTGCTATCTAGTTTCAACTGTTTTTTTAATCTATCATTAGCTTTCTTACGTTCTTCTTTCATACGTTTCTTATTAGTGTTATAAGCTTCTAATGTTCTATCAAAAGAATCTTGCATCTCATCCATACCTAACTTATCTTCAATCATTTTCTTACGTTTGTATGTCATGTAGTTCAATATTATAGCCATGTGTTCCTCCTGCTTGTAGGCTTTGTATATTGTTGCCTATGTAATACTTATCGGTGTATTTGTCTCAACCTTGAGCTACTACAATTTCTGCTGAATAATCAAAGGGATACACTGACGTTGTATTATTAGTTGTAATTCTATAGGCTTTCCTACTTCTTTGTACTCTAACCATTTAATTAACATATCCAAATCTTCTACTTTACATTTCATTTGTTATCTCCACTGTATGGTCTTCTTCTCCACTCTTCACAATCATCACAATTGCAAGGCTCTGCTGGCAACTTGTGTTCAGTATTGTCCTCATCCTTTTGGTAAATACTCATCAGTAACCTCCCCTTCAATCTCATATACTTTTAACTTACCATCTTCTACTAATCTATTACGCCAACCAGCAGTTCCAATCTTACTTAGATTGTGCTTCAACTCTTCCTTAGTATTACTTACACTCTGCTTGCAGTTATTTATTACTACTAGGTATTTCACAGTTTACGTCTCCTTACGGTATACTGGAATTCAAAGATAAAAGCTTCCCCTTCCACAGGTGCTATCCTATTGTATCTCCCATGGTGTTCTGCGGGTTCATATATATCATGTTCAACGAAATCCCTAGTCAATCCGATGTCCTCAAAAGATAAAGTAAACATATGAAGTCTCTTCTTCTCCAATTCCAATACTTCAGCTTTCAACTCTTCACATTGCCTCTTCAACTTCTTTATTCTTTCTCTCTTTGTCATTGAGCACCCTCCTCATTAATTAGTTCCACAAATTCTTCTAGTATCAGATCCCAAAAGTACGCTATCTGTCCCCTACTTGCTGTGAGTTTAGAGTTCATAATCAATACCGTCTCATCATGTTGCAATTTATGTATACAATGTCCTAATTCATGGAAGACTAATACCTTATAGCTCAACAAACTGA
The DNA here is from genome assembly GCA_023301565.1 of Oligoflexales bacterium. GTDB lineage: Bacteria > Bdellovibrionota_B > Oligoflexia > Oligoflexales > JALZUQ01 > JALZUO01. Next base: position 7,656 of record JALZUO010000086.1, read on the forward strand.
AGCGTACAGGATCATAAGGCACTACTATTATGTTTCTCTGGTTAGTTTGAAAGTTTAAGTCACATACTCCCAGTCTCTTCTTATCTTCAAAAGTACCTATT
>JALZUO010000087.1 GCA_023301565.1 Oligoflexales bacterium
TTCATATCGAGCGGTCGTGACAGGAAGCTTCGGTAAACAGGTTTCAAAAGCATTTGCTCGAAAGGTTGATGCGCAAAAGTGGCATGATGCAATGCTACATAAGATGCGATCAGGTGAAAAGGTCGATCGAAAAGGCGGCAAGACTACCGTAAGCGAGTTTGGTCAGATGTGGCTTGATGGCTACGGAAGATCGCAACTAGAACCTGCGTCACAGTTAAAATACAACAACCTTCTAAAGTGTCAGATTAACCCATGGCTTGGTGGCGTTAAGCTTAGCGATATATCAATGGCTCGCGTTGAAGAATGGAAGATAGCACTCTCTAAACAAGATAAGTGGGCTTTCTCAACTCTCAACGATGCGATTTCATTTTTAAAGCGAATCCTAAATTACGCTGTCGAGATTGAATACCTTGAGTCGAACCGAATTGCCAAAGCAAAGCCTTTTAAGGAGAGTCCAACGGACTTTAGGTTTATGAACGTGGATGAGATTCAAAAGCTCACCGGCTGGCTTTGGGATAACGAACCCGGCTACTATCTGTTTTATATGGTTGCTCTAAATACTGGTCTTCGGCTAGGAGAGATTGCTGGGTTAAAGTGGGACTGTGTTGACCTTGAGCGAAGGCAGATCACAGTTCGTCGTAGCTACCAGTACAGCACAAACTCCGTTGTAGAAAAGACAAAGACCAATAAGATTCGGTGTGTTCCGGTAAACCTAGCTTTGGTTGAGGTCCTTCGTAGTGAAAAGCTTCGGTCTAACTCTGAATTTGTTGTTCCAGACTGGGAGAACTATGGAAGGATGGCTGCGAGGACTAGGCGGTATTGCAAACGTGCGAATGTAAGAGAGGTTACCTTTCATGATTTGAGGCATACCTTCGCTTCGCAGTTTATGATGCACGGCGGCAATCTCTACGATCTAAAAAAGATACTTGGCCATACATCGGTGGTTATGACTGAGCGTTATAGTCATCTGTCTCCAGACCATCTTAGTGGTGCAACGGACATTTTAGACTTTGGAGTAAAACAGAAAGTGGCAGAGGTTTTGGAGTTTAAACCCTTATAGTACCTTTAGTGCCTTGACTTTTTCTTGACTTATTTGGATTTTGATTGGTAACTAGCTGCAATTGCTTAGGAAAGATGGTGGGGACGGAGAGACTTGAACTCTCACGCCGTGAAGCACTGGATTCTAAGTCCAGCGTGTCTACCAATTCCACCACGTCCCCACAAAAGGTAGATCATAAAATTGCCTGTGGGTTGGGATACTGTCAAGTACTAGGGGCAGAAGGTTGGTTTAATATTTAGGCAGCAGCCTGAAGTACTTTAACTCTGATTTTTGTGAGGCCGATCTGCACGACATCTGAAGGGGTGATTTGATGCATCCCCTGGATGATCTGTCCGTTGATGGTTGTGCCATTGGTTGAACCCTGGTCTTCGATGAAAATCTCGCCGCTATCGTTTAGTTTCACTAAAAGGTGTTTGCGTGAAATCTCTGGGTCCTTGTCGAACCTTCCAAAGCTAGAGGCTCTGCCTAGGTAGATAACCCGTTGGTTTAAAGTAAAATCTTCGGCATGGCCGCTGTGATAGACCACTTCAAGGTGGATATGATTGTTGGCTACAGAGGTAGAAAGCTCGGTTTCGATTAAGCTGTCGACTACAGAGGTTCGGTGGTTCCTAAGAGGGGTGTCATCTTTTCTTTTAAAAATTGTTGCTATGTGGCCAACATTTGAGGCCTCTTCCATGGCAAACCTAAACTGTGTTCCGCCCAGGGTGAGAATATCTCCTGCCTGAAGCTGGTGCTTGAGGATTTTTTGGTTGTTTACAAACGTTCCGTTCGTTGAGTTCATATCAAAGACAAAATAATCACCACGGATGTGTACAACCTGGCAGTGGGTGCTCGATGTTTCTGCATCGTCTAAAATAATGTCGCCTTTTTCGCGTCCAAAGATCGTAGCGTCCCTGCGAAGCTTGATCATCTCTTGGCCCCCTGCTGGGTCCATAAGATATAAAACGCCTCTTTTTTTTGATCTAGCCACGACTTTGAAAAAACCTTTTTTTTGTAAAGACATATTAAGCACAGATGCTTTGCTGTCTTTTTATCCTACGCCTCATCGGGTGATTGCAGGGCGGGCCTAAGTGAGCAATCTCTTGGCTTTTTGTCCTTGTTTGATGGTTTGCAGGGGCTTGAAACAACAGCTTTTTTTGAGTTAGGCTGAGCGGCAATCCATCCGGAAGGAAAAACCAATGACAGACCCAAAAACTCCAGAGATGCCTGAGCAGAAGGTAGATTTTGCCGGCCTTGTGCTGGGCTTGTTTTCAGCAGCCCTGTATCACATGGCAGAGACTCCTATTCAGGGCCAGCCGGTGGGGGAGCTCAACCTTCCCATGGCCAAGCAGAATATTGATTTTCTAGACGTGCTCAAAGAAAAAACACAAGGTAACCTGAGTCAGGAAGAAGATAAGATGCTCAAAGACGTCATTTCTGACCTAAAGATGAAGTTTGCAGGCAAAAGCTCTAGCTAACTGACCCGGAAGTGCTGCTTAATGTGCCGCTTTGGTGGGCGCGTTGCTCCAAGTTCTCGACAGGGAAATCTACGGCTGCTAAATTGCTTGTGGCGTTGGGGTATGGCCAAGTGGTAAGGCACCGGATTTTGATTCCGGCATTCGCAGGTTCAAATCCTGCTACCCCAGCTCTTTTAAGCACTTACGGGATGTGTAAGCTAGGCATGGTCCCGGTTTTTTTTACCTGATACTAGCTTAAAAAGGGGTACTGCGATGGATCTTGTGCTTTTCTCCGGAAACTCCAATCAGGTTCTTGCGCAAAAAATCTCATCTTATTTAGATATCCCTCTTGGCAAAGCCATGGTCTCGAAGTTTTCAGACGGTGAAACTAGGGTAGAGCTGCACGACAACGTGCGTGGGCGAGATGTTTTTATCATCCAATCAACCTGCGCCCCAACCAACCAGAACATTATGGAAGCTGTCATCATGGCAGACGCTTGCAGGCGAGCATCTGCAGGGCGCGTGACTTTGGTGGTTCCCTATTATGGCTACGGTAGGCAAGAGCGTAAAAGTGCGCCGCGAACACCTATTACAGCTAAGCTTGTAGCTGATTTGATAGAAGCAAGCGGTGTGCAAAGGGTTTTAACGATGGAGCTGCACACGGCAGCGATCCAAGGTTTTTTTAACATCCCAGTAGATCACTTATATGCAAAGCCTGTGTTTGTTCCGCACTTTAAAGGTCAGCCTGGTTTTGGCTCGGACGAAGTGATTGTGGTCTCTCCAGATGCTGGAGGAGTTGAAAGAGCAAGAGGCATGGCCAAGATTCTTCAAGCTCCCATGGCAATTGCAGATAAAAGACGCGACAGACCAAACGAAAGTGCCGTGATGAACATCATAGGTAACGTAGAGGGTAAAAACTGTCTTTTGATCGACGATATGTGTGATACAGCCGGCTCTCTTACCAAAACAGCAGATGCGCTTTTTGACGAAGGTGCAAAAGGTGTTTACGCAGCGATTTCTCACCCGGTTTTTAGTGGTCCAGCCATAGATAGAATTAAAGAATCAAAAATCAACGAGATCATCGTCACAGACTCTATCCCGCTTAGTCCCGCGGCTCGATCTTGCGGCAAGATCAAGGTGGCAAGCATCGGCGTCTTTCTTGGAAAGGCCATTCGCCGGATTCACCAGAGCGAATCGGTAAGCTCACTTTTTCTTTGAAGGTCTTAAGCAGGGTTCAGGTAGAGCTAAAAAATCTAGAGTGCAATTATTTGCTTAAATTTAACCATGTATGTTTCAAGGAGTGAGAACAAAATGAAAAAAGAACTAATATTAGCTACCGGTCTACTAGGCTTAACTGGCTGCACTACGCAGGGTGTAAAAACGGTTGAAGCGCCCAATGCAACCATCACGGTGGTAAAGTGTTTGGGTATAGCAAAGGCTGGCTACAATGACTGTGGTTCTACCGATGGAAGGCACACATGCTCGGGCCAAGCGACTAAAGACCTTGACCCTACAGAGTGGAAATACCTTCCTGAAGGGCCTTTATGTAAAGCCATGGGCGGAACTAAAATGGTTAAAAATGGCAAAGTTGTAAAAAAACAGAAACCAGCTACTAAGTTCATTGGCTCTTAAGCGCCTCTAATTATTTGAATTTATAAGGCCCCGGGCAAGTCCCTGGGGCTTTATTGTTTCTAACTACCCAGAAATCATAGCCTTTCTATAGCCCGCTGAAACTTGCATTTACCTCCCGGAGAGGGCATGATCGAGCGCTATTGTTCGAATACTAGATTACGAGGCACACGCTATGAGCGAACTAGAAGTTTTTACTATTGAAGGAAGAGCACGCAAACTGGATAATGGTCCAGAAGGTGTTTCCAGCGGTAAGTCATACACACGCAAAGCTAGAGCGGCCGGATGGTTGCCAGCCAATATCATTGGCAAAGGCAAGTCACAGCCGATTGAAATCCAGCCAAAGCTACTTGAAAAAGTATTCATGTATGGCGGACGTAAGTTTGAATTAGAGCTAAGCGGCAAAAAGCAAATGGTGAAGGTGCACGAGCTTCAGCTTCATCCTGTAAAGCGCACGCCGCTTCATGTCGACTTAATGTCTGTTTAAGCGCAGAATCTAGATGCTACTTATTGCAGGACTAGGAAACCCCGGTGGAAAATTTGTGACTACTCGTCACAACGCCGGGTTTCTCGTGTTGGATGAACTTGCCTCGGGGCAAGGGGCAAGTTTTGGCTCGTCCAAATTTTTTGGCGATGTTGCCACTATATCTATTCTCGAAGAAAAATGCCTTCTTCTAAAGCCAGATACTTTTATGAATCTCAGCGGTAAATCCATTCTCGCTGCTGCCTCATTTTATAAGCTACCTGCTGATCAAATAATCGTCATTCATGACGATGTTGATATGCCAGCAATGACTGTCAAAACCAAAAAAGGTGGAGGTCATGGAGGGCAGAATGGGGTCCGAGACATCATCAAGTGCCTAGGAACAGATGGATTCTCGAGGGTTAAAATAGGTGTAGGAAAACCTGGCTCTGAAGACAAAATCCGTGACGTTGCAGACTGGGTCTTGGCCCCGTTTAAAGATGAAGAATTGTTGCAATTTCAAGGCCCTGTGCTAAAAGAGGTGACTCTCAGGCTAGAAGGCCTGGTGCGTGGTGCCCGTTAGAAGTTGGGCTGAAAACCTGATGTTTTCTGGGTACTGCTAAAAACTAAATAGACTTCCTTGCTCTGTCAAAAAAAATTGCGGAGCTGCTAAGAAACCACAAGGAGCAAACATTGAATCAACTAACTTCCCAAAACTTACGCGAGTACGAATTTGCGATGATCACCCGAGGCGATCTTTCGGATACAGATCACGCTGGAGTTCTTGAAAAATACGAAAAGCTTTTGCTTGGTGAAAAAGGCGAAATGATCGACAAGGACGAGTGGGGCTCTAAAAAAGTTCAGTTCAACATGAACGGTCAGTACCGCGGTAGATATACTTTCTTGACCATGACATCGACGCCTGCTGACATTGCTGAAGCTGAGCGTTTGATGAAGATTGATGACTCTGTTCTTCGTTACATGAACATTAAGCTTAGTGATCACGTAGATATTGAAGCTAGAAAAAAAGACATCGAACGAATTCGTCACAAAGAAGATAAAGACGAAAGGCGATAAGGGGCTAAACCAATGGAAATTATATTATTAAAAAATGTAGATAACCTTGGAGCAATGGGCCGCGTTGTTTCTGTAAAACCAGGTTACGCCCGCAACTACCTATTCCCACGTGGAATGGCGACGCTTGCTGACAAACGCAACAAGGTAGCTTTAGAGAAGCAGCTCGAAAAGATTGCTTCCATCCGTGATGCAGAGTTGATCGAAGCAAACGCTTTGGCAGCAAAGCTTGAAAAAGTTTCAGTGACTATCACTAAGCAAGTGGGTGAAGAAGGTAAGATTTTTGGTTCCGTTACAACGGCTGAGCTCGAGACGCTTCTTGCTGAGCAAGGAATAGAAATTTCAAAAAGAAAATTAGCCTTGTCTGAAGAGATCAAGTCAGTGGGCGTTTTTGGTGTGACAGCTAAGATTCACCCTGAAGTTGCTGGGCAATTTAAGGTTTGGGTTGTAGCAGGAAACGACACCGAAGCCGCATCTGAAGAAGGTGCTTCTGACGAGGGTGAGCCAAACGCAGAAGAGTCTGCTGAGGCTTAAAGAGTAACAGGCAAAGCTTTTTTACCTTAAAATAAAAGAACGTGGGTTCAGGCATGGACAATCCCAGCACAAATAGGCCGGGTCAACCGCGAAACGATCGTGGGCACATTGGCAGCTCCGCTCCGTATCTATCGGGTGGGGCTTCTGCCGTGGCTCCGCAAAAACTTCCACACAACCTAGAGTCCGAGCGAGCTGTTCTTGGCAGTGTCTTCCGTGATACTGCGCACCTAGATGGTATTGCTGGCTCATTGTTGCCCGAGCACTTTTACCTTGAAGCACACCAAAAGATTTATGCCTGCATGGTTGAACTTCACGGAAACCAGTCGGGGATTGATGTAGTTACTGTCCATACAAAGCTGAAGGCTTTGGAGGGTGGCGACGATGCCTACTTTAGTTTGCACAACCTTATGGAGCTGTGTGAAAGTTGTCCTTTAGCACCAAACGTAGAGTCCTATGCAGAGATCGTACGCAACGCAAGCATGCGCCGCGACGTAATATTTGCAGCGCAAGATGCAATCAAAAAAGCACAGGTAGCTGGTGAGTCGGTTTCTAACTTTATTGAAGATATCGAGAAGACCTTTCTTGAAATATCAAAAGACCATGACCGTAAGGGTATCGTCGGTGGGGCCAAGGTGGTCGAAGCCACTATTTCTTACATCCAAGATAGCATCAACAAACAAGGTGATGTTACAGGGGTTCCTTCTGGCTTTGTAGCGCTCGATAAGCTTATTGGTGGTTGGCAGCCAAGTGACTTGGTTATTCTTGCGGCTCGTCCTGCTATGGGTAAGACAGCACTTGCACTCAACTTTTTAACGCACGCAATCATGAACGATTATAAAACTGTGTTCTTCTCTTTGGAGATGTCCAAAGAGCAGCTAATGTCGAGGGTGATCTCGTCTGTTGCCCGTATCGATTCGGCTAGCATGCGCCGCGGGGTCTTGTCGGACGACGAGATGGATCGCATGATGGAAGCGGCAAAAATGCTGCACAAAAAGAATTATATGCTTGGTATTGACGAGACGATGGGCATAAACATCATGGAGCTTCGCTCGAGGTGCCGGCGTTATCAAAAAGAGCATGGGCTCGATATGATTATTGTTGATTACCTGCAGCTTATGTCTGCATCGCACCATAAATCTGTGCAGTCTAGAGAGCGAGAGATCTCGGAGATATCCATGGGCCTCAAGGGCTTGGCGAAAGAGCTTAGTGTTCCAGTTATTTCGTTGTCGCAGTTAAACCGTGGCCCAGATGCTAGGCCAGATAAAAGGCCACGTATGAGTGATTTGCGTGAGTCAGGTTCGATCGAGCAGGATGCCGATATGATCTTTTTTATCTATAGAGACGAGGTCTACAACCCGAACTCTGATCGGGCCGGCATAGCTGAGCTGATTGTAGGTAAGAACCGCCACGGTGGCCTAGAGACCATCGACCTTGCATACCAGCCAAACTACGTTACCTTTCAAAACCTCGTCCACGAATAGTTGTAAAATTTTTTACTTCCTACTGGAGAGTCAACTATGGGATCACATAAAAAATTTCGGATTCATCTCGATGATTTAGATTACATGGGAATTGTAAGCCACTACGACTGGGTGCGGCTTATGGAGCGCTATAGGACAGAGGTCTGCAAAACAGAGTGGAAACATTTACTGTCTGCTGGTTTGGGGCTCGTCGTTGTAAATACTAATGTCGATTATAAGTATCCGGCAAGGTACGATGACGAGCTTGAATTTAAGCTGAATGTTATAGAACTTAGAAATTCTTCGTTTTCTATCTACCATGAGTTTAAAAACACCTTGACCGGAAAAACCTGCGCAACCGGTACGCTTACCTTTGCTTGTATAGATCAAAAAACACTTAAACCCACGGCTATGACGCCTGGGTTCAAATCTTTTTTAGAAAAATTGAAATAAGTTTTGAATTGATTTGTTTAGCAGTCTATTGAACTGCACTTCTTGGCACGAAACTCACGTCAACGTTAATGGTAAAGCCTTGATGCTGACAGTCAGAATCATTTTGGTTGCCAAAAATATGAAAGCCAAACTCGTGTACCTGGCGGGTTAGATCAGTCCTTGGCATAAGGTCTAGAAAATCCTTTGTAAGCTGCAGGTTAAAGTTCCCTTCGCGCTGCGTCGCATCGTTTTGCCGAGTATTGAAATCTCCTGTGACCCCATCTTCCAGCCAATCTTGTGGGGTGAGTTCATAGAAATCTTTCCCAATTACTTTAGACCTGTCATAACGCAGTAGGTTGCCGACTTGTTCTAACTCTGCTGTGTCCACCAGCCAGTCTCGGAATAAAAAGTCACCAGCAAAAGCAAACTGGTCGAAGGTGAATGTGATGTCATCGTCGTAAACCGTAAAAGTCTCGTTCATAGACAAAGAAAAGTCGCAGATGCTTGCCACAGGGGTTCCAAGGTCGATAGGCTGCGTGTAGCTTTGCACGGCTGCAATGGTCTTGCTGAAACTAGGGTTTAGGTTGCCATTTTGACCCCATTCACATGTTTGCGTGTCTGGCGAAAAGACAAGTGTTTGCTGAACCCGCTTTAGTGTTTTGCCCTGGCAGAAGTCTTGGACCGTTATATCGTCTGTGATAATGTTGTTGCCGTTAAAAGCACTTTGAAATTCAGAATCTTGGTCACAGGCCACTACAGTCAGTAGTAGTCCACAGAAAACAGTGTTTTTGATTTTTTTATAGTTCATAATTTTCTCCTATTATTATATCGGTAGATTAGGCTGTTGCACTAAGGGAGCAACATTTTTAATCGTATTTTCAGCTGGTTAGGTGCCCATATGAAGTCACTTTGTTCCCTGCAAACGCTATGCTATCAATGCTTCGATGTTGACTTATTAAATGTGCTGCAATGCATGGAAGAGTTGTTTTAGATGATTTCACAAACTCAAAATAGAGATAAAAGTATATATGCAAGTAGAAGCAGATATTTAGGTTTTCTTGTTTTTTGGGTGGCTATATCGCTGGTAGCACAAGCATGCCCAACTCCTGCTAGCAAGCCTGCGATTAAATATAACCAAGGCGGGCTTACATCAGAAGAGATTCGCGACGTTATCGTGAAAAACTTAAATCAGATTCGGGCTTGCTATGAAACAGAGCTTAAGCCTTTACCTGCTGCACCGCAGTATTTGAAAGTGCGTTTTGAAATTGGCAAACTAGGCCAAGTTAAAAGCATCAAAGTTCTTCAAAAAAGCAGTGAGTTAGGATCTGTCGCACAGTGCAGTGTGAGCAGCATTGTCCGTTGGAAGTTTCCAGCGCCTCGGGATACAGAGACGGTGAGAGTTACCTATCCCTTTTACTTTAGTAAAAGCTAAGAATATTTTAAATTAGCTCAAGAGTTAAAGTGAACTACTCTCCAGAAAAAATCACTGTTCCGTACCATCTAACAAGACTATCTTCACCAATCAATCTGTGCTGATAATTTAGCGGGGTTGTTTATTCCAATTGTTTTGCTCGGATCAAGACAATCCATTTCACGGCCAAACTTAAGCTGGTTACGGTGCAGATTGGCGCGACCAGCTCCCAAAAAAGTAGTTTTATTGGTTAGTTTGCAGTGCTATTATTTTGCCTCTGATGCCAGGGCTTATCCTGGTTCTAGCAGAGCTTAGAGTTGAAAAAGGTGGCGGTTTGTCAGGGTTTTTAAAAAAGTTAAATCAACTTTCATTGGGTGTTTTTCCGGTGTGGGTAGCTTTACCTTTTTTAATCGATAGTAGGGCTGTCTATCTTCTTCTGTTTTATGGCTTAGGGCTTCCTTTTGTACTGACAAACTGGAGAGGCTTTGTGCTTCCTACCCTGAAAAGCTTAGCTTCTTCTGTGCTGGGCGTAGCTCTTTTGAGCTTCGTGCTGCTTTCAGCGGTTGTTTCTTTGCGGTTTCCAGGCAGCTTCAGTCAATTCGGCGGCTACTGGAAAGAGATAACCCTGTTTTTTGCTTTTTTGATGTGGGCATCTTGTTACTTTGGTCGTAAGGGCGCACCGCGGCAATTCGAAAGATGGTACTGCCGCTTAATGGTTGTGTCGGCCTTAATTAGTTTAGCAATTTATGTATACCATTATCGCCCAGGGTTTAGGGCCGAGCCCTTTAGCCTAGAGTCTAACTCCCAGGTTTGTTCAGCTGCGGCTGGTCTTGCTGCCCTCTATGCGTTTGGGCTGTTTTTAGACGAAGCAAAGACGCGTTTTCGGTGGTGGTGGTTTGCAGCCTTTTTGGTGACAGCGTTAGCGACGTTTCTAAGCTTTACAAAAGGCCCAATCATGGCTCTAACCGTCGCGATGGGTTTCGTTTTTTTTATGAAGCTAAAAAGAGTGTACGCCATTTTACTTGGGGTGCTATCTGCCGTTGTTGTACTGCTTTTTGTTAATATTGTTACAGACGCTATTCCCGTAGTAAACGAGTGGATTTCTAATATAGAGTTTTTTGCAAAGCTTGTTAAAAGAGGTGCAAGTAAAAGAGATATGGTCTGGGCTGCCAGTCTTGGGCACATCTTTGCGCGGCCGTGGACTGGGTATGGTCCTTATCTTTTACCTAAGATTCCTTATAGTCACCCGCATAATCTTTTTCTTGCTCAAACTGTTTTTTATGGGATAAGTGGGCTCTTCGCGCTGTTGGTTTGTTTTTTATCTGCCTATTGGCGTGCGTTTTTTTGCCGCCGGTGGGTCCTTGCTCTAGCGGTTTGTTTGTATGTATCTGTGATCAACCTAGCTTACGGGTCCTACTTAATTGAAAACCCATACGGTATGAGTATCATTCAGTTTTGGGTCCCTTTTGTTTGGCTCTGGGCGGTGACTTCACAGAGTCGTGGTCGTACTGGTCAATAGGGCTGCTGTTAGAGCTCGCCAACTTTACTTTCAAACTTGTTAACACTCTGCAGGGTTCAGTTAATTAGCCACAAGCTTGCCAGTGCCAAAACTAAAGTTAGTGATATTTTAGGTATTTGCTTATCTATCTTTTAGTTTTTTTCACAAAATGAAGATCAGTAGGAGTATTTTTAGCTGCCTTTGGGCGTTTTAGAGGCGGGCTGGTGTGTAGGCCTGGTTGCTTGCCCTTTTCTGGCCTCCTGTTGTAGACCCTCATGGCAAATCTGAGGCTCCTCATGATAGCTGGGGAGCCTCACACGGCTAACTTTCATATAAGCCGTGTCTGCTGTTGTAGGGAGGCCTATGTGGGTGACACCGTGTATTTTGACGATGATCGTCGGCAAAACCAAGGCAAGTGCTGACCAGGACTTTGCAGATGCAAAAGTGGGTATTACAAAAACGAGAACAAAATAAAAAAAAGGAGCTGTTGAGGGCTCCTTTTTTTAAATATACGAATTTTTTAGTTTCTATAAACCGTACATTTTCATTTTTTTACGTAGTGTGTTTCTGTTGATTCCAAGAATACGCGCTGCGTGAACTTGGTTGTGGCCAGTACGCTTAAGGATTTGCGCTAAAAGTGGTTTTTCAACTTTTTTGATGATTAGGTCATGAAGGTTCTCTGGGTAGAACGTTCCGATTTGATCTAAGAAGCGAGACAATTTTGAGTCTACGACAGCTTCTAGTGAGTAAGCATCCAGGCGAGCTGCAAGTTCGAGGTCTTCGATCTTATCAGCACCTTTGATGGTTTGTGAGTTTTCTTGAACTGGCTGAACCGGCGGTTGATGTGGTGCTGGATTTATTTGTGTTGTTTCCAATTTATACTCTCCCTCTCAAAATCAAATTCTCTGCAATTACGAGTTTCCGACTGTCATTTTTTTGAAGGCTTTCATGTTTAGGTCTCTTGCTTGTTGCGAGTCAGCACCAGGTGCACTTGCTAAGGCTAGAGTCCGAAAGCTCAAATATTGAGCGACTGTCTCGACGCATTTACTAACAATCCCTTTCGAGCCTGTCAATAATTCGATCACCTTGGCGCAAAAAAGTCTTAAAATCTAAAAAAGATAATAAAATCGTATCTTTACAATATAAAATTATAAATCTTTTTATTAAAGATATTCTATGTTTTTAAATGTATGAATTTGAATGCTTTTACGAATGACCTAGAAATCGAAAGAGGCAAATTGTAAGACAGGAGTCCTAAAAGATATGTGCGCAAGAAGATGTAGTGCAACGAGTTAAGGAGCAGCTGTTTTGACCACAAGTAACGATGAAAACTCAAAAAACCCGGACCTAAAGGTGGTTGGTGAAGATAGCACCGAGGCCTCTAACAGTGCAGTTGCTGGCGAGGGCCAAGCAGCCCCAGAGCCGGCTCTTCCTACTGTAGAAGAGTTGCTCGCAGCTAAGGAGACTGAGCTTCTGCGGGCTCAAGCTGATTTTCAAAACTTTCGCCTTCGCTCCTCCCGAGAAAAAGAAGATCTTCGCAAGTATTCGACCACTTCGTTTGCTCGCGACCTTTTGCCTGTATTGGACGCTTTCGAGCAGTGCTTAAAAGCAGAAGGGATAAAGCCTGAGGCTAGCAAAGAAACTCAGGGGGAGCCTGGTTCAAGCGATCAAGCAAACATAAAAGACAAGCAAGGCCTTGAGCTTATAGCTACTCAGTTTAAGAACACACTCAAAAAACACGGCATCGAACAGATTGGTGCAGTTGGTGACTCTTTTGATCCACAGTGGCACCAAGCCATTCGCAAAGAAGAAAACCCTGATGCTACAGGTGACACCATCCTCGAAGTCTATGCACCAGGCTTTAAAATTTACGACCGAGTCCTAAGGCCAGCTATGGTTGCCGTGTCGGTGGCGCCTTAAATCAGCAACCATAAAAGCGGGTTTTTAAAAACTCCTTCTTACAGCTGAATTTTATTTGGGACATTTCCAAACTTCTGCCTTCTAATGATTCTCTGCGATTTTCTTGGTCATGTTTTGTAAATTTCGCCAATCCCGGAAGTCCTTTTGCTAACGGCTTTGGTCCGGAGGCTACCTAACCGGTAATTTTTGCACCCCGCGAGGTGACTTTGTATAGGTGCTTTGCCAAAATAGATGTACAGCAATTCTTGAAGAGAAAAACTTAAACAACTGAATAGCAAGGCTTGGTTTTAAAATAAAATCAGCTATTTGCCTCGCGGCCCTATTGGCTTGTGGAGGCGATTAGGGTCTTTTATATCGGTGGCTTTTTAAGAGTGCTCATGCTTTCAGTGAAAGGAACGGATGCCATGGCCAAAAAAGAAAACAAAAAACCAGAAGTTAAAACAGTGGATAAAGCTGGTTTGCAAGAGACGGAGTACCCTCTTCTTCCCTTAAAAGACATCGTTGTTTTCCCCCACATGATCATACCTGTCTTTATCAACGAAGACCTTTGTTTGAGTGCTGTGGACCAGGCTCTTTCGGGTGACCGAAAAATATTTTTATCAGCCTTTAAGGTCGAAGATAAACAAGGTGAAGGGTTAGATTCTAAGTTAGATCCTCCTTTTGATGTCTACGATACAGGTACAATTTGTACGATTATGAGAACGCGGAAACTATCTGACGGAAGAATGAAGGTTCTTGTACAGGGGCTAACAAAGGGCCGCATCACTGAGCTTCGCTCTAAAAAGCCATGCCCACGAGTAGGGGTGGTCGAAGCTCAGCAGCAGTCGTCTGAAGCAGATCAAAACCATTTAGAGGCAAGCATTCGCTCTGTACGCGAACAAGTAGAAAAAGTTGTAAGCCTAGGCAAGGCGCTTTCTCCGGATATTCTGATGGTTTTAGAAGATGTAAAAGAGCCAAATCGTCTAGCCGATATGATTGTCAGTAACTTGGGTCTTGAAGTACACGAAGCACAAAGCATCCTTGCTACCCCGGGAATTGTGGAAAGACTACAAAAAGTCTTGAGCTATCTTTCAAGAGAAATTGAAGTCTACCAGCTGCAGGCCCGCATTCAAAACAAGGCCAAAGACGAAATCAACAAGATGCAAAAAGAGCATTTTCTAAAAGAGCAAATGCGTGCAATTCGCGGCGAGCTAGGCGAGTCCGATAAAGATGAAACAGCCACATTCTGGAAAATGCTAGAAGAAAAGAACTTACCAGAAAAAGCTACCGAGGAAGTGTCGCGGCAAATACGCAGGCTTGAAAGAATGCATCAAGATACAAGCGAAGCTTCGCTTACACGTACCCATATTGAAACGGTTTTGTCTCTTCCTTGGAATGAAATCACAGAAGATAGGTTACACCTTAAAGATGTAAAAGAGGTGTTAGATGATGATCATTATGGTTTGGAAGATATCAAAGACCGAATTCTAGAGTATCTTGCAGTGAAAAAGTTAAACAAGAATGCAAAGAGTCCAATACTCTGCTTCTTGGGGCCTCCAGGAGTCGGTAAGACTAGCCTTGGCCGTTCTGTAGCTGCCGCTATGAGCCGTGAGTTCTGCCGGATTTCACTTGGCGGCGTAAAGGATGAAGCTGATATTCGGGGTCACCGAAAAACATATGTAGGCGCCTACCCGGGTAGAATCATGCAAGCGATTAAAACTAGCGGCACGACTAACCCAGTCGTGATGCTAGATGAAATTGACAAGCTTACTTCGGACCATCGCGGAGACCCTTCCTCTGCTTTGCTTGAAGTATTAGATCCAGAGCAAAACAAGAGTTTTGTTGATCACTATCTTGGGATCGAGTTTGACCTTTCGAAGGTTATGTTTATTGCAAATGCTAATAGTTTGCAGACGATTCCAGCTCCGCTTTTAGATAGGATGGAAATCATTGAGATCAGCGGTTACTCGGAAAAAGAAAAGTCAATCATTGCGAAGCAATACTTGATTCCAAGGCAGCTTGCCGACAAAGGCTTGGAGACGCATAACATTCAGTTTAGCGATGAGGCGATCCTAGAAATTATTCGTAGCTATACAAGGGAAAGCGGCCTTCGGGGCTTTGAAAAGCAGATTGCAGCGGTATGCAGAAAAATTGCTAGACGTGTTGCAGAGACTGTTAGCGAAGAAACAGACAAGCCAGAAAAACTAAAGCTAAAAGTTCAGCCAACCGATATACACCAGTTTCTTGGAACCCAAAAGTTTATCCAAGAGTTCTATCACCGCAAACCTGTGGCAGGCGTATCGCTTGGCCTTGCATATACAAATGTAGGCGGTGAGGTTTTAGCTATTGAAGTAAACGTTGTAAAAAGTGGCGAGTCTAAGCTTGTGATGACAGGTCGTTTGGGCGAAGTTATGAAAGAGTCTACCAAAACAGCGTGGGGGTTTATAAAAGCCAACTGCGAGTCCTTTGGAATCATGCCTGAAAGATTAAAGCAGCTGGACCTTCATATCCACGTTCCAGCCGGCGGGGTTCCAAAAGACGGGCCAAGTGCAGGTATTGCTATTTGTTCTGCAATTCTTTCGGCCCTGCTCGGCACTCCTCCTGCAGAAACTACTGCTATGACCGGAGAGATAACACTGCTTGGTAAAGTGCTGCCAATTGGGGGCGTAAAAGAGAAAGTTCTTGCAGCTGTTAGGGCAAAGCTATCTTCTGTCATTCTTCCTGAAGCAAACCGGCCAAACTGGAACGAGCTAGAAGATCATATCAAAGGACAGATCAGTGCCCGGTTTGTTACAGACTATGTGGAAGTTTTTGAAGAGCTCTTTGAAGAGAATTTAAATAACCTAGTGACACCCGTGAATACCTCGCGGCCTAAAATCGCCAGCTAGCCAGTTGACAGTAGTCACTATTGCTTTTGAGCCTCGAAGATCGTCTTCGAGGCTTTTTTATGTTCAGAGCCAGAAAAGGACGAAAATTCCGACGTATTTACAGATGCCTAGGCTTTCCTGGTGTGGGTTGCCGTACAGGCAAAGAATAAGTTACCTTCTGGCCTAAGTAAATTGTATCGGTTTGGAGTCGTTTACATATGGCAGTTTTAAAGGTTCTTGAATATCCAGCGAAAGTCTTGTTGACTAAGTCGCCAGAGGTAGATGTGTTTGACGCAGATCTTAAGAAGTTCGTAAAGGATATGCATGACACCATGGAGGATGCTAATGGCATTGGTTTGGCAGCAAACCAGGTCGGAGCGTTAAAGCGGGTGCTAACTATTTTTATCCCGCATCAAGACAATCGGTATGAAGATGACGAACCATTAGAGCCTAAAATGGGATGGCACGACAAGAAGTTTACATTCATAAACCCGAAGATTACAAAAAAGCAGGGAAAAGTTCGCTTTCAAGAGGGATGCCTAAGCTTTCCTGAAATATTTGAAAATGTGGATCGTGCAGCTGATGTGTGGGTGGATGCTTTCGATGAAAACGGAAAAGAGTTTAGCGTGCATGCAACCGGTTTGTTTTCAATTTGTTTGCAGCATGAAATAGATCATCTAGACGGTATCGTTTTTACTGACCGTATGAGCCGTTTGAAACAATCTATGGTGAAAAAGAAAATGCAAAAACGCGGGAGTATGGATTGAGTTCTGTAAACGCTGCACCTTCTTTATTGGTTGCTCCTTCTGCTCTAGCGGCAGATTTTTCACGTTTAGGCCAAGAGCTTAAGAGTACTGAAGATGCAGGTGCAGACTGGCACCATGTAGATGTTATGGATGGCCACTTTGTACCTAACTTAAGTTTTGGCTTTCCGGTGATTAAAGCTATGAAAAGAGCCGCGAAGATTCCTTTGGATGTACATCTGATGATTTCTAATCCGGCCGAGTATTTTTCGCGCTATGTCGAGGCAGGGGCAGACAGGGTCACCTACCACTGGGAAGCGCTCGAGGACCATTCTTCGGCGATCAAAGCTTTAAAAAATTTAAATGTAAAAGTCGGAATTTCAATTAAACCTGGAACCTGTGTCGAGGTTTTAACTGACTACTTGCCACAAATAGACCAAGTACTTGTTATGAGTGTTGAGCCTGGGTTTGGCGGACAATCTTATATGCCGAGTGCAGAGCCTAAAATAGCTTGGCTTAGGTCTATGGCACAAAAGCTAGATACGGGTCTGCGTATTGTCGTAGATGGCGGAATCACAGATAAAACAGCACCAAAAGCTGTAGCAAGTGGTGCTGACGTGCTGGTTGCAGGCTCTTTTGTTTACAAATCAACGGATAGAGTAGCTGCTATTCAATCCCTACGGTGAAAATATGAACTATAGTATCCCTAAAATAAATGAAATCACCTCGTCCATGCTTGTCAGGGTCTCTCGGGACTCGTCAACTTCGGCAAAGATAGAAGTAACCGGTGACCACCTGGCTTCTTTAACAGCAGGAAGGCAAAAAGTCGATAAAATTGCTGATAGTGAAGAGCCAGTCTACGGAATTAATACCGGGTTTGGCAGGTTGGCTGGAGTTCGGATTCCTAAAGACGACCTGGATCTATTGCAAACAAACATCATTCGCTCGCATGCGTGTGGAGTTGGAAATCCAATTGCGAAATCTTGGGTGCGAGCATTGCTACACCTAAAGATTTGGCATTTTTTGCACGGGGCGAGTGGTGTACGCAAAGAAGTGATCGGTGTGATGGAACAAATGCTGCGTCATGATGTGCTCCCTGTGATTCCGTCACGCGGCAGTGTTGGGGCTTCTGGCGATTTAGCTCCATTAGCACATCTAGCTCAAGGTATGCTTGCTGAGGGTATGGTTTTTTATGGTGGAAAAAAGGCGAAAGCTAAAGACGTTTTTAAGAAGCTAGGCCTGCAACCTTTAAAGCCAACCGCCAAAGAAGGTCTGGCTTTGATCAATGGCACACACCTGATGGCTGTGCAGGGGGCTTTTGCAGTTGAATCTGCTAAAAAGCTTTTGCGAGTGGCAAACCTTGCTGGCGCATTATCTTTGGATGCATTGCGCGGTAGCCTTGCCCCGTTTACAGAAGAAATTCAAAGATTAAAGCCTCACCCAGGCCAGATACAAGTTGCTGCAGATATACGCAAGCTGTTTGACGGTCATGATGAGGTTCTAGCAAGCCACGAAGAGTGCCAAAAAGTCCAGGATCCTTACAGCGTTCGCTGTATTCCGCAGGTTCACGGGGCCAGCATGGATGCAATCATGCATTGTAATCAGGTGATTGAAACCGAGCTGCGTTCGGTTTCGGACAACCCTTTGATTCTTCCTGATGGACGAATTGTAAGCGGCGGGAACTTTCATGGTCAAGCCATTGCTATGGCGATGGACTATCTTGCTATTGCAGTGGCAGAGCTTGCAAACATTTCCGAGCGTCGGACTGAAAAACTTACGAAGCCGCATACAAGTGGGCAGCCGATTTTCTTGACGGAAAAGCCTGGCATCAACAGCGGGTTTATGATCCCGCAAACAGTCGCTGCTGCGTTGGTTTCTGAAAATAAGATACTTTGCCACCCTGCAAGCGTCGACAGTGTCCCGACAAATGTAGACCAAGAAGACCATGTAAGTATGGGGCCAAATGCTGGGTACAAGCTTATGCAGGTGATCGAAAATACAGAACGAGTATTGGCTATTGAGCTTCTTGCTGCTGCCCAGGGTTTGGATTTGCTGGCTCCGCTTAGGCCTGCTCCTCGGTTACAAAAGCTACACGCGCGCATACGAAAGTGCTCGGCCTTTATGGGTGACGATAGATCTCTGGCTCCGGACATTGAAGCCATTGCCTCGCTTATTGTTCAGGGCGCCTTTGATGACCTAGAAGAATGAACGAGAGTGGGTTAAAATAGTGGTTCGTTTTAAATTAAGCCTGCATAGATAAAAAAGGATGGATTGTATGAATAAACTAATGCTTTGTTTGCTGACTGTATTTACCGTTGGGTGTAGCGGAACTTTATATCTTTCTTCTCCGCTTGCAAAAACAGATGAGCAAGTTGCTGCGTCTGAAAGAAAAAAACAAGCTAAGAAAAACCAAATCCGTAAGCTTAAGGTTCTCGGTGAAAAAAAGCTTGATAACCGCAACCAGTGGAAGCTTAGCTTTAAAGATGCTGATACCCACGAGTCGTTTTTTATGCTTGTCGGCAGCAAGACCGTTGCCTTGCAAGAGGGCTTTACTTATAGATCAGAGATTTCTGTCAGTGGCGCAAAAGGTAATGGCAACCAAGTAGAAATTACGCAAGGCTTGTTTTTTATACCGAGCCCTCAAGGCGATCAGCCTATTTTGTTTTTAGGAATTAATGCATCACCAGATGCAATCCACAAAAGCAACAGAAAGTACTCGACAAAATACTTGGACTACCATAGCCCAGCTACCGATTACTTGGTTCTGTAAACTTATGCCAAACACCTTTCCTGATCCGTCGCAACCCAAAGGGGCTCGCTATTTTTTAGGTACGTGGTCGGGACGCATCGTTTTGGTCAATACGGCTGTTTTTCTATGGATGGCATCCAAAGGTGGGTTTTGGATGCCAACCGGAGATTTGCTCTATAGCTTTGGGGCGAAAGACCCTGTTGCTATAGCCTCTGGGGAGTGGTGGCGGTTTTTCGCTCCGATCTTTGTCCATATTGGTTTCGTACACTTTGCTATGAATAACCTTGGCCTTTACTTTATTGGCTATCAGATTGAAAAAGCTATGGGCGCCCGGTGGTTTTTGTTTATTTACTTGTTTTCAGGCTTTTTAGGCAACGTAGCAAGTGCGTGCTTTTCGGTAGCGCGTAGCGCAGGGGCTTCTGGCGCTCTTTTTGGTCTACTTGGTGCTGGTTTTTTTCTTGAACGTGTTATCAATAAGCGCATTTTTGCTCAGACGGGCGAAAAACCCAAAAACAATGTTTATTCAATGATGGTGATAGCCAATGTTATTTTTGGGTTTATGGTTCCAGGTGTCGATAACGCGGCGCATATGGGTGGTCTGGTAGCTGGGATTGGCCTTGCGTACGCAATGGCGCTGTCTAGGCCAAACAGGCTTTTTGCGCCAAACCCGAAAAGATCGAAACAGGTTATCCTTGCTTTGTACGGTTTCGCTGCGGTTGGTGTTCTATTTTCAATGAACTCAACCTACGTAGCCAGCCTGCTTACGGCCAAAGCAAAGCAGGAAGCTGGGCTTATTCTCGACCATGACCCTGATATTGCTTACTTTCCCTACTTCCTGGAAGAAGCAAAAAAACTAAAGCCCGGCGACGAGAAACTGCGTTGGCTGAACTTTAAGATTTTGCATCACTCGGGTGATAAAAATGCAGCTCTGCTGCTTTTGCGAGGTATTTTAAAGGAATCAGGGAGAAAAGAAGACAGAGATGATCTGTTTAAGAGAGTCCAAGACTTATTGGGCAAGTCCAAGCAGCGCGATAACGAGTACTTGAAAGAGTTTTTAAAGCTACAAAGAGACTAGAAACCGTAGTGAGTTTTAGCTAGCACGTGAAAAAGTTTTTTGGTCAATAAAAATTGGATCGATCCCTGCTTTTAAAAGAATATCATATAGGCGTTTTGATTTGTTTTTTGTCCAGCGCTCGTAGACAGCAATTAGGTTTTTATTGTTTTGACTCATCGCAGAGTCTGCAACGTAGGCTATGAGCTCCATTGCCGGTACAAAGGTCCTCGCAAGCTCGGCCCAAACCTTTTTGTTCTCTTTGCTAGCAGGTTTTACTAATTGCGCGCTTTGGTGGTATGCCGTTCTACCCATGGAAGAGTAGTAATTAATATCAAAGGTTTTGCGGTTAAATGAGTCTTGGAAAAACCCGGCTATATAGAGACTTTTATCACCTAGTGCCTTGAAGTATTGAACCTGCTTTTTTTTGTCTTCGCTTTCTATAGCGAGCTTTAAGAGGTCAAATAAACAAAGACTCCAGATGTCTGGGCGGTTTAGTTTTTGGCCTAGGACATGAGGTTGGATAAAGGAAGCGAGTGTTTCGGCCAGGTAAGATTTTGCTGTTGCGGAAAGCAAGTGGCTCAAAACTCTTGGCGCATTAGAAAACTGCTCCAAAAAAAAGGCCTGTGGGCTTTGATTCAATATGAGGTGTTGGGCCATAGGAACTCTCCCGCTCTCTTTTAGGTTGGTATAAGTATCTGTAATTATTTTATTTATACTTGGCCACCTGGTCAACTTACATAGACTTATCGGCAGCTCTTCAGCTAAAGTTTAGCTTTTTCTATTTCTTGGGGTAGTGTGTAGCTGGATGAGTACAACGCAAGAAAATCAAAGTGATAAATTGGATTTGGGTGAGATTGTTAAACTCTCGCACAAGATTGGCTTGGAGTTTGTCGAGGCCAAGGCTGCTTTGGATGAAAAAGACTTGCTGAAGCCATGTTTTAAAGCTCAGGTAGCTATAAAATATGATGTGGACGGCAACTCTGAGACAAAGATACGCCGGCTCACAGAGGCTGATGGTGACTATATTAACTACCTCAAGGTTCTGTCTTCTCTTAAGCTGGACTGCGAAAAACTTCGGGTTCGCTACGAGTCTTACAAAAATCTGTTCGAAGCGCGCAGGTCTCTTATGAGCTATCAAAAAGCTGAAATGCAAATCCTCTAGGTTTTTACTGCTCGGGTTATTATTATTGTTCAGCTACGTTCGAGCTTTCTTTTAACTTTGCTATTTTTTGCTTTAGTCCCTTTGTTTCTTCTAGGTACTCAGGGTCCATGCGGGCTATTTTGTAAAACCTCGTGTAGAGCTTGCTTGCTCTAAGTGGTTTTTCTTTTTCTATGAGTCTGGCTAGGACCTGGTATGGTTCAGCAAGATCAGGTTTAGATTTTATTGCGCGTTTTAAAAAGTCTTTGGCTTTATCGACTTTTCCAATTTTCAACAGGCAACGGCTATAGCCGTACAGCGCGCCAGCTAGAAACGGGTTCACCTGAATTGCTTTCAAATAGTAAATAGCAGCTTGTTTGTTTTTTCCGCTCGCATAAAATAGGTCTCCAGCTACAGAACGCAAAGCAGCCTTGGTTGGCCCTTTTTCTGCTTCTTGGCGTAAGGCGGGCTTAAGTATTTTCCATGCACTTTTAAACTTTCTTACCTTTGTAAAAATCCTGGTCGCGACAATGATGTTATCAATGTTGCCGGGTTCTGCGCTAAGTGCTTTGCGAGCTGCTTTGTACGCTTCGTTGTAAGACCTCATCTTATACAGAGTCCACGCTATAGATCGATGAGCTTCCGGAGAGGGCTGGATGGCGTGGGCTGCTTCATAAAAGAAAAGCGACCGACTATATTTTTTAAGACCTCTATTGGTTTCGCCTAACATAAACAATGTTTCTTGGTTCTTTGGATTGTCTTTGTATGCCACCTCGAGGTGAGGTAGTGCGCCGCGGTACTCACTTTTTTGCAAATAAGCCTTAGCAATTTTAAGGTGTATTTTAGGGTTGCCATGGTGGCGTGAAATCATTTTCTTGTAAAAAGAAATGGCCTCCCCCGTTTGCTTGTTTGCTAAAAGGCGATCACCCTTGCTTGTGTCTAGAAGGCTTTCTGCGGCCGGAGCTGGCGGTGGGGCTACGGTTGTACAACTGTTCAACAGTGCAACAGCTGCAAGGTGGATTAGAGTTAAACTTGGACGGTATTTCAATATAGTCATAGGTCAGCTTCTTCGGTTAAGTGTACAATATGGGTTCGCTTATTATTATAGAGAAGCAATTAGGCGCTTTTTTGGTGAAAGATTAAAAAAATGAAAGTTTTGTATGATTTTTAAAACACTTAGCATTTACAAACGAGTAAAAACGAGTCTCTTGATTTTGGCACTGCTACCAGTTTTGCTAGGCACCTCTTGTGAAACAACTTTTAATCAGTCGCTGCCTCAACCCTCTGAGTGGGACACAGCAATAAATGCTCGTCATGAAGAATGCGCTTATTTCCCAGCCCTACAAGGAGTGCTGTATACAAAAGACGTTTGGCAAACCTTGGGGGGGCAACTTTTGGTGTTAGGTGTTTCTAATAGTGGACGCTCGAAGCTGTTTGCCTCGAAAAATCAAAAAAATATTTCTAACTCTGATTCATTTATGCCTATATTGCCGAGCATCCATGAAAAAATTGTCGGCTTTTCAAAGAAAAAAAATCAGATAGTTTATTTAACTGGTAATGAACACGCAAGCTCCCTGGTTTTTGCAGATATTGAAAGTGAAAAAGATGTTAGACGGTTTCAGTTGAAACCTGAAATGCGCCCAAAAATTTTAATCGAAACAGAAAATGAGTTGTGGCTTTGGGTGCAAGTAGACAAAGAAGCAGGTGTCGAAAATTTTCTTTATCCTGTTTCGGCAGCATCTACCTCCTCTGTCGGTACACCAGTCAAAGTAGAGTCAGAGGACTTCAAGTTTTTATCTCTTAAAGGGGTGGATCATGTTTTAACTCAAGAAGAAAATAAAATATGGATGAAAAACACAAAGACTGGTCGCAGAGGTATTTTGCATAAAAGCACAGGAGAGTTAGAACAGTGGGACGTAGCAAATGCAGGTACAGGTCGCAGCGCTCAGCTTGCTACAGTTGTCTACAGCGTGCC
>JALZUO010000088.1 GCA_023301565.1 Oligoflexales bacterium
CCACGATTTTGAATCCCCAACTGAGAAAGGGAATCGATTGTGAATAACCAGCCTGAAATCTACGACGCGGTAGGTGTTGAGCCGTGGACTCAACCCCGATTGGGGTTGGGGAACGAGCGGCGGCCGGATCCTAGGGTAGCTTTCGTTTCACTCGGCAACCCTAGGCTGAGGGACGGAACCCCGTTGGGGTTGAGAGCGTGGATTGCGCGGGCCGGTCGTCCGCACCGAAAGTGGAACTTTCGGCTACCGTTTCTTGGGTTCGGGGCGGCTTGCTTTACGACCAGATGAATTGGCAGACGCCACGGAGGAAGAGATAAACATGCCGAGCATGTTTCACCTAAAGATAGAGTAGAAAAAATTAAGTATATTTTAAAATACTTTCCCCGTTTCTTAGCGGCTTCGCCGTATCAACCCTGAGATTAATCCAAGGACTAAAAAGAGACTTGAAGTAGGCTCAGGCACAGCACTTCCCGTTCTAAAAGAAATTGATTCCGTCGAAGTTCCAGTATCCCAGCTCGCAGAGGAAGTAACTCCATCAATGATACCTAACGTTGCAAACGTTTCGCCATTCAAGAGAATATTGATAGGAGCAGGAGGCGAGGAAATGTTTGAGTATTCAACTGGTATGAACAGTAAAGTCTGTCCAGGTAAAAACCCATCAGTTAAAGAAATATTAGGAAGAGTTGCGAATTCTGGTCCAAAAAGTTGATTCGTTAAGAATACTTGAAGATCCACCGTGGCACCAGTGTATGTCGGCGGAGAGACTACCCCACCATCTTGCCCGTTAGCAACAGTCTGCGACTCAAAGCTGTTCAGCGCATTACCTACGTCAATATTAGAAAACCCATTGAACGTCAAACCGGTGACATCCACTGCTCCAGAGACTGTTATCTGCACTCCTCCACTTTCTTCTGTAAGATTAAATGTAATGGCGCTGAAGGCCAATTGAGAAAAAACGAAGGGCAAAAAAGCAAAAAGAAAACATTTCATCTATGAGTAAAACTTAAGGAATCTCATTTTCCATGTCTAGCCTTTAAAATGACTTCGATTAATTTTCCATGCCTAGCATAGTCTATGCTACGAATTCAGGGAAACAGTCTATCGTTCAGCTCGCCCTTTTACTCTGCCAGTCATTTGGTTACCCGGCGTATCCACCAAGAGACCTTGTCGTTCACGAATTCGAAGTCCCATCCTCGGTCTGTTTTATACCGTTCCTTCAGGCTCATGCCATTGGGTAAATATGTTCTGGGATAAGATGTGATCACCACCACGTAATTTTCGGACGGTGTTAAGGATCCCACATGAGTTGCGCCAAATGACCACGCCTCGCCGACCACTTGAGCCCTGAAGTCGACAGTGATTTGATCAAGCTCTGGGATTCCTCTGAGGAGAAAATGTTGTTCGTCCTGATTACGGGCATAGACCGTAATACCCTCGCCTACTTTAAGATCCGTTTTTCGCCAAACCCACGTCTCCCAGCCCTGATCGTAATCGTGGCCAGTCTTGAAACTTGCCAACCATTGATCATCGGCCGGAATGGGTGGAGCTAAGGTGAACTGCGCTTTTCGATCTAGGGAAAACTCTATCCCGCGAGCGACGACTTCCTCAGGCTCGTGACGTTCACAACCGAGCATAGCGAGGCACAATATGGGGACAATGAAGCGCATGCTCTAAGGGTGACCGAAAAGCAGCGGCACGCCAGAGCTAAGATCATACTTCACATTCAAAAACGGGAGTTAGGTATACTAGATAGCCCAACGGGCTTACGTCATTCAGCCCCGGGTTGGCGGAGCCTACCCGGGGATTCTCATTCGTAGAATCGACAACGCCGAAGGTGTTGCGGCAGTTCGATTGAGAGGACGAGGACGCAACCCCGATTGGGGTTGGAGAACGAGCGGGGTTTGGATCCTAGGGTAGCTTTCGTTTCACTCGGCAACCCTAGGCTGAGGGACGGAACCCCGTTGGGGTTGAGATGGCTCGCTTTTTTTTAGCGGAGCATTTTTTTCAGCCGTGAGGGGGTCTTTGTGTGGAAAATGCGGACGCCGGCTTTGATGAGTTTTTTCCAGTCATCTTCTTTCCCTTCGGAATGTGTTTCGACGATGAATCCTTTCGCGGAGGCATAGCGGATTAAGTCGAGCGATTCCTTTTTTGTAGGCTTCGCGGAGCTGAGTTTGATTTCGATGGTTGAGGAATCAAAGCGTTCCTTGATGTCATCGATCTGGGCCTGGGATGACACCTGAAACATGAGGGTGTGCGGAGCTAGCACGCCTCCTTGCTTTTGGTATTTTTCGTAAAGGTTGGCTTCTCCGTAGGGGACGCGGAAGATGATTCCCTCTAGGGCATCGTGAGCAGTGACGAGCTTCATGATCTTGGCGAAGTGCTTGCTGACTCCACGTTTCATGTCGGCTTTGAAAACGGTCCGCCCTTTTCCGCCGTCTAGGAACTCGGGTAAGGTCGCCACGCGCTCTGGCGAGGTGCTGCGGTTCCGGTATCGTTTGTGGAGGTTCTTTAGTTCGAGAAGAGTCATCTCAGAGGCTTTCCCCTGGCCAGTCGTCTCCCGCGTGATTTTCGGGTCATGGAGTATGACAAAGTGACCGTCCTTGGTGCGCTGGATATCGGTTTCGAAGATCTCATACCCCTTGCTCTGACAATTTTTAATGTTCACGAGCGAGTTTTCCGGCGCCTTGTCTGCCAAGTCATTCTCATAGCCTCCTCGGTGAGCTGCGATAAAGACCTTCGTAGACGAGGGATCCAGTAACTCACGTAAGACGGGGTTTGTTGGCTCGGCACTCGCGGCCTCGACCTCCGTTTGAGCAATCGCGGAGAGAGAGAGGCAGGCATACCAGGAAAGTGCGATTTTCAGACAACGTCTCATCATCTCCTTAATTACCTCTCAGAGTTTTAGAATGAAAACCAAGGATCTTGCAAACAGCCTTACCTGAGAGGATAGGAAGACTAGGCAACTTCCACCTCCAGTGATGAGATGAACGATTCACTCGATAACCTTTGAGAGATCTCGTTTGGCGA
>JALZUO010000089.1 GCA_023301565.1 Oligoflexales bacterium
AACGCTTGTCTGTAACAAGGGGAGCTTCAGAGTTTCAACCAAAAGCAGAGTTTTTGGCTAATTTTATTGGTTTGGAAGGGATGAGTGTAGGACCCGTTTTTGCACATTCCGACGGCAAGCTTTTAGGTATAGTAGCAAGGACTTCTGGCGGTGGCAGTACAAATATCATTAAATTTCTAACTGACGGGAACGCTAGCGAAATTGAAAAATTCTCGGATGTAATGTATTCGAGAATTGTTAGGATAGACAGTATAATCAATGATATGGAAAAGGATTTATATCGGCGCTAGCTAGTAGGAAAAGACCTCAACTAGACCAATCCTTTGTCCCACGGGCAAGCCTCTTCTTTAAATAGAGACTTCTCTGGAGTGAATACAGAGCTATCTACCAAAGAGTTAGCTTTTAGCACGACTTTGCCTGGGGCGATCTTTGGGTATGCGTACATGGGTGTTCCGCAATTGCTGCAAAAGTGAGATTCTATTTTTTGCTCGCCCCCTTGGTATTCATATTTTGTCGTTTCTCCGGAGACACTAAAACCTTCATCCTCAAACATCAATCCACCCAAACGGCTACCTCCACAGATTTTTTGGCATGTCTGGCAGTGGCAAAGAAACTGGGAGATTATTTTTGAGGTGGCCTGCGTAGACACCTTTCCGCAGTGGCATTTTGCTTTGATCATGGTTTCTCCTGTCAAAAGTCTAGTTACAATTAGATTAGAAAGTGTGGTTATAAAAAAAGCTAGTCTAGAAAACCTATCATGATGTTTGCAGGTGCAGGGCCGAGCTTAAAATGATCTTCCATGGTTCCCTTTGAATTTTTTACACAGTTTTTTTCGTTGAAAGGTATTTTTAGTAGGCTTTTGTTTTCTGGCTCTTCGAGTATTGCCTCTATAGTTCCAGAACAGTTGCTTGCCGAAATCGTATTGATATACATTTTTTGCACCACTAGCCGGTCAGTTGTTTTTAGGCTGGATTTAGTTGAGGCCAGTCCACGGTATTTTTCTAGGGCCCGTTTCTTAAATATGTCTTCTTTAGATATGTGCATAAGGTTAAATGCGAGATCAAAGTAATTTTTAAAGCCAGCTTCAAGTGAACTTAGAAATAAACTGTTTTCTTCCATGGTCGATATTACTGCAGAACTTGCTTCAACCGTAAAGTCTTTAGATGTAGTGGCAGAAAAAAGGCGGTTTCTGTACCCTTTTTTCTGCGCGTTTTTTGTTAATTCAACTACAGCTCCATAAAGTATGCGGGCAAGCTCAGTTTCATCGAGATAGTCCGATTGAACCAAGCGATCCCCATCCTGTTCGAGGCAGCTATTAAATATAAGCTTGGTGCTCGATATGGCGTTTGTCGTGATGGTTGAGGCTCTGCCGTTTATAAGCGGTGCTATCCGCGCTACAAGATCTAGCTTGCAGTGGTACGTACTTCTGTCGAATAGGTTTCGAAGCGATAGGTTTTTTATTACATCCGATTGAATAGGGTAAAAACTCAGTGTATGCGTAGCCTCTGGGTCATTCATAGGGACTAGCTCAAACAGCTCTGTTTTTGCTAACTCTTTTTTTAAAATTCTCCCGCTTTCTGATTGGAGTTCAGCAGCATGGTAAAAATTATTTTCAAAAATAATTTCTAGCGCTTTAGATGCTTCTTTTGGTGTGCTTTTTGTGTTTTTTAACAATACTGATACTTCGGTTGATATAGAAACCTTGATCTTGCCAGTTCTAGACAGTTTGGAAAAATCGCCACGGAACTTACAAGAGACTAGTGCTGCTAAAAATCCTATGGATAAGAGTATAGATAGCTTCATGGTTTATCCAGTTTAACGTCTGATTTAAGTAACTAGGTTACCTTAAACATGGATTTATATGCAAGCCGG
Source organism: Oligoflexales bacterium (assembly GCA_023301565.1). Lineage (GTDB taxonomy): Bacteria > Bdellovibrionota_B > Oligoflexia > Oligoflexales > JALZUQ01 > JALZUO01. Next base: position 1,873 of record JALZUO010000089.1, read on the forward strand.
GGTGAAAAGCCTAAACGGCATGAGCTTTGCTGCTATCTCTTCTTTTTAAACTCGTGTGAGCTTTTGAAAATAGCATTGAGCTTTTTTACAGAGTCTATATCTCTTATAAAAGATTCTTGTGCAGTAAAATCTCTAGCTAAATCAGCCACTGTGTAGTGTGGGTCTTTTTTTTCTTGAACGATTTCCAAGGCTTTTTCAAGAAACATTTCTGGGGTCATAACTGTATGAGAGTTATAAATCTGCTCCGCAATTCTCATTATAACCCGTTGTTGCGGGCTTGGTTTAGGTGACTCGGAACTGTCGAAAAATTTTTCGACAAACTGCTCGGCAGATCCGTGCCAAATAGTCGCCAGCTCAGGTGCTAGAACACGTGTGTAGGCTCTTGGCCATTGTCTAGCCGCCTCATTGAGCTCAACGTAAATCTGGAGTAAATCGTAAGTACGCATATCGTTTACGCTACCCATAAGCTTTCCAAAGCGTTGAAACAAATTTTCGTAGTCTTTGTTCTTTCTTGCAAGCTTTATGGTAAAGCGAATGAGCATCGATCTAAAAACATCGTCGTCCTGCGTGATGGACTTTTCGATCAAGCCGTCTTTTGACGCTAACTGGAAACCCTTGAGGAAATATAATATTTTTTGTTTCCAAACACCCACTAGTTGTGGAGGTGCCAGGTCGACATTGCTCATGTCAGAAAAAATCTTGAGGTTCAAAGGGAGTTCTTTTTTGGACTCTTCTCGCCGGACTTTCTGCTTTGCCTTCAATGCGTTGAGCAAGTCTTTTACCTCCTGCTCGTGCGGGGATAGCCAAAGCCCAGGTGCGCATGCGTTTTTAGGGGCTTTTTTTTTGCCCTTGTTTTGAGGCCCAGCCAAAGCCACTACGCAAAAACCAATAGAAAACATAAACAAATAGAAAGGGTGCGCAAGCGAGGTCATGTGAGTCATATCTCCTTTGGTCCAAGGGTTTGGCTGCTTTTAACAAAAAAATTGTTAAAAAAGAAAATCTATTTTTTACGGTATAGTTTATGGAAAACATCACTGGCTCTTTTTTGTGCAACAATTAGCTAAAAAACTCTAGGAGGTGGGTAGGGCGCTGTTAATTTAACCAGTTCCTGAATTCATAAATTCGGTAAATCACCTTCGGTGAGACCCCAAGCGCAAACATAGCTTTGGATAAAAGGTTTATTGCTACTTGCAGGCAAAACCCATTTTTTTCAAAACGTACACTAGATGTCGGGGCAATTGTTTTCAGCCTAATATAGCTTCCGTTGCCTTTGAGTCTTTTACTGAGCAAAGTGTCCTCAAACACAGGCTGGTCAGGTACCCCTCCGGAATCTTTGAGTAGTTTTCTGCTGCTAAACATACAGTGGTCGAGGTAAAGAATCTTTTGGCGATCACCGCGGATCTGGTTTGAGTACCAGGAAGTGAATTTTAGCCCACTTGAGAGGGGGCCTAAAAACTGGTGAGTGAACCCCCCCCAAAATAAGTCGGGGTCTGGGGCCAATCTATAGGCCTCAGATAGCTCTTTGTACCACCCTGCTGACAAGATGCTTCTGGGGTGATGAAACAGACAAATGCTACCCGAAGCCTGCTCAAAACCATGGTGCATCTTTAGGCCGCGGCTGCCTTTGGGGGTGGATTTTATAAGGCGGCCCTTTTTTGTTTTAAGCCATTCATTTAGAGCTTCATTTGAAGAAACCCACAAGACTTCTTTTAAGCCAGCTTCGTTTGCTAGAGAGCTAAATATTTGTTTATAAAAACTAATGTCTGTTTCGGTCCCGACAGGGATGATTACACTAACAAGTGGGTTTGCAATTGAGTTGCGAGATTCCATCGACAGGAGATAGCATGTTTTTGTCCAGGTATAAACATTTTCTACTTCTAGCCTGCTTTGTTTTCTGTTCTTTTAAGGTTCTGCGAGCTCAAACGAACACCTTAAAAATAAGTAGAACAGATAAGGTAGACGGCGCTTTGCTTATGTCTATATATGGTGATGCCCTTGGGTTGCCCTACGAGTTTAATCAAGACGTATCAGCTTCTGCCGCTGCTATGCGGCGCCTGCATGTATCTCAAAGTAAATTGAAAAGCTTTCAACACGCTGACCCTTGGGGGGTGTGGCCTGAGCATGGAAAGGCTCAAAAAGCTTATTTATCAGACGATAGCTACTTTAAGCTGGACGTACTGAAAAATTACTTAAAGTGGCTATCACGAAACGACCTTAAACCCAGTGATATAGTTTTTACAGACTTTGTGGCAACGCAGCTGGCTAGTGCAAATAAATCTAGGGACAAACTTAGTCAAAAGAAGCCTGGTAGCATTGGAAAAGCACGCAATGCGCACTATGCTGGGTGGAAAACTATGATGGTGGAAATGCTCTGTAGTAAGACCAAACAAGCATGTTCCTATGCAAAGCAGATAACCAAAGGCCTTCGAGACGGGAGAAGCTTCTACGAAAAGGGTTCTTCAAAGTGTTTCGGTTTGTTTATGTACACACTTATGGGGCTTTGGAATTCACAGGTAGGTGAGCAGTTTGTTACAGGTCTAGACTCAGAAGACGGACAGATTCTGTCAGCTTATTTTAGAGATTTGATTGCTTATGCAGCTAAAAATGGCCATTTCTCCTATAGCCTTCTTGAGACAGAAAAAAAGTTTCAAAAAACCTGGTCAAAGAAACTCCCCAAAAGATTGCTGGCCTTGCGCCGCCAAGCATTTCTTTGGTCGGAAAAACATAGCCAAAAACCAGTGAGAGATTTATGGGTAGAGCTAAAAAAAGAACGCCAGAAGAACCTACCGAAGTGGGTTGTGCCTATAAAGTTTTGCCCAGCTGAGTTTGCTTTTGTTTTTTGGGGTGCTCTGGGGTTGGATAAAAAAAATGCATTGGATCCTTTGATTATGATCGCAAATGCGGGTGGGGATACAGATACCATCGCCAGCCTTTACGGAAGTTTTATAGGCGCTCATCATGGTTTGAAGTATTTTAAAAAGTCTATCTCTGCCCCGTTGAAAAAAATTCAATCTCAACTACGCGAGAGCAACTTAAGCGTGCGCAGTTTGAGGCGGGCAATAAAACGATACTCGAAGGACAAAAGGTACAGCCGCCTTCGGTCAAATTCTTTTTACCTTTGAACCCACTCCATAGCTTGGCGAGTCCAAGCTTCTTTTTGTTTGTGGCTTGCAGATAAAGGCAGCTGGGCTAGTCCGTACAACCTGCGTAGAGTTTCAAGACCAGCAAAATGATAGGTATCCTTGATTTTCACGCCGCTATGCACAGATAAGTAGGGAGACAAAAACTCTTCGGAATTGACATCTATTCCGCAAAAATTGGCATGTGCCAGAAACACGCCGAGGTCAAACTCTCTAGGGCCAACAAACCCAAACTCGGGGTCAATGCAGTAAAAATGATTTTGTTGATCATAAATCCAACTTCCAGGATAAAAATCTCCATGGAGTAGGGCTTTTTTTCCCTTGCAGGGTCGAACATAGAGTTCGCGTATCTTGTTTGTAGTTTCGTTTTGAAGTGCGGCCTGGGTCGCTTGGGCGTGTATGCCCTTTAACGCAGGCAAGTTTTCTGCAACAAAATCATAGCCTGGCTCTGTGAACGGAAACTCATACATATGAAAAGCGTTGAGCTCTCGCATAGCCAAGTTATTTTTATATGGAGGGTCTAGAGCGGGGGTGTCTATGGAGTGCAGTTTGGATAGGTATTCAAGTGGTGCAATGAAGTCTTGTTTTCGCGCATTTTTGTATAGCTCGATTCCGTCATGGGTAGACCCGAGATCACTTAGGAGAAGTATTTGGTCTTTTTTTATGTTGTCTAAAACGGCGGGGCTATTTATCTCAACACTCGTATTTGCAAGGGTTTCAAAAAACCAACCTTCAAAAGAGGTTCGCCCGACTGGGGCGGCAACGCTGGGAAACTTTTCAACCCAGGGTCTGCCTTGCTTGCAAAAAATAGTTTTTTCATCGTCTAGGTAGAGCCTGAGTGCGAGGTTCATGTTTCCAGATTCGAAGGTGTCAGCCCTAACGATTTTTCTGCTTTTCAAACAAGGAGATAGAATTTCGTTTAGGTTTTTTAGGTTTGAGGGGTCGAGGTGGCGCAAGTTGAAGTCACTCCAGCTATAGGTTGACTATACTTCTATCATAAATATTAAATGCGGCGGAATCCTTCTTTTTATTCCGGCGTAACAGTGAAGATAACGTGCTCTTCGTAAACACCCGCATCTGCACCGAGCATATCTATTTCAGGGATTAGGACGCTTATATTCGCATTCTTAGTTGTGTTGGATATGGGCATAACTCCGCCTGTTTGGCCGGAGAGTGCCACGCCTGGAGACATAGCTACTTTCCCTACTTCCCCTGTTTTATCATTGAAAAATACGGAATAAGAAATTGCGCTGCTACTGCTGCCAATAATGAACGCACCTCCTGCTCCATCCCCTGTTGCCACTACTCGGTACGAAGTGGGGTAATTCATAGAAATGTTGATATCTTTGTTGTCTTCGAGGCTGCCGACTCCGAGATAGGATGCAAAATCAAAAGCTACGTGAACGGATGTTTTAATGAGCTTAGGGATTTTCGCTTGGATCAGGTTTGATCCTGTAGAGGCGGTTCCTGAGTCTCCATCAAATGAAACGGCAAGCAGTGTGGGCGGCACTATAAAGCCAACTGAAATAAGCAGCATCAGGTAGCGTGCGATTCTTTTTAGAAAAGTTTTGTAGAAATTTAACCTCATAAAAAAAAGATCGGCATATAGACTGCCGATCTTTAGGTTGATAAACAATATGTATTTCAGGTGGTTATACACCTACTCAGCAAGAAGACGTGAAATCCTGTCTTGGTCCGCTGTAAATATCGCGTTATCCATATCTAAAAGAGTGACTTTTTCCTCTCCCGGCTCTTTGCTGTAAGCCACGAGGTATTGCCCGGTTTCTCCGCCAGTAGTTGCAAAAACTGTGACAATTTTAGTTTGGTCATAGTCCGTGTAGACACACCTTAGCCTGGAGTCATAGCCTATTTGCATGCATTCTGCATTTTCTGCTATCAGCTCGTACTGGTCTATTCCTGGCGTTCGTGGGTTGTCTTTGATTAAGTATAAGCTTTGCTCAAAAGGGTTGTCGCTAGGCACAATCAATAGCGCTTCGAACAGGCCGTCCACAGGGCGCAAATCTGTAAAATACATTTGAGCTTGCGGATCTAATTTTACTTCTGCGCTAGCAGAAAGGACCAACATAGAAGTTGCTAGAAGTACGAATATTTTTTTCATTGCGATCTCTCCTTGAGTCTACGGTAACTTTAAAAAGTTCGTCTCTGAACTTGCTTATAGTTTTATAGACCCCGGAGTAAGCAGACAAATGATTCATACTTCTAGTTAGCTATCTGATTTTCTAATATATGTATTTCCTAAGCCTAAAAATGGTTAGAAAATAGAATCTCTTCTATAGGCATGTATCCCCCTTTGGGGTGGGCCTGTTTCGTGCCTTTGCCAATGGTTAGAATAAGTCCTACGGCATGATCTGCAGGAAGCTCTATGAGTTTGCCAACTGCTTCTGCGTCGAAGCCGATCATAGGACAGCTTTGATATCCCAGTGATGTTGCCGCAAGCATCATTGACTGTGCCAATATGCCGCAAGAGCGCATAACTTCATCGCGCTGAAGCTTTGGCTTTCCTGTGTAGAAATCCCCGATCATAGGGACTAATGTATTCTTCACCTCTTCCGGAGCACTTGCCCAGTAGCGTTCCGGTGATTTTTCCCAAGCTTTGGTGTCGCCGCATAGAACAAAGCACAGGGATGCATCTGTGATTTGTGCCTGCCCCCATGCAGCTTCTTTTATCTTGCTTCGTAGCTCAAGGTCTTCCACGTTTACGATTCGCCAGTGCTGAATGTTAAAGGAAGAAGGGGTTTCCCGGACAATACCCCAAAACTCTTCTAAAATATCGTTAGGTATAGAGTGCTCTGGGTCAAAATGCTTAACGGCTCTTCTCGTCTTCATTGCCTCAGAAAAATGCATGTGTACTCCCTCAGTTTCTTTGGAGGCGAAGAATAGCCTGGATTTCAGATGCTTTAAACTATTTTTAATCGTTGGTTTTTTGCTTTGTTTTTTAGAAAGAACCAAAAACATCCGGTCGAGGCTAGTAGGCCTAAAGTGCTAATATTTCTTATAAAGTATTATAAACACTCGTTTTTTGCTCTTCTGCAAAACGCACTTAACCTTAGGGGTGTTCAAAAATGAGGAACTTAATCTTAGCTCTTTTAGGCATGTCCTTTTTGGGTTTTAGCTGTATGCCTGACAACTATACGCCTGCGCAGATTCAAACAAGTACAGATAGCTTAGTAGAGGCTGCCGCTGAGGCGATTATCCTAGAGCTTGCATCGACTGGGACGGTTGTTTCGGAAAGAGATCAGGCGACGGTTGTGGATGTTCTGCCTGAGCAGACCGCTGTCAGTTCATCTTTTTTAAATAAGGTTAGTTATTTTTTACTGGAAAAAATTGGAAATGGGTCTCAGATAAATTTTTTAACTGTAGAAAAAAGTTCTTGGCTACAGAGTTTGTTCTCTGGATACGAATCACAAAAGCAAGCATCTTTGTCTGTACTTCTGCAAAATGGACCTATCAAACAAGAACGTCTTCAAGGATATATTCATAACTTTCTTTTAGAGAATGACCGATCGCAAAGTTACATCAAAACGGCCAATAGAAGGCTAGACTGTCGCAGACATCAAATGCCGGACATTCGGCTTGTGCTGTTTTCTGCTCAAGAAGCTGCCCAGTTGAGTTCAGCGTTAACTGCAGAGCAGAATAATCGCCCAAGTGGGGCGGATTGGCGGAAAGATGTTAGCTTTATTGAAACACAGGTTCTAAAAACTGTTTCTAAAAACCTCCAGCGGGTTCCAAGTTTGCGAACTGATATAGCGCTTGAGCTTGGTAGAGAAAAATCCGTACCGTTTAGGGTCGAGGGAGTTCTTCTGGAAAAGGTAAGGCAGTCACTCAGTGAAGATATAGTGAATGGGTTGGATGAGCATATTTTTGAGGCTCAGCTTGTCGTTGATACTGGGACCTACCAAAAAATGTTGGCAAGGATTCGTGAGAAAGTTTGGCAGGCAGTAGGGGCTGAAATTTTACGGTAACTTTTAATTGGCTTATACTGTGATCTGCTTAGGGATTTTTCCTAAAGCAATTGGTAGATAGAGGGAGCACCTGTTTTGAACTTTTTAGCAACAGAGAAAAACTCACACCGTGTATATAAACAACGCGGTTTTTTTATCATCGGTGGGATGATTGTTTTTTTAGTCGCAATGGGAGGGTTTGCTCTTTATATAACTGAACGCATGGGGAAGTCGCTACAGACCGATAAGAGGCGTGAAGAAAGAGTGTTGAGAAAATCTATTAACTCACTGGTTTTAGACGGTATGGACTGCTGTCAAACCCTGCAGTTTGCCCAGGTCGCTATTGATAATGTTGTTAACTCGCCAGCGACAGATTTTCCGTGTGAAAACGAGTCGACCTCGCCAGCTGACAACCCGTTGATGAATGCTGCTGGAATTTTTGTCAATGCTGCAGAGGAGTCGGCAGCGACAGACGACCGCTGGTATCGAAGCATAGAGCCACTGTATAGCGATGGGGCAAGCGTTTTAGAGCACGAAACAGATAGCGATATTTTTAATGTATACGCTGGCTACTTTCTAAAGACTGAGGATGCTGGAACAGGGGTCGGGGAAGTAGGGATGAATGTAGACGTGCGTTGTGCTGAGGTTCAGGCTGAAGACGGCACGCCTTTGTTGGATGCAGACAATGAACAAGTCGTGGCTCTGATGCTGCATAGCTATACTAAGGTTGATAACCGTGAGCGTAACATCGACAACACCTATCCGACGCTCTACAGGGAAATTGATGCCGTGGCCGCTTGCTGGCCGATCTTTAAGTGCGGCTACACGCGCAAGTGTGGGTCTGGCAGTAGCTATACAGGTAACAATACGCCTTTGCGAGATCTTCGCTCAAACCCAAACTATATACTCAACCCTTGCTACGATGGGGCGCTGTCTTTGTTTGTTTCAAGCGCAACAACAGACGGAAGCATAGCGCACGCAGGTAGCGGCACTACAGGCGTAGAAGCTGCAGATGCTATATGCCAACAAGAAGGAGAAAACGCAAACCCTGGTGGCGGGTTATGGCAAGCTCTTTTATCCACCTCTTCTATTAGAGCCAAAGATCGAGTGAATATTTCAGCCACGGTAAACAATTCAAGCAGCCTAGGGGTTGCGGAGATAGCCGTCGATTATGCAGACTTTTGGGCTGGCGGAATGGTCACATCGATCAGTTATCGAGCAGACGGAAGCCCGTTAGGTGCAACGACGTCTACCGATCATGATGTTTGGACGGGTAGTAGTGGCGACAGCGAAGCTACAGCTGAAACCTGCAGCGGTTGGACTAGTACGAGTGGTCAAGGGACGTTTGGGCAGCATACTAAAATAGGAAACACAGAGTGGCTAGAAGACGCAACGGCAAATTGCAATCAGCAAAAACGAATCTACTGTTTAGGATTTGCCTTCTAGCCAGCTAGTGGCATTGTTATGCGCTGTAGATATCTTGCTTAGAAAACTTTTCGCAAAGCATAGCGTATACCAGAGCTCTGTATTTGTTTTTATTTGCTGAGCCTAGTTTTGACATAACATCACGGATCGCACTGTCAAGGTCATCCGAATCAGACAGACCAAGTTTTCCAATTAGGTAGTTTTTCTTTACAGTTTCGATTTCATTGTTGTCGCTAGAGCTTACTCTACAGGCGTCGTCACTGTAGATGGTCGGTCCCAAGCTTTTTGCTACCTTTGCTAGTAGTGCAGGTTCAATGCCTAGAACAAGGTTTTCATTTTCTGCTTGGTACTTTGTAATGATGTCTTCAAGTCTTCCCACTGTAACTCCCTGTAAATATTGTTTTACGGTTGATTATCTATCTCTAAGCCTGCCCCGTCAAGGGTTTGCGTGGAATAGCTGGAGCGCAGGAGGTCTGAAAGACTATGTTGATAGCAAGTGGTTGTCAAAAGAGAAGTTAAAGCTTCGAACCTCAGAGTTTGTTTTTTTGCCGGCATCCAGTCTTAAAAGGCGTCCAGTGCCAGTTGTTACATAAAAGATACCTTTTTCATGTCCTCTTGCAAGTCCACAAACATCACGCCAATTCCATAAATCATAGAACCTATAGCTGGCTGCTGTAGGTGTGTATTTAAAGACAAGAATTTTATTTTTTTTAGGGCAGGAAAAAGCAAGGAAATCACCAGTTGTGTCAAAACAAACAGATCCAATATGTCCCCCTGTCTCCACTCCTACTGGTATAGAAAGTTGGGAAAAAGCTCCATAGCTCCATACGTACATGGGGGAGTTCTCTCTAGTCAAAGGGTCTGGGTTATAATCTTGGCCTCCGACAGCAACGATGTTTAAACTCTGGGGGTGGCAACTAAAATGCCGTAGACTCATCCAGCCGTTTTCCTGGGGGAGGCTCAAAGCCTTACTAAGCCTCGCACTATAAATGATCTTGCTTTTTAGTTTACCAAGGTTGAGTTTTTTGCCCGCTCCATCCGGCGATGTGATGACACCGCCATGGGCAACCCATGTTGATTTTCCAAAATAAAGCTGGTGGGGGTTTCCTCTTTCAAGCAGTTGGTTTCCCATGCGCACAAGCTGCTGACCTACGATTTTGTAACGTCCTATTCCGCCCTGTTGTAGGTCCGGGTAGGTTTCTCCAGTATAAACGGTGTCTGACGGCGCGTCGTAGTAAGCGTGCCCGCAAAAAAATACCCCCTTTGGGTTGAGTGTTTCAGAAACCATCTTCAAGGAGCCTTCTTTGCGCAACTGCAGAAAGTTTCCGTGCCTCCGCGACACGACCAGGACTAGCTGACGATTTTCGATAGCTACGATTTCATGGGCCCTGGAGCTGAGCTCTTCGATACGTACCGTACCTCCGCTGAGATCAGAGCTCCAAACACCACCTTTTTGTTCGTTGGTGATGATTCCAGAGTATAGCCTGCCGTCGCCGTTGTTTTTTGCTAAGGTGTAAGAGTACGCAACCCATAGTGCGAATGCCGAGCCGAGCCCTGTTAAGCAACCAGTTAAAAAATCCCTACGATTGCTAGCTTCAGTCACCATCAGATGCATTAAACCCCATTTGGACCCCTAAGACGCTCGGAACATTTTTTAGGTATAATTCTTTTAGCTTCTGAGTCTCAGAAAGTATGCTTCTTATCGAATCCGTGTTTGGTTCTAGCTGCTCGGCTAAGGAAGTTACCTTCGCAAGTTTATCTTTGATCTTTTTAAAAACAGCCGTGTCTTCTTTTGCCAGAAGCTTGCCCAAATAGTTGTTTGGGTCACCAAACAGCTCAGCCAAACCCAGAAAGTTTTCTCTTAAAATTATGGCGGAAAGACCGGCATTTGGGGCCTCTAAGTTTTTACGACGATGTTTTTTGGCAGGATTTTTTTTTGCCGCGGGGATTTTAATCTCTTCTATTTTCTCCAAAAAGTCGGCGCTGGCTTGGACAAACTCTCTGGCAAGACTTTTTTGTTGTTTTGGGTCTGCCTTCCACTTTTGCCAAGAAGCCAGTGTATTTTGTATGCGTCTACTATGCAGTGTTGTGATTTGAGCTAGCATTTTGCAGGCATGGGACGGTTTTTTCCAAAACCAAAAAGCATCTTTTGCAAATACGTAATGCTCGATCGCCTGCAAACCAGTGACGGTTAGCGGCAGCTCCTGCACTGGCCGGACCTGGTTATACCGAAGGTCTATACGCAACTTGTTTAGGTGCCTGCTCATGGCCTTATGTTTATCGGGCCAAAAATAAGTTTTTGTATAACCCATCTCGTGGTCAATAGGGCCAAAGTGAATCATCTCGATTTTTGCCCACCCTAGCAAGACATCCACTGTCGCTTGTTGTAGGTAGGGTGCTCCTTTGGTTGCGCAGTTTTTAGATACGGTTTTTTCGTGCAAATTTTCTAAGGAAGCTTTGAGTTTAGAGTATCGACTGCTAAGAAATTCGCTCGCGAGCTGTTCTTGTGTTTTTTTCCATTGCTTGGCTTTATTATTGCCATCACTCGATGTGGTTCGTAATGTGGCTTTTTGGACAAAAAGCATTGCAGCTACAACTGCAAAAAAAGCAACAAAGATGTACTTAAAGCGCATTTAAAGTGACTCCAAAAAAGAAATTAATCGCAGACGGTCTTTCTTCTTTAAGGAAGCGTATTTGTTTTTGGCGACTTCGGACTCACCTTGGTGCCAAAGAATAGCTTCTTCTAAGGTTCTGGCGCGACCATCATGTAAATACCTAGTGTGGCCACTCACCTCTTTCGTGTAACCAATTCCCCAAAGTGGCGGTGTTCTCCACTCGGTCCCAGAAAGATTTGCTACCGGCCTATGGTCTGATAACCCTTCGCCCATGTCGTGAACTAGAAGATCTGTGTAAGGAAATATTTTTTGGTTTCTTAGCGCCTTGATCTTAGCAGTGTTTGCCGTTTTATGTGATGGCACGTGGCAGGTGGCACAACCAGTTTTTTTGAAAAGAATTTCCCCTTTATAAACCTCTTTTGAATGGGCGTTTCTTCGCGGTGGCACTGACAAGGTGCTACTGTAAAAAATAACAAGCTCTTCCATCTTGGGGGTAACTTCGGGTGTCTTAGCATCGGCACCGTGAGAGGCTTTTCGGCACTTCTCCTGGGTCTCGGTGCAATCACCCCAGTGGTTTCGGCTATCACCGGTTGTCAGGCCCATATCGCCCAAAAAAGCACCGCGAACCTGGCTTTTCAGGTCCGGCTGCGTTGCTTTCCAGCCAAACCTGCCTTTTAGTCTTTTACCTGTACTCGTCCAAACCAAAGGGATTCGTCCAGAAACTCCGTCTTGGTTTTGGTCGCTTGGGTCGGCGAGGCTTTCTATGCGTTTCCAAGCAATGGCTTCTAGCAGCCCAAGTCCAATCATCGGCTGGGCGACTCGAGGAGAAAGCAGGATCTTTTTTGAGTCGAGTTCAAAAGTGGATTGTTCGATTCGGTAAGAAGGTTTTTGTAGCTGGGCCTTGCTCCCATCCGGAAAGCGGAACTCAACATGTTCGTAGGTGATATTAATCTTACCTTCATTCGGAATGCCAGGAAGGGAAAAGTCTTGAAGTTGGCCACCTAGGGCGGGGTGTGGTTTTGAGTTTATTTTAGCCAGGTTTCTTTTGGCTTCGCTTGTTGCAACCGACGCTCTTAAGAGCATTGAGACAGCATTGTCTTTGGGGGAGTTTTCTTTTGGAGGGTGACCTCGTCCATCTTTAAGGTGGCAACGCTGGCAGGATCGAGCGTTGAACAGTGGGCCTAGTCCGTCGGTAGATTTTGTGCTGGCAGGGGAGCTAACCCAAACCCTGCGAAAAATAGAATTGCCTAATGCAAACTGGCTGCGTTCTTTAAAGCTAAGGTTTGCTGCAGGGAATGAAAATGCGTTTACGAGGTTGTCAGCATACACGTTAAATGAATGAGTTGTTTGCCCTCCTTGGAGGTTGATATTATGTATCTCACCTTTATGCTTTGCAAGCATAGCTAATACGGTCACTACAGCTACTAACACCACCGGTAACCAGTGAAGGATTGAATCACATTTGGTGAATTTTTTTTTGACTAAAAAGCTCATTTTTTACTTTTCAAGGCTGTCTGAACCTTCAAAAACAAGGTTACTAAGCCCTAGCTCTTTGGCAGCATTCTCTAGCTCAGAGGTGTGGTTTTTGAGTGCATCAACCAGTTTTCGCACTGCGAGGTTTCCTATTTTGTTTCCTGGTTTAATTAGAACATCGTAGGTTTGGCCTTTTGCTGCAAGGTCAACTAAGTTTTGAGCTGCTGCCAGGGATACAGCAAAAGAGTCGTGTAAAGCTGATTGCAGGTTAGGCGAAGTCTTAGCTGCTAAATCGCTAATACCGATACCGTCCAACTGTTTTCCATCAAGAGATCTGTACTCACCCTTTAGTACATTGTTAAGCCCCAGCACATTATAAAAATGTGAAGCATGGGTGTTATCCGAAAAACAATCGTGTTCTTCTTCGGGGTCACCTAGCAGCAATCCTAGCATCGTTCGTTCGCCCGCAAGCTCACCGTAACTTAACGACCCCATGCCTGTGATGATTCTGCCTATGGACTTTCGCTTATCTTCGCTCATAAACCTTTGGAATATAGCTCCGCCTTTTCCCCACATGCTAACCATTTCATGGAGGTCTGCTATCAATAGGTCTGCCACAGCAATCAAGTAATCTGCTCGGCGCTTGCAGTTGCCGCCGGTACAGTTTTTCACGTCGTAATCTGTGTATTTTCTGTCGCCAGCTCCAGGGTTGTGGCCATGTAAGTCTTGGCCCCATAGGAGAAATTCGATGGCGTGGTAGCCTGTCGCTACGTTTGATTCTACGCCGTCGACTTCATGCAGTGCCTGCAGGCTTTCAGCGTTTAGAACTGTTGTATCTAATGTTTTGCCGCTTAAAGAAAGCTTTGGGTTAGCAATGATATTTGCGTTTGCATAGGGGTTGTCACCACTGTTTGCATAACTGCTCGCCTCGACATAATCGATCAAACCCTCATCGAGTGGCCAAGCATTTACTTTGCCTTCCCATGCATCGACTTCTGGGTTTCCAAAACGGAAAACTTCAGTTTGCTGGTAATACTTGCGCGCAAGCTTCCAGGCTATTTTTGCGTCAGATAAAGTTGATGCCGATGGGCTTGCTAAAAATGCATCGATAGAACCTTTCAACCTTGTGGCTGTGGTCCATGAATCCTCGTAGTTGGCCTTTGCAATAGAAGTATATTGAAGAACGGCCCTCTCAAAACCTCTGTCAGTTCGGTTGCCAGTACCAGAAGGCGTCCCTAGTGCGTGTTTTGTTCCCTCAGGGTATAAAAACAAGTATCCAGCTGCAATAAGGCTAAGGCCAAGAATAATAGTTACCGTGTATTTAAGCATAGTTGGTTGCTCGCAGTCCGTTTCAGTTAGACTGCGAGTAAAGCCTAAAAGAGAATGATTCTCAATAAGTTTTTTACTTGATGGTTAAAACACCTTTCATGAGGCTTGCATGACCTGGAAAACTACAAAAATAAGTGTAAGTTCCAGCTGGAAGTTTAGATAAATCCAAGGTGTCTTCCTCGCCTGGGCCCAATAGCTTTGAATACGCTAGCACTTTTTCGCTTGCGGGGATAAAATCAGTTTTGCGCGCACTCATGGCAGCCGTCATAGTTGCTGCATAGTCGGCTTCTTTTACAACAAGTACGTTGTGGCCCATGGCAACCTTAGGGGCTTTGCCAATATTTTTTAACGTGATCTTTCCACAGCCCTGTTTTAGACTTAAAGATTTTGTGTTGTATTGCATCTTGTCGCCTGCCGTTAGCTCAGCATCACAGTTAGCATTTGCTGCAGTTTTTGCGACCTCGGCGCTGGCGGTATCTTTAATCTCTGTGACTTTGCTTTTCATAGCTGCATGGTTTTCATGCGTCGTTGTCTCTTTCTTGCTACCAAAAATGCATCCACTCAAGACAGTGGTAAGTGTTAGGCATAAGAGCCATTTAGAAGTACGAGCCATGTTTATCTCCTTAAGGATTCAGGCGGTTTATTTAGGGCTAGCTCGAGCACTAGAAACAGGGCTAGCGAGCAGAACCTATCACCTCTATCAGCACAGAGCTAGCACAGCTTTAAAGCTTATAAAACGTTCAAATCGCGCACTTATAGAAATATAGTACAATGTTTATAGGTACTTAAGAAAGGAGTTGCCGGATATTTTTACAGAAAGCAGAATAATGACATGTGTGATTCAACTGAAAAACTACTTTCTACAAAGCAGGCTGCAGACTACCTCAGTGTCAGCGAGTCTTCCATTAAACGCTGGGTCGATAGGGGAGTCATTAGAGCGCATAAAACCTCTGGTGGTCACAGAAAGATCGCTTATAACGACCTGTTTGAGTTTATCCAAGAAAATGATCCCGAAAAATTTGGTAAAAAAATAAAAGCTGCACAGTCCATCGTGATAGCAGATCTTGTCCAAGAGTATAAAAGTGCGATGCAGGCAGGGAATATCTTTAAAATGGTTGACCTGTTGCAGTCTAACTTTCTTGTTTTGAATGGGTTGCCTGGAGCCATAGATAAGCTTATCTACCCTGCTTACCTTAGTTTGCGTGCTGATTGTGTTCACCCTAGCGAAGAGTGCTTGGTGCTGCACAGAGCGCTCGACCAAACACGAAAGGTACTTACCTATGCAAAATCAAAACTGGTTCTTCCTACAGAACAAAAACGCAGCAAAAAGTGTTTGCTCGTTGATATTGGGTACGAAGTCGATGTTCTTCCGACGTACCTTGCCGAATACACATTGGCCTCAGATATTCAAAGCATTCAGTTAGGGTTTGATGTACCGATCGCTGTTCTAAAGGGGGCGCTCGAACGAGAACAGCCAGACTACCTTTGGGTTTCGGCCGGAGGTAGTAGGCCGCCAGGTTTCTTGAAGAGGCTAAATATCATCAGGGAGTTCACAGACGGCAACAAGGTCACGTGCTTTTATCTCGGTCCTCTGCTGGAGGAAAAACTTCCGGTAGGCCATAGGGTAGAGTCCTTCCAGGATTTTGCGCAGCAGCTTGCCTAGTCTCTGGTATAATTAAAGCAGAGGTCAAATACGTGCAGAATAATCAAAAGTTAAAAAATCAAATTCATGAAATTATTTTCGAAGCTGACACCTTTTGGGGCAAGTTTTTCGATATCAGTCTCCTTATAGCCATAGTTTTGAGCGTGGTTGCTATATGCTTAGAGTCTATGATCCCAGAAATTCCTGGAAGCCCTACCGATGTGGAAGTGCTTTGGTTAGAAAGGCTGCGTTTTTTTGAATGGGTACTGACCATTGGCTTTACCGTTGAGTACATCCTTAGGCTTTATGCCGTAGCTAGGCCAAGCCGCTACGCCCTTAGCTTTTACGGTGTCGTAGATCTTTTGGCTATTTTACCTACTTTTTTACAAGGTCTCTTTGGGGTTGGCTCTAGCTTGACGATTGTGCGTGCGTTGAGGCTACTGCGGATATTTCGGATTTTTAAACTGGTTAACCTTTTATCTAGTGCCGAGGAGTTGGGCGAGGCTATTTGGAAAGCACGGTCTAAGGTCATCGTTTTTATATCTGTTGTGGTCATTGCAATTACGATAGCTGGTGCTGCCATGTATGAGCTAGAAGGTAATCATCGAAGTGGGATGGCAGACTCTAAATTTAAAAGTATTCCCCACGGCATGTATTGGGCGACCGTGACTATGACCACCGTTGGCTATGGAGACCTGGTGCCTATGACCCAAGCTGGCAAGGTGTTAGCTACTTTTTTGATTCTTCTTGGCTATAGTTTGATTATTGTGCCTACAGGCTTTGTGTCGGCCGAATTCATGCGTACCCGGCCGCGAAGGATCACTACTCAATCTTGCCGGTCATGTATCACCGAAGGCCATGACCTCGACGCCAAGTTTTGCAAATTTTGCGCTGAGGCTATGTAGCTCTTCTTCAGTGTTAAAAGCAGGCTTTAGTTTGTTTTTGCAAAAAAAATGCAGTGGCTTTAAAAATTTTTGCGAGTATAGATCTATCCAACCGCCGGTGCAGCTGGACCCTTCCAACAACCTCAAAAGTGTATTGGCGCCAATATATGGAGACACACCTTCCATGACCCATTTACTTGGTGGTAGCTGGTCGATGATTTTTTTGCATTCCGCATTTAGATCCAATTTTAAATTTCGAAATCCGGTTATACGCTCACGTTGCACCTGGTCGATTGCAACAACAGCTCGCTTTTGGGCTAAAAGGCTTGCTGGCCTTGAATCATAGCCAGAACCTAAAAAAATTATAGCTTCGCGGTCGCCTAATTGCTGCACCCAGGCATCTAGAGCAAAGGTGCGGGTTCGGTGGTATTGAAAGTAGCTAATCTTCGGGTGGTGGGTAAAGGTAAGTGCTAAGTCAGCCGCGGACACTTGTGGCTGCAAAAAAGGAGCAGCGTATGTAGCGGCGACAGCCAAAAAAGCGCTGCGCCTACGCAACAAACGCAAACTTTTTGCATCTACGCGTTCGCTGCGGTGGTGTAAGACACAACGCCAAAATACAGGGTGCAGTGCTGTGTCAAACAGCATAAAATATTAAGCAGGTAGTTAAACATGACGTTTTATAAACGCATGTAATCGTAACTAGTACCTGCTGTCTCCATTTGATTCTGATCTTGGTTTTTCGATGGCTTCGTTTACTCGAAGCGGTCGCCCAGAAAGCTCATAACCATTGAAGGCATCAATTGCTTCGGAATCGTTGTCATTTCCAGCCATTTCTACAAAGCCAAACCCTTTAGATCTTCCAGAAAACCGGTCGGTGATGATTTTTACGGATACAACTTCACCTTTTTGACTAAATAAATCATTTAGGTCTGTTTCACTTGTGCCGTACGGCAGGTTGCCTACATAAATTTTGCCCATATTTTTTACCTCAAGAATTAAGTTTTTAAGTACCATCGCGGGCTGCAATGCCTTGACTTGAAGGGGACGCTAACTTGAACGTTTTAAAATAGCAATAGCGAAAGGGCCTAAAAAACAAGGGGAATTCGTTAAAAAAGGTCTAATTTTATCAGATTCATACTTGTCTAGAAAGAAACTGGCCGATTGTCCCATGTTTACAGCGAGGTAAAGGTGTGCGGAGAAATGTAAAAAAAAAGTTGACCCACCTCAAAATCTCTTCTAAACGTATTTAAACCGTTCAATACTACACTTTCTTGGTTGACTGGTCAGTCAGAAAAGTGCTATCCCGAACGAAGAGCCGGTGTTCATAGATCAATTGGCTACCGTAATTTTGAGAAAGCACAAAGACCAGTGTCAAACGATTTACCCTCTTCCTATTTGTTTTCCTTCGACCAAAAGAATATCTGGTGGACGCAGATTTTACTTATAACGGTTTCGATTTTTTTCTGTTTTGCCTCGGTAATAAAAGCAGGCAATTCGGACGTCAGCGAGTCAGGTGCTGAATCTAAAATGGTTACCATTAACGGTAAGAAATACCTCCCTGTTCAGCTGGTTTCTATGCACAAGAGTTGGGAAGAAACCTGGCAGCATTTAAATAAACTTCTTCCAAAATCAAAGGACCGCGCACACCAAAAAAAGCTCGATAGAATCAAAGCCGGTTGGAAAGATATGTTTGAGGCTAGGCAGGCAGGTGAGGAAAGAGCCTTTAAACTAGCAGAAAAAAACATCAGCCTAGAGCTCGAAAACGCACAAAGAGAAGAAGAGGTAGCTAGCCTAAAGGATGACCTAAAACGCATTAAGAAAGCTCGGGTGGAACTTGGTCTTACGGCTATTACCTGCGTGGTAGCAATGGGATTTACAACTTTAGGCGAGTTTGACGTAATAATTGAAGCCTATCGGGGCAAGCCTGAAATGACTTACAAGGCCATGGCAGCTGGTTCGGCTATCCTGTTTTCTGGCGGCTATGAAGGAGGTATTCAGGCTGGAGTCGATGGTTATTCGAAATGGCTGTTTGACCGCGACTATAATTTGTTTAAATCGCTTAAAAAAGAAAATTCTGAAGCTGCAGACAGCAAACTACGCGCTGAGTTTGACATATTTGCCAAACGGTTTATCACGGCCCTGCCATTTACGATATTTATTAGGTTAGCGCAGGTAGGTTCAGGTACAACAGAGATTAGTTCTGCCTGGGAGCCGGTTGGAATCATCGGAACAGGTTTAGCTGATGGGCTTACCTATGTAATTTCTTCACATTTGTTTTGGTCTTATGCCAAGTGGATTCGAACGATCAAAAGAATTCCAATTGAAAAAAGAGAGTTTAGAGCAAACTGGGTCAACTTCGGACTTACCAATATTGCGAATGTCGCTTTTTTAGTTGGCACCATGGGTGACTCTTCAGCCAAAGTTAGTACCGTATTGTCTTATACACTGTTCGTCTCTGGTGCGGCTCTTTTTGGTGGTTCGTGGCTCAATGAATCCAGATTTTTGCGCAAAAAACTAAAGTTTCGCAAAGCACAAAAAAAGCTTCGAGATAAATATAGATCTGCAGAACTTTTAAGTGAAAAAGATCTTCGAGATAGTACCTTATCTTCCAAACTAAACCCATGTTCTGGAATTTTTTAAAGCCTAATTTTTTAGAAATCTGCTGTTCTTAGGGCTTGAAGTCAAAAAATAGCTAAGCTAAGTAGTTTCGGCCCCTGGGCTTACCAGCGGTAGCTCTACGGTGAACTTCGACCCTTTGCTGGGCTCTGACTCCACGTAAACCGAACCACCAAACTGGCTACAAAGGTTTTTTACAATGCTAAGGCCCAGCCCTGTCCCGCCAAGCTCGCCAGAGCGCGCCTTATCTACAAGGTAAAATCTTTCAAATACACGCGGGATCTTTGAACTGGGAATTCCAACTCCGTTGTCTTCCACCGTTAGAAGGCCCATATCACGTTTGGTGCCAAGGCCAAGTTTGATCGTGCCACCATCGGGGGTGTAGCGCAGGGCGTTAGAAAAAAGGTTGCGAAAGATATTTTTTATTCCTTCGCCGTTTGCCAGGACGGTAGGGTCAGCAGAAAAGTCAGAGTCTATGGTAAATCTCTTTTTTTCAATCAGGCTTTCGAACTCTTGAATTACCTTGCTTAGGATTGGAGATAACTGCACAGGTACAATTGGATCGGGATTTTCCTCTGATTCAAACTTAGCGAGCCCTAAAATGTCGTTTACCAGAGCATGCAGCCTGTCGCCGTTTGTTTTGATTTTACCAAGAAACCGTTCTAAAGTAGCAGGATCTGACATGGCTCCATCAAGTAGCGTCTCCGTGTACCCTCTAACAGCTGTAAGGGGGGTTTTTAGCTCATGTGAAACGTTGGCGACAAAGTCACGGCGCATTTTTTCTACTTGATACGACTTGGTAAGGTCTTTGATCGAAATAGTCATGTTGGATGACCCCTGACCGAGGTCAAACCGAATTGCTTGGACTCCAATAAGTTTTTTTATGCCGCCTACATAAAGCTTGAATTCAGTTTCGGATGAGCCTGGTTCTTTGCTGGCGGCAATTGAATTGATCCAGGCATCTAACGGCTCAAAACCAAGTATGGAGTCCAGCGGCTTGCCAATGTAGGTTCCGGGGATGATCCCAAAAATAAGTAAAGCTGAATTGTTGTGGTAAGCTACCCGCTTATCGGCATCAAGAAAAACAATGCCTTCGTGCATATTTGCCAATATGCTGTGTAGTTTGTTTTTTTCAAACAAGGCTTGTGAAAGCCTATGGTCTTTTAGTTCAAGGTCTCCTTGTAGGGTTGTAGCTTGGGTTTTTTGCGTTTGCAATAGCCAAAGAAGCAATGCCAAACAAACGGATAAAAAAACAAATAATGCAACGGAGGGATTCATGCTAACGGCCTATTCCTGCTGTTCTGGGCGAGGCTTTATCGAATAACCAATACCCCTTGCGGTTTCAATTAAAGCAGACCAAGAGCCCATTTTTCTTCTTAAGGCCCGAATGTGTACGTCTACGTTTCTTTCGACAATATAGGTTCCTTCGCCAGCTATGCTATGCACAAGCTTGCTGCGAGTAAAGACTTTGCCCGGATCAGAAAGCAGCGTGCGTAGCAGCTTGAACTCGGCTAGGGTAAGGCTTGTTTTTTTTCCGTCTAAGGTTAACTCAAACGTTTCTAGTTCAAGGCGGATAGGCCCGAAAATGATCTGTTTGGAGTGGGTGTTTTTGTTTGTGAAGCTCGACCTTCGAAGGTGGCTTTTTACCCTGGCAATAAGCTCGCGAGGAGAAAACGGTTTAATAATGTAATCATCAGCACCTTTTTCTAAGCCGTAAACAATGTCTGACTCTTCACCCTTCGCGGTAACCATTAAAACAGGTATGTGCTTTAAGTTGTCAGAGGCTCTGATTTTCTCACAAAGGCTAAGACCACTTTCACCTGGAAGCATTAGATCTAGCAAAACGAGGTGTGGTGCTTGAGGCAAGACCTCAAGTTTTTCTACAACCCCAATACCATCATTGAAGCTTTGAGTTAAAAAACCTTCTTTTTTTAAGTTGTATTCAAGCAGTTCGCGGATATCTTCGTCATCTTCAACTATGACAATGAGAATGTTTTGATTGTCCGCCATCTTGTGCCTCTTTTTAATACAGGTAAGAATTTAACAGTTCTACAAATTTTTTCTAGGCTATAATGAGCGCATGAGGGCGTGAAGCAAACAAAAGGTGAGCAACTATCATGAGAGCAGCAATATTTATAGACGGCGCGTATCTTCAAAAGCAGATGCATACAGCACGGGTTAACCCCAAGTATTCGCATATTGCTGACTACTTGCTTGAGCCCTTGCGAGACCGTATCCCTGTGGATCTTCTTCGGTGTTATTTTTATCATTGTCCGCCCTGGATGTCTGGGAGCCCGACTGCAGATGAAACAAGGCGGATGGAGGCTCACGACAGCTTTGCGGCAGAGCTTGGAGAGCTTTCGCGCTGGCAGTTACGTCTTGGAAAGCTAGAAAGAAGGCGTGATGGAGACCGCGAATACTTTGAGCAAAAGAGGGTAGATGTTTTGTTGTCTTGTGACCTCGTTCGGCACAGCGCTGCTGGTCATATTCAGCATGCGATTTTAGTTGCTGGAGATAGCGATTTGATACCTGCTGTGCGAGCAGCTCAGGAGTCTGGTGTGACTTTAACCCTTTGGTGTGGCTCGGAAAATACAGTTCATAAAGATCTGAAAAAAATTTCAGATGATGTACACGAGTTGAACTGGAAAAAGTTTCCTGCGGTAAAGCCTGTAGGAAGGCGTAAGAAAACACGCAAAAAACAAGCTACAAAACGTCAGCCAGATGAAGCTAAAGACTCTTCAGAAAAGCCTAACTCGTCCTCAGACGAGTCAAAGGCATCAAAAGTTTCGAAGCGAAAGGCTTCTTCAAAAACCCGGAGGGTAAGAAGAAAACCGTCAGCTTCAAAATAAGGGACGATTAACCGCCGAAGTCGCGGTCCATAACCGTTTTTCTTTTTTCACCCTGTGCGCTGGCAATAGCTTTGTCGCACTCTCTTTCAATGATCGCCGTCAAAGCTGCCATAACTGAGGATGATGTGTTCATCCCAGACTTTTCTTTGATGTGTTTTTTGACTTTGCTCGCAACTACTAATACTTCTTCGCTCACGTTGAACCTCCAACAAAAAATGGATCAATCCCGAAACCTCTCCCGGGCTTGATATTGTACATAGAACTGTAGCTGGCCCCAAAGGGTAATTGCGCAGCAGTTTTGATTAAAATCTAGGCAAGCACTTGCCTAAATGGTTCATATGTTAGAATTATGTCGTGCAGAGCTAATGGGAGTGTAAAAAATAAACACTTTGTGTTCGACGAAGAGACATTTCCCACCCGCTAGCTAAAGGCTTTATTTAGCGGGCATAAGCTAACAAAATGAAAGGAATACCCGTATGGCCAAAACCCTTGTGATCGTGGAATCACCGGCAAAAGCAAAAACCATCGGCAAGTATTTAGGTTCGAAGTATCTGGTTAAATCTAGTGTAGGTCACGTCCGTGATTTGCCTACGAGCGGTGGAAAAAAAACCAAAGAAGAAAAACCGGTAAAGAAGACAACGACAAAAAAGAAAAAAACGAAAAAGAAGCAGAGCCCAAAAGAAAAAGACCGGGCAAATTTAGTGAAGCTTTTTGAACGTATGGCTATCGACCCAGAAAATGGTTGGAGTGCTAGGTATGAGATTCTTCCTGGAAAAGAAAAGGTTGTAAATGACCTCAAAAAACACGCTGAAAAAGCCGAATCGATTCTTTTGGCGACTGATATGGACCGTGAAGGAGAAGCTATTGCTTGGCATTTGCGTGAAGCTATTGGCGGGGATTCTTCCAGGTTTAAGCGTGTTGTTTTCGGTGAGATCACCAAAAACGCTATTCAAAAAGCTTTCCAAAAACCCGGTGAGCTCAACCTTGATTTAGTGCACGCGCAACAGGCTCGTAGGTTTTTGGACCGTATTGTTGGCTTTATGATCTCTCCGATTCTTTGGGCGAAGGTTGCAAGGGGACTGTCTGCAGGGCGAGTTCAATCTGTGGCTGTACGCTTGGTTTACGAACGTGAAAAAGAAATAAAAGCTTTTATCCCTGACGAGTACTGGGAAATCCACGCTGATACGAAAAAGAGTTCAGGTGATGCGAAAGCTATTGATTTTCATTTGACTAAAGAAAACGATAAGCCTTTTAAAGCTATAAACGAACAGGAAGCCAGTAAAGCAGCTTCGGTTGTGCGTGATGGTAAGTTTTTGGTTGCTCGAGTTGAAAAGAAACCAACC
Organism: Oligoflexales bacterium; assembly: GCA_023301565.1. Taxonomy (GTDB): domain Bacteria; phylum Bdellovibrionota_B; class Oligoflexia; order Oligoflexales; family JALZUQ01; genus JALZUO01. The sequence goes on from JALZUO010000089.1 coordinate 25,151, forward strand.
TCGACACGGCCGTCGGCTCCCTTTATCACTTCTACTCTTCAGCAAGGGGCGAGTGTGCGGCTGGGCTTTGGCGTAAAAAAAACCATGGTTTTGGCACAACGATTGTATGAACAAGGTTTTATTACCTATATGCGTACAGATAGTACAAACCTCTCAAAAGATGCGGTGGAACAGTGCCGTAGCTTTGTTTCTACTGAGTACGGAAAAGAGTACTTGCCTGCTGATCCAAAGGTTTATGCTGCAAAGAAAAACGCGCAAGAGGCCCATGAAGCTGTCAGGCCTTCGGATGTCACTGTAGCTCCAGATAAGCTTCCATCTACGATTGATAAGGATGGGGTTCGGCTTTACGACATGATCTGGAGGCAATTTGTAGCTTGTCAGATGGTGCCTGCAAACTACGACACCACAAACCTGTTTGTAGAAAAAGGCCCCTATACTCTTAAGGCTCGCGGCCGCGTGCTTAAGTTTGACGGTTACACCCGTGTTCAACCAACGCTCAAGCGAAAAGGTGATGAGGACCAGAGCCTTCCCGAAGTTAAAGAGGGTGAAGAACTTACTTTAAATAGCGTGACTCCTTCGCAGCACTTTACCAAGCCACCTCCAAGGTTTACCGAAGCGAGTATCGTAAAAGAAATGGAAAAGAAGGGTATTGGTCGACCTTCTACTTATGCTGCTATTATTTCTACGATACAAGATCGTGGATTTGTCAAAGTAGATAAGCGCAGGTTCTACTGTCTTAAAATGGGCGAGATCGTCACAGAACGTCTGGTTGAAAGTTTTAAAAACCTGATGGAATACGGTTTTACTGCAGGCATGGAAGAGAACCTCAATGACGTCGCAGCCGGTGATGCTAACTGGCAGATGTTGCTAGATGATTTTTATGAAGACTTTTTGGATCAGGTTAACTACGCCAAAGAAAATATGCGTGGCAACGACCCTACGCTAACCGATATTGATTGCCCAGAGTGTTCGAGAAAAATGGGTATTCGTACTGGCCGCACAGGCGTGTTTTTAGGTTGCTCAGGTTATGGGCTTCCGCCAAAAGAACGCTGCAAGAGCACATTGAACCTAGTGCCTGGAGAAGAGTCTGAGGCCGTAAAAGGCGAGGGCTTAGACGACGATGAAGGCAACGTAGCTGAGATTCAGTCTTTACGCCGCTGCGACACCTGTAATAAAGCAATGAACCATTACTTGATTGATGAAAGCCGCAAACTTCATATTTGTAGCGATAACCCTGACTGTGACGGTTTCTTTGTAGAAGAAGGCCAGTTTAAGCTTAAAGGTTACGATGGTCCTCTTGTTGAGTGTGACAAGTGTGGAAAAGACATGCATCTTAATACGGGGCGCTTTGGTAAGTACTTTGGTTGTTCAACCTATCCAGAGTGTAAAAATACGCGAAAGCTACTCAGAAACGGTGAGGTTGCTCCGCCCAGGGCCGACCCAATTCATATGACTGAGCTCGAGTGTGAAAAATCGGACGGCTACTTTGTCTTAAGAGACGGTGCTGCAGGGCTGTTTTTAGCTTCAAGTGAGTTTCCGAAATCACGAGAGACCAGAAAGCCACAAGTCGCTGACTTGATTAGACATAAAGAAGAGCTAGACCCGAAGTTTAAGTATTTGCTTAGCGCGCCACCAAAGGATCCAGAAGGTAACCCTGCCATCATTCGCTTTTCTCGAAAGGCTAAGGAGCAGTTTGTAAACTCTGAGGTAGAAGGCAAAGCTACAAAATGGATACTGGTTTTTCATAAAAAACGCTGGGTACCAAAAGAAAACGTCCCAGGAGCTCTAGAAGGACCTGCTAAGGTCGAAGCAAAGCCGGCAGAGGAAGAAGCAGCAGAAGTTTAAATCCTCTTTGAGGCACGGGCGAGCGTATTTTGTAGATAAAGTTGTCAGCTGAAGACTCCTTGGAGTGTAGGTCTATTTGCCTTACCAAGGGGTCTTTTTTTAACCTGCTGTAATTAAAGATATTTTCACAAAAAATCTGGACTGATTTAGCTTTAAAATGTGGAACGATAGCTGCAACTATAGAAGTGTGCTTGGGTATCTCCCCACCTGAGCACAATCATAGGCTGAGGTTGTTACTACGCGCATTCACCTTATGATCAAATGGTTTAGAGAAAAAACATTTTGATCTGTTCTGGTATCCCTCCTCGTTGTTGCTTCTTGTTCTCTCTCCTCACTCTTCCTGTAAGCGTGAAGCACCTTCAGCCTTCTGATTTCTATCCCGAGTTTGGTTTGCGCTTAAAAGCGAGCCAAACTTTTTTCTTTTTAAAGGGCGTATTCTACAAGCGACTCTTGTGTGTCTGTAGTTACGAACCTACCTTTTTCGTTCTTTTTAATCTTGGCCATTGCGTGATCGATGTCGTGTGTAAAAAACAACTGGATGTCTTCGTCTAATATTTTTTCGTAGAGTTTCGATTTTTCATCGATGACTTTTTCTGGGAACCGGTCATACCCCATAGTGATCGGTAAATGTACCCAGGCTTTGCCCGGGATAAGGTCACCAGCAAAAAGAACCTTCTCTTTTTTTCCTTGGATCAACACGTGCATTTGACCTGGGGTGTGACCGTCAGAGTAAATAAACTCAAGATACTCAGGGAAAACTTCTGGGTGAAAGCTCTTGCCTTGCTCCACTAAGATCAACCTTTCGCTTTTTTTGAGTAAAGCGGGCAAAGCTGGAATAAAAGAAGCTGCATCACGTCTATGTGGTCTAATAGCCCTATCAAAGGCTAGCTCCCCTACGACAAATTTTGCTTTTGGGAAAAGAAGCTTAGGATCTTCCCCCTCTTTATAGGGAGATAGCAAACCCCCGGCGTGATCAAAGTGCAAATGCGAAAGAATGACATAGTCAATTTGATCGTGACTTGTACCGATTTTTTCTAGATTTTTTAAAAGCATGTGTTGTGCTTCTACAACTCCAAATCTTTCTTTTAGTTTTGGAGAAAAAAAACTTCCTATACCGGTTTCAAGCAGTATTTTTTTTCCACCGATATCTAACAAGAGCGAGCGACAAGCCAAATGAATACGTGATTTTTCATCTACCGTGCACCACTTTTGCCACACTGCTTTTGGTGCGTTTCCAAACATTGCACCTCCATCAAGCTTCTGAGTGTTGCCTTGAATTGACCAAGCTTTCAAAAGAAGTACCTCCAAATTTTTTAAACTTCCAATGCTGCCAGAATATTTCTTTAAATTCCAACAAAGAATTGACCAAACTTTTAATATTTCAAAGTGAAGATTTGTTTATATATTCAGCGAACTGGCTGGACACCTCCTGCTAGCGGCTTTGCAGGAATAGACAGGCTAGTTATGCACACTTGCTGTGGAAATCCCGAAAAAAAATGCCAATTAGTTCAATCATTACAGCAAGGCTCACCGCTTTACTTGGTGCTTAAATTAGAGGCGAATCATAGACCTTAGGTAGTGCCTGGGGTTTCGGCCGCCACCACATATCCAATCAGTGTTCGTAATCTTTTACGAAATCAGAGTTCAGGCAAATTCTGCCGGTTTTAGTATAAGAGGCAGGTTTTCAGACTCTGCTTAAAAAATCCTAAGCCACTAAGATCATCTGATTAATTATTAGACCCAAAAGAAATTAGAAAACCTACCGATCAAACCTTATAGACGGGTTTTTTCGAAAGGTTAGAGAAGATGAAATACACCGCATATGCCTTGGTTTGGGGACTCGCTTTAGGAGCTCCATTTGCTTTTTCAATGCAGGGAGCTTCTTACTTTAAAGCAGGGCAGCATTTATCAGGTGTGAAGAAATTTCAAAAAAGTGGAAAAAACCCCCTTGAGATCCATCCTTTTATGGCAAAAGAAAACCTTCCAAGTGATCTGCACTCTTTAGCTTTATTCTCGCCCAGTATCGAAGACACAGTAAAAGGTGCTTTGAAAAAAATTGGTGTATCTATAAACGGGATACATAAGAAAAACAAAAGTACAAGAGTGACCAAGATGCAGCACTCTGCAGGTGATCTATGTCAAAACAATGGTGACATGGTCTTGACGGGCGACTATATCAGGACCTCATTTAGGCCAAGTGAAGCTGCCGTGGAGCAGGGGTATTTAGGCTTAGCTCAAACCCAACCTTTGTCGGCTTCAGAGGCGCTAGATAAACTCTATGCCATTGTTCCTGGCGCCGATAAAATAGCCGTAGCTGATCCATGTCTTTCTTTAGAAGATGAGCAGTTAAGCTGGACGACAGAGGTTAGCTTTGTAGATCCACGTATTCGATTGCCTATGCTTGCGCGTGTTCGTGCTGATAGTGAAGTTGAAATTGTAGACCAATCCTTTTCTGTAGACGGTAAGGTGGAGGCGTATGTTCGCAACCCAGACGAAGGTGTAACTGATACGTATGACTATTCGGATTTTTCTGCAAATTCTGACCATATGGATTCTCCCTTTTTTGTCACCGACGTTAGTACAGGCTCACGTGCAAGCGAACCAGATCGTAACTATTCTGGGTACGATCAAAATTCTGATGAATTTGAAGAAGCAAATGCATTTGCACACGTAAGAGAGGCTTTTTCTTCTTATGTAGATAAAGGTTTTAACTTTTATGGAGCGGCCCCATTGACTATATCAGTGCGCAATGTTTTTGGAGTTAGCGATAATCCAAATAACGCTGTTTTTATACCTGGTGAAGCAACAGAGTCTGGTTTGCCCATGATTCGCCTAGGCTCAGGGGACGGTAGAGACCTTCAAAACCTTGGTTTGGATGTGGATGTAGTTGCCCATGAGCTTGGACACTTTGTTATTTTTGAGACTTTAAAGCAGGCAACTAGGGGCAGTGAAGCTCTTACTATACACGAAGGCGGCGCGGATTTTTTGGCTTTTGCGCATTCGGGTGATGCTTGTCTGGGTGAAAGTACTTGTGCTGAAAATAGCACGACTTGTGCTCAAAGCGGGTGTTTACGTTCAGGTGAGAACTCTTATAGGATTGACGACGGAACCTTTTCTAGTGATGAGTCGCATCTTCTAGGGCAGGTTATTTCTGGCGCGCTTTGGGACCTGACAGATGTCCATGGTATCGCTAGGGATACAGTTACAGAGCTTTTTATTGATGCCCTGGACCTACTTGTTTTTGATAGCGGTTATAGAGATCTTTTTTTGGCGCTGTTTACGGCAGACCGTAACAATTTTGATGGTGAGCATGCTGAGGAAATCTGCGCTGTAAGTTCTGCGCGGGGCTTTGATAGTTTTCTTACAGATGTAAATTGCCCTAATCCTACGGCAATACCATCGATTGAAGGGCTAGGAACTGGATTGACAGAGACTAGCCGGGTTTTTGCTGAGTCAAATAGCTCTGGAGGGTGTGGGGTTGTCGGTGGCCAAGGCCATGGAAGCCAAATCCCAGTGGCGTTACTTCTTTTAGGTTTGGCCCCTATGCTTTTGTACAGACCCAAAAGACGCTCTTAAGCTTTACGCCATACTAAAAAGAAATAGATTGAATACTCTGCCGTATTTGAGTAGATTTTAAGCATGTTTGTAGATGTACATACTCACCTTACGCACGAGCGTTTTACCGGAGATTTACCGGACGTTATCGAGCGTGCAAAAAGCGCTGGAGTCCATTCGATTGTTTGCAATGGTTTGGATCCAGAATCAAACCGCACAGTTTTGCAGCTTAGCGAAACTTACCCAGAGGTCCTTGCTGCCCTAGGAATATACCCTATTCAGGCTATCCATAGTCTTCTTGATGAAAGTTATGGTGGTGAAAAGATCACTGCTTTCGATGTGAATGCTGAAATTCAGTTTATCCGGGAACAGAGCCTGCAAAAAAACATAGTTGCGGTTGGTGAGTGTGGAATGGATGGGTATTGGGCTTCAGAAGGTACCTTTGCAGAGCAGGAAAGGGTCTTTCGCGAACTTGTCCAGATTTCAATCGATGCGAACATACCTGTGATTGTTCATTCACGTAAGCTCGAAAAAAGAACCCTTGAAGTTTTAGCAAGCATGGAAGCACCAAAAGTAATCATGCACTGCTATTGCGGCAAGGTGAAGTGGGCTATTCAGTATGCAAATAGTCACGGCTTTCATTTTTCCATCCCGGCCAATGCAGCTAAAAACGGAAACTTCATTAAGATGCTTAAAGAGCTTCCTCCTGAAAGAGTGTTGACTGAAACAGATGCGCCGTACTTAGCTCCTGTTCGCGGCGAGCGTAATGAGCCAGCAAACGTGGTTGGTACGGTAGAGTTCTGGGCAGAGCTTACAGGGGTCTCACTTGAGGACAAAGCAAAAGTAGTCCAAGATAACTTTTCTCGGTTATTTGATAGCCCGCCTTCCGCAAACAGCAAAACCAAACAGTAAAACAAAGACATTGAACTGAAGTAGCATGGCTACACACAGGCTAAAGCACAGCCATCTCTTAGGTTAGAAGTACAGGTGGACCTGCTGCACAAAGCTCGTTGACCTTAGCTCTGTAAACGGCCTGCCATTGAACTCCTCCGTTACCTCTACATCAGAGCCATAACGCATGGATACTTCAACGCCTGCAAGCAGGTGAGCTTTGATGCCAATTCTCCATTGACTGCTCGAGCCATTTTGCATTGCCCTGTTTGTGTCTGAATACGAGTATTGACCATTTAGGTATACTTCGCGCCAAATCTGCATCAAACCATCTAGGCTGACGGCGGTTGCTTTTGCAGAGATTTCTGGCAACACGCCAACGGCGGCCCTTTCTTTGCGAAGGTGTAAAGCCTCAAACTGCCCGATGATGCGATGGTAGTTGCCAGCTATTTTAGGTTTTAGCATCCCACCGAGGTGTACTGCGTGTGCCTGGGTTTGATTTTTTCCAGAGGCTTCTTCTTGGCTTAAATGTAAGAAAGAATAACTTGCAGTGCTTCCTAGTCTGACGGTTTTCATGCCAACCTGACCTGCAAAACCCTTCCATTTTTCGCCCTGGGCATTTCTATTGCTAATGTCTTTGTGGATATAGTGTAGGTTTGCAAAAGGAACGTTTGGAGAGGCTCCTACAGACACTGCTTGATAGTTCATATTATAAGCTTTAGAAGCTGATGTGCTTGCTGCCAAAATTTCTTGGGTCAGTAGGGTATGATCTGGACTTGCACGCCCAAATCCGAACCTATAGGCCCCTGCTTGAAAATAGCTATTGTATGGTAGATCGTCGACCAGCAGGTACATGCTCCTCGGCCGGCTTTCTTTTAGTAGATCAGAGAAGCTGTTCTCTCTAGGAGAGCCCAATACCCTATGTTCAAAAACTAGGTTTAGGTGTTTTTTTGCAGGCCTCCAACGCACACCTATGTCTGCATTCATCAGAAAGTGCTGCAAGTCCGGAGATTCAAAATCTTGGTCGTTCACCTTTATGGTTGGCACGCTTACAAGCTGGTAGCGAAAGCTACCGCCTCCATCTACTTTGGTTTCAAGTCTTTTTCTTTTGGGGTCTAACTGAGGCACCTGCAGCCAATACTCTACGTCTGAAGTAGCAATGTCATCTTCTCGGCCGTCCGATCGATCATGAGCCGTATCGTCTATATAGTAGTTCTTTGATCGTTTTAACCTTAGGCCGGCTTTTGAAGCTGATTTCTGTCGCCGTTTTTTCTTAAACACCTTCATAGCTTTTGCGGCTATTTTTCTTTTACTTGGTCTTTTGTTTTTAGTCTGGAAAAGAAAGTCTCCTATTTGGTCATAAGCTTGCTCTTCAGACGGGGCTATAGCTGCTGGATCTCCCATGTTCTTAATAGAGAATGACTTTAGCCAATGCGCGTCAAACCACCTTCCGTAGGTGTTGCGGATTCCGCCCCCGCTTGGGTTGACGTGACACCCTTGGCAGCTAAGAGTGCACCTTCGGTCTTTTGGGGTGAGATTTTTGCGGCCCGGGGCGTGGCAGCCAGCACAGTTTTGTGAGCTTCGAATAGACATCCATGGTTCGGCTGCTGCAGTTTGTTGGGAGGCAGAAAAGACAACGAGCAAAAATAAAAAGCTTAACACTGGTGGGTGCAACCAAATGACTAAACGCATGTTTTTTCTCCCAAAAGAACTTAAGCAAGTTTATCGGCAAATGCCCGAGACTACAAATCTAGAAAAATAGGTGATTTTCGGTTTCTTTGCGGAGTCGAGACTTTCGCGTGTTACTATGCTAAACCTCGCTGCAGAGGGTCTTGCCGATCTGAGACCACTGTTTTGCAAACAAGATGAAACTAAAGGGAAATACTCATGGGCTCTATTTATCTGTGGACTAAAGTTGTTCATATCTTTGCAGTAATTGCTTGGATGGCTGGCCTGCTCTATTTATATCGCTTATTTATCTACCATGTTGGCTATAACAAAGAGACTTCCAATGCTCGGATGCTTGAGGTTATGGAGCGTAGGCTGTTGCGTGCGATCACTATTCCGGCCATGCTAGTTACGTGGGTAGCTGGGTTTACGATGTTGTCTTTAAATCCAGCCTTTTTAAGCCAAGGCTGGCTACACATAAAGCTGCTATTGGTAGTCATGCTTTCTGTTTTTACCATGTATGGGGCGCGCATTAGAAGGCAGCTCGCAGAGGGCAACAATAGCCTTACAAGTTTCCAGCTAAGGGTGCTCAACGAAGTACCTACGGTGCTGCTGTTTGCAGTCGTTGCTTTAGTCGTCTTCAAGGCGTTCTAGTTATTCATCCGGTATGCGAGCAAACTAAATAGAAAATGCATTTTGCGCACTTTGCACGATGATTTTATGCATTTCGCCAGACGGTTCTTCTGTTTGTGGTTTTTCCAAAAGAAAAGTTATCTCAAAAGGACTTACAGCAGGTTTCCAAGCAAGTTTTTTTGTTTGTTTCGAAGCTTCGTCGTACGCGTAAAAGTCTAGAAGGGGGTCGGTGATGCTTAACTCGGCTGGTCGCTCGCTTTCACTCACTTTTTTAACAATTTCGACGCACGCCTCTTCCATGGCAGCCGGTTTACCAAGGAAAAGCTTTTTCTTTCCGATTTTTTGCCAGTGCATTTGAATCGCTTGCCCAGCCTTTGGTTCAAAGAACAGTTGCCCACGCTTATAGCCAGTGTGGACAATGCATTTAATGAGCTCTCGTGAGGCTAGTTCCCAAGATGATTGCATTTTGCAAAGGTGCATCAACAGTTCAGCTTTTGCTGTGAAAGGGTCGGCTGATAATGAAATTTTTGGAACTTTCTCTTCTTCTGTCTTTTGCACTGCTTGCAGCTGCTCTTCAGTGTCATCTATTTTTGTTGCAGCCGGTCTTGCTTCCGCAGTTTCTTTTGCTAACGCCGATGGTTCTGTGCAGGCTTTTTCTGTTTGAGATTCTTGTTGTGTCTCAATTTTTTCTATTTCTTGTTCTGGCTTAACCGGGATGGAGCTTTGCATCATCGAAGCTTGTAGTTCAGCCTTCATTTTTGCATTGGGCTCCGCTGCACTCTCACCGTTTTGATCGCCGGCAGCTATAGCAGATGCGCCTTTTCGTTCTATTTCTGTATTGGCGTCTGCTTCAGTGGCG
>JALZUO010000090.1 GCA_023301565.1 Oligoflexales bacterium
TTATCAGCTCAAGCTGAGCTTTATGGTCTCTCATACTCCTAGCCCACCGAACTAGCAATTTATTACACAGAAACTTCCCCTCATCCTTTTATCGACCAATCTCATCTAACATTGCTCTTAGTGTCCGATCAGCACTTCTCCGATCCATGTGAACTTGATCTGTTAATTCAAAGCTCCCTTCAGGTAATTTATTCATTAAATCCCAATAGGGCGTATTGGTGGAAAGTGAAAGATTTTGTGCAATTTTTCGATTACGTGAATCTCCCTCGACTCCCGGGGGATACATCACCAAAAGCACCCGCACGCCTTGATCCTTCAGATCGTTAATAATCCGCGCAAGTTCTGTAACTAACTCCCCATCTTCATTGGTGATCTGAGTGGCCTCTTCAACGAGAAATGGAGAAGAACGGACATCTAAGCGAGGCCCTTCGGGTCCCTTACTCGGATCGAGTCTAAATCGCATCAATAGGCTGTAAAAGAAACCTGACGGCCTCGCCGCCGAACTCAACTGAGGCATTCGATTCCCAAGACGAAACGAAAGTCCGCCGATCGCCTCGCCGACAGTCCCCTCGAAACTCTGCAGACCTCTCGTTAAATTGTTACACTCCACGATCAGAACCTCCGCCTTCGGGATAAAATTTGACTCGATTGCCCGGAGGGTGTCTACCGCTGACCCCCCATCGCAACCGAGATTCGCCACCCCTTCAAAACCGTCTTTTTCATCGGCCAACCGTCCCGTGATAGAAGACCCAAGCAGCATGATTTCAGGTTTTCGCCGAATTCCAGCCTGGATCCGACCTAACGATGAAAAGTAATTAGACTCTGACTTTCCTGGAATCCCATTCACAGCATCGAGGGCAAAAGTCTGCACAAAGAAAAGCCCGGCCAAAGACAGCAAAACAGCTAGCAAATATTTCAAACCATTCATTCGCTAAAACTGAAAATAAATAAATCCCCTTGGTGCACCGGGGTTTGTGACCAAAAGAAAGAGCAGCAATCCGTGCAAAGCTCCCTCCCATCGAGGGCCACTGAGCTTCTGAGCGAATGCCTCACGATGCTCTTTCACCCATCCCCACAGATGGTAGATCACGACCCAAAACCCATAAAACAAGAGCGCGAACACAGCCGAACCGCTAAACTGTCCCTGCATTGCAATCACATTGGTTAAAAAAACTGAAATGCTTGCTAAATCTGGCATCATGAATGTTAACCACACGAAGGTTACTGCGTTGAAAGTGACGAACCATTTTACCAACGACATTCCAGCATTTGCGTTTTTTTTCAAAGCAGGCTTTTTCGCCTGCCCAAACAACCTCTCAACCGCCAAAAATGAGCCGTGCAAGGTTCCCCAGATCGCAAATTTCCAAGCCGCACCGTGCCAGAGCCCGCCCAAAAACATCACTAGAAAGAGGTTTAAGTAAGTTCTCTTAGCCCCCTTACGATTCCCCCCTAAGGGAAAATATAGATAATCCCGTAACCATTCAGATAAAGAAATATGCCATCTCCGCCAGAATTCAGTGATCGAAACCGACAAATATGGAAAATTGAAATTAATCGGAAGCCGGTATCCAAAAAGAGTAGCCAATCCTATCGCAATCAACGAATACCCCGCAAAATCGGCAAAAATCTGAAAACTGTAGGCATAGAGCAGGCACAAACAACTAATCGTGGATTTCCCTCCAAGAAAATCTGCACCGAGTGTCAAAACTACGGTTTGCTCAGAAAGGTTATCCGCCACAAAAACCTTCAAAAAATATCCTAAAACCAGGCTCCTTCGGACTGTTAACCAATCAATTCCCGAAAGGCGCTTCCCTCCAATTTGATCGAAAAAATCGTGCGCTTTCACAATAGGCCCAGCCACCAACTGCGGAAAGAAAGAGATGTAGAAGCTAACATCTGCGATTGAGCTCAGTCTCTTTGTTCCTCCCCCCCGCAAGCTGGCTTCTGTTTGTTCACTTACCTGACCGCGCTGTAGATCAATCAAGAGACTAATTCCTTGAAAGGTGAAAAACGAAATCCCGACAGGCAGAGGGATCGTCGTCAGCCACTCGACCACAACTTGATTTTCTGAAAAATTCAGTAAATCAACTACAACAAATTTGGCATATTTAAAAAAGCTCAGAAGGAGCAGGTTAATTGCCACTGCGCCAGTGACCCATTGCTTGGCTTTTCGTTGATTGAGGTTCGTTCGCCGATGAAAAATAATTCTCTCCGCGCTAAGCGCATTCAACATACAGGAAAAAAACAGCAGTAACAGTAACCTTGGATTTTCCCACGAATAGAAAATAGCACTCCCAACAAGTAAAACGAGGATCTGATAGGGACGCCTCAATCGTCCTCCTACAGGCAGATAGTAGCACCCCAAGGTCAGTATCAGGAGGGAGAAGAATTCTAATGAATTAAATAACATTTAATTATTTAAGCTCGAATTTTTTGGGGACTCGTAGTCCGGCGAGAGAGAGCAATTCTGTCGAGTATTAGGAAGCTACTAGGCTACGACATACCCAGATCAGAAAGCGAATCAATCAGATATCGCTTCGAATCGCCTTGTGCGTCCGCTAGAGCTTGTTCTCCAGCTGGAGAAATCCCCTTCATTAAAGTCTTAAGACGTTCCTCAGTCAGAACTTCGTCTAACTCAAGAAGCTTGTCTTCACATTGGAGCAAGTTAACCAAATTCTCCATTCGGCTATTACGAGAGGTGTGAGGAATGATGGCGCAAGCCTTATCGAAATAGCATGAAAATGCCGTGGCATGAAAAGAATTAGTGACCACGAAGTCAGCATGATAAATCCAAGAGACAAATTCACGTGGCCCTGAATCGAGAGCAACATGGCATCGTTTTTGAAAAATAAGCGACCCAGGCTTTCCTAAGATGACAACCTTCAATCCGAGGGCTTTCGCAAACCACTTCACGCAATCAACGATCCAACCTGAGGTCTCCAGCGAATAAAAAGCGAGATACCTCTCTTTCAGGGGCCGTTCTCCTGCTATGTCCTCCCAGCGATCGCGGCCGAGCAGAAAAATCGGATCCAAAACACAATGAACCGGCTTCTCCGTAAACCTGCTCACAACTTCGACCGAACTCTTTTCTCGAACCGAGATATGCCGATAAATTTTCACCCATTCGCGAAACTGGTCTTCATGTTTCTCAGGGAGCGTGCCCGTTCCCATACTGGCCGCATAGCTCAGTGCGGGTACTGTTTCCGTTCCTAAAAAATCGAGGAAGAATACTGGATTCCCCCCATTTTGAAAATTCCAAATCTGATCGCTTCCACAAATGTAGAGATCTGTTTTCGGCGGAAAGCCGGCCAGCTCATCATAAGTCTGATATAATTCCCCAAGCTCAAGCTCCTTCTTTCGGAAGCTCTCGAATAGGCGGTGTCTTTTTTCCAAGCGTCTCTTCAAAGGAAGAAGCGCGACATACTTAAGAAGGTTCTTCACCGAGTTAATTTTAGGAACTTTGCGGTTTCCTGAAATTATATGCGCGGGCATGTAGTTCAAAAATTGAACCTTATACCCCAAGGAAAAAAGATGCTCTTGTAGCCCATACGCTTGAAGCATTGCTCCGTAGTTGTGATGACCTTGAAAGGTCACCACGGTAATTTGAACTTTTTTCACGTTGATCAAAATGGTTTTACAATTTCATTTTCGATTTCCAAATCCTTCCCTATGACCTCGGTCAGTGTCTCAATATAAGCAAGATAGGCAGAGCTGTGCTGCCCATTATTAATGAGTGAATTCATCGTCTTATCTGAGAACGGTTGCTGATCAAAATTGAATCCAAATCGCTTCACCGTGTAATCGTTAAGCCACTTTCGGTTAATGGGTGATTCACGGCGGAAAAATTTCAAACGGTAATTTAGAACGTAGTAACCTGATGAGAC
>JALZUO010000091.1 GCA_023301565.1 Oligoflexales bacterium
GTCTATAAGCCATCAATTGCCCATCGCCCCCGTAGTTCAACGGATAGAACAAGGGTTTCCTAAACCTTAGATGTGAGTTCGATTCTCGCCGGGGGTATTCCTTTAAAGCCCTTATGTCATATAGGTTTTTGGGTGTTTATGGCTATCGTGCGTCTTCTCTTAATTCGCTGCAAATCAGCTCTTTTCCGCGCATTTCTCTGATAAAACTCGTTACAAAACCGTTACGTCTTCGGATACGAGTATCCAAATAGCCAGGCAAGTAACATGTGATTATAACTTACCAGTAACGGGCCCGAGCGCAGCTCGAGTAAACTTATAAAAGCTCGTTTCTTGAGAAGGCGATCCACAAGCACTAGTAGCACCTTTTCCGATTCATGGTCTTGTGATGGTCTTGTGATGGTCTTTTCAGTTCGTGCCATACCATATGAAACCTTGATTTGTGGTCATGTGGTCTTTTGATCCCGCACCCCCAGCCTATCTATATAGGCATACTGAGTATATGCGCCCCCGTTTATATTCCTATAATCTCTATGTAAGAACACCACATGACCACAAAACTATATAGAATATAGCTTGGAACCATGGTGTTTTAACTGGCCTTGTGGTTATCTGGCACGGTTTGCACCTATGGCTAGCACGTTACGCGCTGCAAAGTGCCAGCGTCCACCCTGATTTTTTCAAAGTGCCAGATATAGAGTGCCAAACAAAAAACACACACTACTCGCTCAAAAAGGCTGGCAGACAGACGACCCCGCACTACAATGACACCTTAAGAAGACTCCTTACCCCCCCCATGGCCATTGTAAGCATCAACATGGTATATGTGGCGAACTCCAGCAGCTTTCCACTCAGGGGCACGGGGGCGCGGCAATCAGACATCCAGAAAGTGAATCGGATAGAGCATACCAAAGGACTTACTACGGTGGCCGAACTCGAAACGCCGGCCTTGTTCATCTGTGAACAGCCTAGCATGCAGTCGCTTCAGTTATGGCCTAACACCTTGCGTAGCTCTATGGGGTCTCCTGATATTGCCTCCAGTAAGCCCTTTTCATTTGCCAGCTCGATAAGCTCACTATTTCTGTAATCCGAATCCATGCCCGCCCAAATCGAAGTTGCACATGGCAAGGTGCTTTAGCTTTGGCTGAAAGCACCAACATGGTATATGTTGAGAACTTCAGCAGCTTTCCACTCAGGGGTAGGGGGCACGTCAATCAGACATCCAGAAAGCGAATCGGATAGACCGCACCAAAGGACTTACTACGGTGGCCGAACTCGAAACGCCGGCCTTGTTCATCTGTGAATTGCCTTCCCCTCATGCGCTTTAGTCTATGGCCTAACGCCTTGCGCGGGTCTTTGGCATGTCCGGCTATCGCTTCCAGTAAGCCCTTTTCATCTGCCAGCTCGATAAGCTCACTATTTTTATACTCCGCGCCCGTGTCTGGCACATCAGAGGCAATGGCACATAGCAGGGCTTCCAGCGCAGCCCCAGACTCATCCCCGCCTAGGTCGAAGTTACGCTTAGCAAAGGGCTTTAGCTTTGGCTGGAAATGGTGAACAATTCCACCGATCACACTTGCCCAGACAGGTGCAGACGTGTGTCTAACTTCTGGGTCATACGGTCGCCCTGCTTCATTCCAGCCACTCACGATTGACCACAGTGCTGCAAGGAACTTTGCCCGTGTCTCTGGCATGAATAGCCAATCTGGGGTAAGCTCTTTTTCAAAAGTTCTCTCTACAGCCTTGCCGGGCTCGAATAGATCAACCACCAGTGAGCGCCGCACCAAGTCTTCAGCAAGAGTTAACTGATTGCCAGTAGCAAAGACTTGTGTGACGTTTTCACATACTACGTTGCGCGATTGTCCAAGCACCCGGGCTTCATGCACAGGCGAGCTGGTAAAGCGGTTCAAGTCGTGACTGTGAAGGCTAGATACATCGTCCAAGACTAGGTAAGGCTTGCGATCCATCGCAGCAATATCAAGTTTCTTTCTCAACTCTTCATTGCCAGGCTTACTATCCTCAGCAGGCGCACCATAGACAGGAGCAAGTGCCATACGCATTAACAATGACTTTCCACTTCCGGGTTGATTACCGTTGTAAATCATCATTGGTCTTATGGTTCCATCCTTGAACATAGAACGACAGAATACTCCTATCATTGCCGCAAAGTGAACGCCTAGCG
This sequence comes from Oligoflexales bacterium, assembly GCA_023301565.1. GTDB lineage: Bacteria > Bdellovibrionota_B > Oligoflexia > Oligoflexales > JALZUQ01 > JALZUO01. The sequence continues at coordinate 2,180 of JALZUO010000091.1, forward strand.
TCCGGGCATTTCCTAACCCCTCCTCCTTCACCCAAGGGAAACCTTTTAGCACTTCAAGCAAGAACGTTTCGGCATCCTCTCGGCTCATATCATCGGCATACTCTACCCTCTCCAAAGTTAATGTCTTAGTGCGTTCATCATAGCCCGGCGGCAAGAGTTCAACATGCCAGTCACTCCCTTCAACTAACCAGAAAGGCTTTGAGCGGTTAGGTTTGATTTCTCCCGTCCCCCTCCACACTGGCAGGCGGACGGTGTTCACGGATTTGATTTCACGAATCTGCAAACGGAAGTTGTCAGAGGCTAGAACTTGCGCGGCATAGTCCTTTTTCATCGTCACCACCTCTTCACCTGTACGTCGAGTCATTGTCGTAAATAAATAGCTTTCCACCCATGAGCAAAAGCGATTGGCAGGCATCGGTTGAAACTCTCCACTTTCTGGCTCGATAGTCACAAAGCCATCACCAAAGCGATACAAGGGTGCATCTGCTAGAACTTGTCCTATTTCCCGAGCGGCATGGCTCAGAGGCTGGCTCATGCTAACAGTTAACATTTCCACACCGTCACCTGGCGGTTCCTGATTCGTGGATTTGGCTAGCTTTTTGAGCCCGGCACTTATTCCTTCATGGATTTCGACAACATTGCCGACTTCGTCTTTTGATTGACTGGACATCTGATAAATTAAAAAAAAATAGTTATTGTTTGACGGTGTTCAATATCGGCTTTGCCTCCGCTGTTGGATTCAGAAATAAAAGCCGCTGAAGTCGCGGCTCGGGGTATTTCTGCAGGTTGCCATCCTTATCTTTTTTGCCGTATCTCAGCGTGCCCGGAAGGCGTGATAAGCGCACGGCAGTCATTGCTGCAGCATCCGCACCCAATGGCGCTAGCACTTGCACCATATCATCACGCAAGGCATCAAAAGCCGCCTTGCTGCCACAGTCCACCCTCACCAGCGCATGAATGCTACGGCCTCCGCTGGTATAAATCGCCACAATGGGAAACGACATTTGCACCAGGGCTTTTAACCATAGCTCTTCCGGTGCATCATCACTTTCAAGCACGAGGTAACGCCATGAGGTCACACAAGCCCCGTGCCTACGTCCTAAACGGGGTTTGCGGTCTTTTCCTAAGTTTGCGTGGTTAGGCTTCCAGGCTCCCTCCACCGGTTGCACAAGATACCACACGCCCTCCGGCGCGCCTGCTGGAAGATTAGACTTTACGGCTTGCACGCCGGGCTTGTTAGCTAGTCGATAACTTCCCCCAGCTGGGGTAAATAGAAAATCACCTTGGCTGTATTGCGTGGTAAATATCAACACTCTTTCATCAGGCTCATATAAAGCTGATAGAAACGCCTCTGCTGTGTCCTTACCTTGAAACCCGTCATGCTCTGGAAAGTCTACAGGCGAGCGTGCACGTAACCATTCCTTCGTGACTTCGACAGGACTCTTACGCGCCAGCCTCTCTAAAACTTCCGGTTGATAGGGTGGTCGTTTCACTCGCCGCGGCTCCACTGGGCGCGGCGCAGTTTTGCCATACATCGACGGCTTTTTTTCTCCATTGCCTGATTCAGCTTTGCCAATCCTGCTACGCAATTCTCGGTTGAAATCAGCCAATGCGCCCGAGCAACTATCATGGAAACAATAGCCCGTTGGAACCTCTGTTAATACCACACGAAAATCACGTTTTCCGCCCTTGTGTGAGTGCATAGCCGCACCGGGGCATTTTGCATACCCGCCCTCATCCAGAGCGCACCCTAACAAGTCTTCTGTAATACTTCGCCGTAGCGGTAAATTCTCACCCATTCTATATCGTCTATTTTATTTTAACACTCGCCAATCAAACGCTCCGCCTCACTTCTGAAATATGAAAATCTATCCCGAATACATTTGTGGGCATCAAGTAGGTAAGCACAAAAATCAGCCCTAGAATCAGGAGGGACTCCATTGATTCCGTGCTTGGATATATAGCTTAACACCGTCACATACTCATTATTATCTGCCTTCAACCCTAGATCACGACAACAGCCTACCAGCGTATTGCCTCCTAGCTGTCGGTGAAAAGACTCAAGCAGTTGGCTGAACACAAATCCCGCTGCATACACCTTCGAGCAGTCAGACACCTCCACGCCTTCGTCTTTTTCATAGCCCAGCTCTAACCTCCAATGTTCTAGTGATGATTTAAGTGGAATATAACGTGTTTCTACTTCCTGAGATTTTCTCTTTATGCGAGCAAGAGCATTAGGCAAATGCGTATGAATTTCAGTTAGTGTATCATCATTCAATCTACCGCTCACACAACGAGTAATCTGGGGAATGAAGTGATTAGCTACATCCATGCCTGAAACTCTCATCAAGCCTACAAGGCTCCATACGCCGCCCTCCGCTCCGCACTTCAGAAAGCCATTAGCCAGCGCCATGCGCGCGTCATCCAAACGGGGAACCATTCCAAACAAATCTTGATCTTTTTGCATAGTCTCAAAAAGCCACACCCGTCAGCTATCAATACCATCGTAGCGATGGAAAAGCCGACTAAGTAGCAGCTAAAGCTTTATCCTTCGATGCTCTTGACCTTGAAGTTCTTATCCAACGCTTGACGAACCTCCACAGGGTCAAAAAATACCAGGCTTGATATCTTCCTATAAGGGATCAGGCGTTTGGCCTGCAAGTCGCGTATAAATCTCACACTTGGCCGGCTTTCTTTTAAAGGCCAAAGAGCAGTCAATAAACCTTCTGCATTTACTAACCCCAGCTTCTTTTCACTGCTTATCGTTTCGTCATCCATGCACCTAAGCGCATGTCAAAAACTGTATACGCCGAAACTCTCCACAATCCGCATTCTGACGTCCCATCACCAAATTTCACTAGTGGAAGCTTAGTTATGAGTAACGCCCTCTACCCCGATAATATCAAGTAACTCCAGTGCACGGGCGTCGATCTCTACCCAACGAACTTCAACTCGATCAATCGAGTTTAAAACACACTTACAAAAAGCTAGTCTAATCTCTTTAGGCACGGCCTTAGCCCCCTGCTGAGCTAATTGCGTGAGTAACTGAACATTATTGTTATTATTAACTTCTAGGCCAGCATCCCTAATACAGCCTTCCAGCGTGTCACCCCTAGGTGCTTTATTCCCTTCAGCTATCTCAAAGAGACAAAAGACATAGCCTAATGCCAGTCTACTTACATCGCTAGACAGACCATCACAACAAGCCGCCTTACCATCTAGCCCCTCTTCCCAGCTACCAACTTCCGATTTCAGTAACTTGACCAGCTCCGAGACACGGTTTGCTTGCAGTCTGACACTGGCGAGTTCTTCAGGCAAATGTGGTTCTATGCTTTCGCGTTCCTCCGAAGGTATTGCGGACACCCCTTGTTTAGAGACCGCCGTCACAAGAGGCACGTATTCATGAGGGACGGGAACCCCTGCAACGCGCATGAGGCCAGCTAAATCATCATCATCTTGCCCGTTATCAGTAAGGGAGCAGGCCATACTTAACGCGTAAGCTAAGGAAAGAATTTGATCTCGTTCTAGGGGCGAATCACACCACGCATCATAGTGATTTAGACTAATCATTAACTAGGAACTTGGTATAAGATTTTTCCATACAGTGAGTATTTCATCATTTTGCCCGATAATCCTATCAAACTTTTCCAGAGATCGTTCAGACCTACGGTGAGGCGCCAGCCTTTGCTCTTGCTGGCGTTGCCTCACCACGGCTCTACTTAGTGCCACACCATCACCTTTTGAGGCCGCGTGCCTTACCGCCCGTTCAGTGCGCTGCTTCTGGATCCTCTCCTTCCGTTCACGCTGTAGCCGTTCTTTGAGCCCTTCATCAGGATTACTGGAGTTTTTATTTTGCTGCCTGTTAGCGGCACGCTGTAGAGCAACTTTTTGCTGCGCGATAGCCAGAGCTTGCTGTTCACTCACTCCAGTTTGCTCGGTGATTCGCTTGGCTTCTTTTCGGATTTCGATAGCTTTTTGTAGTTCTACGGACTCTACACGACGCCCTTGTAACTGCAATCTCAGAACTGTTAACTCTTCCGCAATAGCTCTCTTACTCTGCTGTTGTGCCTGTTGTTTTTCTCGTGCCTGGCGCGCCAGTTCTCTCTCTTTTCCTAATCGTTGATCGAGGGTATCACTCAGCTCTTGAGCCTCATTTTTCTGAGTCTCTTGAGTCTGCTTAGTTTCTTCAGTAGCTCTTGTGATCTGCGCTTGAGTTTCTTGTATTTTTTGCAACCTCTCTAGCAGTGACTTTGCCAGCTGAAGACTACCTTCATTCTGAGCCTTTTGAGCCGCACGGAATAAGCCTTCAGCATTATTGATTGGTTCTTTCTGGGTATCTTCTCGCAGAGAGTTGAAGCTAAAATCAGCATCCTTTAGCTGCCGTTTTAATTTTTCAGTAAAGATTTTCACCCTGGCCTCACTAGGTAGTAAATCTACTTGTGTATCCACCACATCGCTTCGCACCTTATTGATTTGTTCATGCAGAGCAGCAGCTATTTGCCTCTCCTTCACCAGCCTTTCACGTGCTTGGGTAAGCGCTTCTTCGTTCACCTTCTGCACGTGCAGAGCATGCCCCAATTGGATACGTTTCTGAGCGGTGATTTTATCTTCTGACTCTCGCTGTACGTTGCGAATACGCAGTGTATCAGCCATGGTGTCACGCTGTTTCAGAACCGCGATTGTATGCTCCACCTCAGCACGCTTTTGGCTATTTGCACCTGCCAGTTCTTCCTCGGTGAGTCGCTTTATTTCGCTCTTGATTCGTGCACGCGCTACATCTGTTTCTTTTTGAGTCCTAGCTTCATTTACTAGCTGTTGCGTGATTCTTAATACATCCTGCAGGGGGGCTGTTATATCCCTTAACTTCTTATTTGCAGCATCTCCCATGGCATCGGCTAGAGCGTTTCCTGCTGCGTGTCCTAGCGCGGCACTTGCTGCAACTATCGTCAGAGACCCCGCTATTCCTCCTGCCATAGCTACACTCGCATTCGCAGCCGCTACCTTGCCCATGGTTTTTCCAAATAATTTCCCTGTTGTCTTGCCGCTGGACTTCACTGCGCCCTCTGGAATCAGAAATGCAGTCTGCAACGCTGCACCAACCGCTCCGCCTGTTTTCCCGCCCACCTTACCCCTGCCGAGACGTGACTTACCATTGGCCAAATGCGCTGCAGTATTAGCATTAACAGCTGCAGTATCTGCCGTGGTGGCTAAAGTCTTAGCTACAAAAGCTTTTGCCACTTGAGCAACCACCAATGCTTCCCGCCCAACAGTTAATGAAAATTTAATACCCTTATAAGCTCCGATCGCTAGAACCAAACGGCCTATCACTTCACGGTATTCAATAACGAAACGAATAGCCCCGGACATTGTTTCCCCAACGCTCTCAATAGTCTCTTGCACGCCACCTAATTCACTCGTTAAAACACTTCCCAAGTCAGCTTGAAGATTGGATTTTAATAAAGTCATTCCATCGTTAAAATCCTGTATGGACTGCACATCTTCGTCGGATAATGTTTTTAAGTTATCCGTTAGCCTCTCAATACCATCAGCGTTCTCGCGCAATAGAGGAATCAAATCAGCACCACTCTTCCCTAGAATACGGTAAGCAGCTGTAAAGCCACTGCTGGAATCTTCTGCTTCATTGAACGCCCTGGCCAAAATAGATAACTTCTGATCCGCCGGCGCTTTATTAAACTCATCCACATCAATGTTCAGTTGCTGAAAAGCTCGCTTATAGGTCTCTAGACCTTGACTTGCCTCTACTCCAGCCACTGTAGCCTTCGTAAGTGCTGACACTAATTTCTCTAAAGATGAACCAGATAATTCGGAGGCAACGGCAAGCTTTTGAACTACCTCAGTCGGTAAATCAAACCTATTAGCCAACTTGCCTACACGGTCAAACTTGTCGAGTAATTCTCCAAAAATTGAAGCGCCCGTGCGCAAGCCTATCGCCCCTGCAGCTAAACCTCCAATACTGGTCACAGCCGCCTTCACACCGCTTGTGAATTTCCGAACCTTGGCTTGTGCTTTACTGAATTCGGCTCTCAACTGAGTGGAATCCGCACTTAATTCTGTTTCTATTCTATCCTTTGGCATAAGTTTAGTTTCCTATTTCTCAAAAATGGTTTCTGTAATTTTTTTTAAATACACGATCACTACTGGGATTGTTTTCGGTTTCTCAGATGCTCCATCACCTCACGCCAGGAATACCTAACATTCCGCCCCCACTCGATACGTGGAATCTGTTTATCTTTTTGGATTGTTCGTTTGGTTACGCGGAGGCGTTGAGCCAATTCTGCCTGAGTAATAAGCTCTTTTTCTTCCTCATCGAGCATGGTGTTAGATGACGGGTTCATAACTTTATGATCTGAGTTTTCCTTGAGAGAAACGGGCGTCTAATTCCGCGCGGACTTCCTCAAAATCGTAGAACACGTACTTCCCTAACTTCAGGAAGGGGATTTGCCCCTTGAGCCTCAGAGCATCCAGCCAACGTTTTGTAGGTCTGGATTTTTCCTCTGGGAATAGTGATTCAAGCAATGACTGCGCATTCACCAGCCCGCCCCTCTGCTTAATATTTTTTTGTGAAGATGGTTTTTTCATACACCCGTTCGGGCGTGTCAAATAACGATAAGCATCCGTGATTACGCACAGCGCCCCGTTTTGCACCATGGTTCACATCTAAATGCCAGCTACGGTCGTAACCAACGGATTTTATACTGATGAGGCAGTCACTAGACTCAGAACGCGCTCTCTCATGGGAGGGCTTTATCGTTTTCGCGTAACGTCAAAATACAAAGGAATCCATTGGAGCTAGTGATACCACATGTGATTCCTGAGCTGGGGAGGAGCAGGCGGATGGTGCGGATGAGTAGATTTTTGTCCCATGGGACACATCTATACGCCAGCTACGTTCGTAACCAACGGGTTTTATACTGATGAGGCAGTCGCCAGACTCAGAGCGCTCTCTCATGGGAGGGGTCATCGTTTTCGCGTAACGTAAAAATACAAAGGAACCCATTGGAGCTAGTGATACCACATGTAATTCCTGAGCTGGGGAAGAGCAGGAGGATGGGGATGATGAATAGATTTTTATGCACGTGCATAGATCTATCCGCCAGCTACGGTCGTAACTAACGGATTTTATACTGATGAGGCAGTCACTAGACTCAGAACGCGCTCTCTCTCATGGGAGGGTTCATCGCTTTCGCGTAACGTAAAAATACAAAGGAACCCATTGGAGCTAGTGATACCACATGTGATTCCTGAGCTGGGGAAGAGCAGGAGGATGTGGATGATGAATAGATTTTTGCGCGGTCGCGCAGATCTATACGCCAGCTACGGCCGTAACTAACGGATTTTATACTGATGAGGCAGTCACTAGACTCAGAACGCGCTCTCTCTCATGGGCGGGTTCATCGCTTTCGCGTAACTTAAAAATACAAAGGAACCCATTGGAGCTAGTGATACCACATGTGATTCCTGAGCTGGGGAAGAGCAGGAGGCTGGGGATGATGAATAGATTTTTATACCATGGTATAGATCTATACGCCAGCTACGGTCGTAACTAACGGATTTTATACTGATGAGGCAGTCGCTAGACTC
>JALZUO010000092.1 GCA_023301565.1 Oligoflexales bacterium
CTAAAAAAGTGGCTTCGCATAAAAATCAGGAACCTGTACTTCAAAGTGTTTTAGCGCAGAAGATGCCAGCTGGCCGATGCTGCCGATAGGTTTGGCACTTGATGGCAACGGAAAAATCGCCTTGTCTGATAACGGGTCGCACCACAAAAACGGTACTGGGTTTAGACTATGAGATGTCTTAGGGCGAAATCCCAGTGTGCCAGCATTCTCGGCTACCCAGCTAGTGTGCGCATTGTTTGTTTGGTCAAACTTATCTTGCAGCATATCGTCTGCGTTTCCATGATCGGCTGTAATCACTAGTACGCAGCCCAGCTTTTGACAGGCTGCCCACAGACGGCTAATTTCTCGATCGACAGTTTCTACAGCCTTTACGGTAGCGGCAAAATCACCCGTATGCCCGACCATGTCACCGTTAGCGTAATTGATGCGACCAAAATCAAACCTATCTTGCGTGAGAGCAAGGATGGTTGCATCTGTTATTTCTTTAGCCTTCATCTCGGGCTTTTTTTCAAATCCACCCAAATCACTTTTTATCTCTTGGTAAAACTCGTATTTTTCATCGATGAAACCACTGCGGTTTCCGTTCCAAAAAAAAGTAACATGCCCAAACTTTTGAGTTTCAGAGCAGGCAAACTGACGGATCTTTTGAGCGATCATGATCTCAGACAAACAGTGATCAATGATAGGAGGAGAAACCAAATAGTTTTTGGGAACCTCTAAATCTCCGTCGTACTGCATCATGCCGGCAAAAAAGACCTTTGGAACATGCTTGCGCTCGAACTCTGCAAAGCCCTCTTCAGTGAAGGCCCGCGAAATTTGCACGGCGCGGTCGCCCCTAAAGTTAAAGAACACCACGGCATCGCCATCGGCCACACTTGGGCCTGGGTTTTGAGGCTTGTCTGCTATGACAAACGCAGGGATATTCTGGTCGTTGTATTCTGGTGTTTTGCGAAAGAACTCAATAGCTTTGCCTAAGCTTGGAAAACTATGCTTAGCCTCTCCGCAAACATGCGCCTTCCAACCACGCTCGACTACGCTCCAATCAGACTCGTAACGATCCATGGTTGTCACCATACGTCCGCCGCCAGATGCTACGCGGGCATCTACCCCAGCTTGCCTAAGCTCTGCTAGGCATAGCTCTAGCCGTTTGGCATAAACCTCGGCACTTTTGGCAGGGACATCTCGCCCGTCCAAAAGCGCATGCACGCGAATTTTTTGCACGCCTTGTTTGGCCGCCTGCCTACAAACCTTATAAAGGTGAGATTCATGGCTGTGCACGTTCCCATCAGACAAAAGACCGATTAAATGCAAGGTAGAATTATTTTGAACGAGCTGGCCTACAAGGCTCTTCCAACAGTCACCGCGAAACAACGCCCCAGAATCAAGGGCAATTTGAACAAGTTTTGCACCTTGATCGACTACCCGACCACCACCAAGTGCATTGTGCCCAACCTCGGAGTTGCCCATATCCTTTTCAGAGGGGAGGCCTACGTGAGAGCCATGTGCATACAGAAGCTGTTGTCCGAACCTAATTGAAAGTGCATCTAAATGGGGTGTGCTAGCCGCAGCAACAGCATTACCAAACACCTGTTCCGAATGGCCTACACCATCCATCACAACTGTAAGTAGCTTGCGCATTTTAGCCATCGAAAGCACGCACTTGTTCGATGACAAACTCTACGGCCGAAATATCTGTTTGAGGAATAAACCCATGCCCGACATTGAATATATGACCTTTGGCCTTTGAGCCGGCTGTTAGAATTTGATCTATCTCAGCTTTGAGCAGCTCTTTTTTAGAACGCCAATCGCCTACCATAAGACCTGGATCTAAGTTGCCCTGCACACATACTTTGCCGCCTGTAGCCTCAACAACCGTTTGCATATCTGCACGCCAATCAACCGCCAATACATCCGGCTTGATCTCTTTGACCCACGGAAGGCGAGAAGAGTCCTGACCAATATAAAGATGCACGGGGACACCAGAGGTTTTTTGCACTTCAGCTACTAGCCATTTGAGACTTGGTAAAACATATTGCTCATAAAGTTTGGGGCTTAAATGGTTTCCCCAAGAATCAAAAAGCATCAACGTGTCTGCACCGGCATCTGCTTGCAGCTTTAAATAGCTTGCAGTCTTCTCAGCCAAAGTATGCATAAAGTGTAAAAATGAAACTGGCGATGAAAGCATCCAGTTTTTGATGTTGATAAAGTTTTTACTAGCGCTGCCTTCACACATATAACAAGCGACCGTAAACGGCGCCCCGGCAAACCCAATAAGCGCCTGATCTTCGCGAAGCTCGCGCTTTACTTTTTGAATCGTTTGACCGAGATACCCAAAGTGCTCTGCAACATCTAGCTTGAGAAGAGACTCGGCGTAGTTGTCGGCATGCATAGGCGGACTGAGCACTGGCCCATGACCTTTATCAAACCGTAGACTTTGACCAAAAACTTCAGGGATCAACAAAATATCTGCAAACAAAATAGCTGCATCTAGATCAAAGCGCCGCATCGGCTGAAGCGTTACTTCAGCTGCAAGCTCTGGATCTCTGCAAACTTCTAAAAACGAATATTGTGCACGAATTTTCTGATACTCAGGAAGGTAACGGCCAGCCTGCCGCATAAACCATATCGGAGTTCTGTTTGGTTTTTCACCTTTGGCTGCGCTTACAAGTGTCTTCATAGGTACCAACCCTACCATGACGGGCGCAGGTTCGGGCGTAGCCCACGCCTTCAATGTGTATTTTTGGAGCAAAGACGGTAGGAATTTTAGCCGTGGGATTGGGAGGTGCCCTGTGATTCTGTATACTCTTTCGGCATAGTTTTTGACCACCGAAACCTAAAAGCGAGTAACTTTGAAGGAAAACATATTATGACAGTAGCACTCACGATACTCACCGAAGACGAAAAGCTTTTTCAAAACGAGATCCTCAAATTTGCCAAGGAGCAGATAGGTCCTCACGTCGAACAGATGGATGAGACGGAAGTCATGCGCCCTGAAATCATTAAATCTCTTTTTGAAATGGGAATGATGGGCATTGAGATACCTGGCCAGTTCAATGGTTCTGACGGTAGCTTTTTTATGTCTATCCTTGCTGTAGAAGCTCTGGCGACCGTAGACCCAGGAGTTTCTGTGCTAATTGACGTGCAAAATACGCTTGTGAACAATGTGTTTTTAAACTTCGCCAATGACGAGCTAAAGAAAAAGTATTTGCCGCAATTGGCTACCTCTAAAGTTGGCTGCTACTGCCTCACAGAGCCGAACTCAGGTAGCGACGCCTTCGCACTGCAAACCACGGCTAAAGAGGACGGTGACGACTACATATTAAATGGACAAAAGGTTTTCATCACAAACGCAAAAGAAGCAGAAGTCTTTGTAGTGTTCGCGAACATCAACCCAGAAAAAGGTTACAAAGGAATTACCGGGTTTATCCTAGACAGAGAGATGGCCGGTTTGAAAATTGGTAAAAAAGAGAAAAAACTAGGTATCAGATCTAGCTCTACCTGCGAAGTCATTTTTGAAAATGTCCGCGTTCCAAAATCACAGATGGTCGGCGAACTTGGCAAAGGCTACAAAATCGCGATTGAAACCCTCAACGAAGGACGCATTGGAATCGGCGCTCAGATGATTGGTCTTGCAAAAGGGGCTTTAGCCGCGGCAAGAAAATACGCAAAAGAAAGAGTGCAGTTTGGTAAGTCGATTGACCAATTCCAAGGGGTACAGTTTGCTATTTCGGAAATGGCCACAGAAGTCGAAGCAGCTACTCTTATGGTTTACAATGCAGCCCGCCTAAAAGATGCCGGCCTGCCATTTATCAAAGAAGCCGCGATGGCAAAGCTTTACTCAAGCGAAGTGGCAGAACGTGTTGCCTCACAATCGCTAGAGATTTTTGGCGGATATGGGTTTGTCAAAGAATACCCTGCAGAAAAATTTTACCGCGATGTAAAAATCGGAAAACTCTATGAAGGCACAAGCAACATGCAAAAAGCTACTATCTTTAAACTTTTGGGCTAATGCTCTAAAAACATCCATTGTCCTACTCCCTACCCGCGCTTGAGTGTTTGCCAAAAAACATTTGACCGGGTAGCCAATCTTATCTACGCTGCAGAAAATTGAATAATTTGTTTTTGTGATGGCACTCGATGGTTTGAGTGCTGTAGTCAACCAGGGTTAGGAGCGACACATGGAGCACAAACAAGTCAGATACCTGTATCTAACGGCATCTCTTTTTATTTCATTAGCCTTTGGAGGAGTGACAGCACCTGCACAAAGCACACTTACGCCGACCGACGCAGAGCTTGTTGAGCTCTTACCTAAATTCCAAAAAAACGACGCACTAGCTATTTGGCAAAACAAACTAGTCTACGGCGCTTTGTCTCATACCTCTGGTGATCGTATGTTGCGGTTTGTAGACCTAGCGACAAGAAAGCGCACAAACACCATTGCGAATATGCCACACAGTGAGACTAGCCTACAGGTTTCTGATGGCAGGCTCTATGTTTTCGGGCAAAAACCACCGGGACCAGACTGGCAAAGTCACCTGTCTGAAGTACGAGGAAACAGGCTTGTTAGCCTACGCATCCACACTGGCGAACGGTTTATGGATAATGTTTATGTGCATGATGGAGAGTTTTTTGGTGTCAATGCCGGCTACCGCAGCGTGTCAAAATTTAGCCCAGGGTGGTGGGACTGGTCTTGGGAAGAAAAAGTTGGGACTTTTTCACTGCCGCACAGAATAGTTTTTTTAGGAGACAACACCTACGTTCTTGAGGCCCGAAACATCCATTGGGGAGATGAGCGCATATCTTTTTTTCACAAAGATGATTTTGAGAACAAAAGCAAAACACTCACAGATGTAAATGAAAGCAATACATTTGGCCCCATAAGAGACATCCATACGTGGAACAATGTAATCTGGGCCGGCGGTGATGATAAAATTGCAAAGCTAAACGCAGACTCTACCGAGTCTATCGTAAGTATTACAGAAGACCCTGACTCTGAACTGACCCGCGTTCACTACAAGCTAAATTCAACGGAAAGTTGCCTGGTCAGCCTCAATCCATTTTCGAAAACTTTAACTTTTTTCGACCATGAGCTAAATGAAGTTGATTCTTGGGACCTCAGCTCTGCGGAGGAACAATTTGACTTCCCACGCAACTTTGTCATCGATACGGCCGGTAAAAGGATCTACGTAAAATCAGCAAAACCATGCTTTTTATGTGACCTAAGCGCTGGATCTGTCTACTCTTTTCAAGCACCAGGGTCGCAAGCAGAACAGACCTGCTTTTAAGCGGCTTGCCCCAACCTATCCGAAGGGCTTAGACTAGAACCATGAAAGAAATCACACTACCGATCCAGCAACTGGCTCTAGTCGGCCTCTTAACTAGCATTCTTTGCACAACTTATATAAACGCTAAGCATGTATTGCGTAGCCGCCCTGATCTGGCCCCCATCCTAGAAAAACTATGTAACAGTAGGCAATTTGATCAAACCGAATCGATGCGCTCAGCCGGGATTTGGGACTTGCATGTAGAAGGCGGCGTCATAACCGCACCGAACCAAATCGCCGCCCAAAGATTCGTAGAAAAAACAGCTACCAAAAAAAAACATTCTGGCTATCAGTTAAAGCACTGCGGCGGGAAAAACAAGAGCTATAGCTTTTTGACCACCATCTCTCCTGTTTCTTTTGCAGAGTGGAGGTCAGGGAAATCAGGGTTTTGCAAAATAAAAAAAATCATCGAAGCATCTGCATTGATTGGCGGCTCCGCCCAGGTAAACCCAAGCCACGTACTGGATAAAAGCAAATACACATCCGTATACTGCAAAAAAAACGGTGTTAATAGAGCTACCTACCTTTTTGAACCTGCAAATAGACTTCATAAAAAAGATTTTTACACACAGCTGCCAGGAAAAGGCTTTAAAAAAACACTAGGCAGCTTACGCAGGCTCGCAAAAGTTAGCCCTGCAGCCTACCTTCCAATGCCAAAGAAGTTAAAAAAAGTTGTCCTGGATGGAAGCATTACGCACAACCCTGCAGTGCATATAAAGACGCAGACTTCACTCAAAAATAAACTGTTTCTGGGTGAAGTGAAGGTATTTGCTAAAGACTGGCAAGAGGCTGTTTGGAACCTTTGGAGGTCACCTTCACACCGCAAAGTGCTTTTGGAAAAAAAAGCCAAGAACATGTACTTTGCAAAGAAACCTCTACCAACGGCAAAGGGGATGTATCAGTTTGGCATCATCGCCACTAATTAGCTGGTGCGCAGCTGAAATGCCTGCAAGCAGTTTTCCATAAGCATTGCTACCGTCATGGGCCCTACCCCACCCGGGACAGGCGTAATAGCAGAGACTTTTTTACAGACGCTAGCAAAGTCAACATCACCACAAAGCCCCTCAGGCGTCCGGTGAATACCAACATCGATAACCACTGCACCTGGCCTGAGCCAGTCTTCATCCACTAAATGCCTGCAACCAGTAGCCACGATAACAATATCTGCTAGCTTTGCGATTTCTTTTGGGTTTTTCTCAGCAGAGTCAAAGGTGATCACCGTAGCTTTTTCATGCTCTAACATTCTGGCAACACTAGAACCCACCAAAAGGCTTCGGCCCAACACACAGACTCTTTTACCGCGAATCGCAACGTTATGCCGACGCAAAAGTGCCAAAATACCTTTGGGCGTACACGGGCGCAGGCCAGGTTCCTGCTTGGCTAACCTGCCTTGGCTAAGCGTACTTAGTCCATCAACATCTTTTTCAGGAGGAATGCAGTCGATCAATTGCGCCGTATCGAGATGTTTTGGTACAGGTAGCTGCAGTAAAATTCCATCGACCATCTCATTTTCTGCGAGCTCCAAAATCTTTTCTTGAGCTTTTTCAAAGGAGACATCTGCAGGCAACTTATGGACAAAAGAATCTAGTCCGATTTTTTTACAAACTCTCTGTTTGTGCCCCACATAAACTTTGCTTGCAGGGTCGTCGCCTACAAGTACTACATCTAAGCGAGGAGGCCTTCCAGCCTTTGCAGATAGATCTTCGAGACGCTGCTGCATGGATTCATAAAGCTCTGAAGCTAAGCTTTTTCCATCAAGTAAAGTTGGTCCATGTGACAATGCGAATCTCCAAGCAAGTATTTTAGTCGGTCTGCGCTGGGCTACCTTCTATAGCATCGATGCTGTATTTTAAGTTCGAAAATCCGGCATATGTGGGGCCAAAGTTAGCACCCGCAAAGCCTATATGGTCTAGCTGAACAGAAGAATCCACCTTGCCAACCTCAGAGTAGAATTCTGCGGAAGCGTCGACCTCAAAACCGTTCGAGACAAGGGCAACATGCTCTTCGTCTTTCCACTGCAGATCTGGATACACCTCGCTTAGCTTCCGCAGGCTTCTGCGTATCTTACGGATAGCGTTTACGACGGGCTTTGCCTGAATGCTTTGTTCATAAGACACTGCCACTTGGCAATAGACGTGCTGTTTTCCTAGCTTCCAGATTTGAACATTTTCGGCAGGGATAAGGGTTAAATCACTCATCGCTTCTGGCAAATCGGCCGTAGCCAGCTTATGGGAAACAACCAGACTAACCGGTAGCGACTTAACGGCAATTTGCACGAGCTGCTGCGGCAAGTATTTTTTTTCCAACCAGGTTTTTGTGTTCCAAAGAGAACAGGCGATCACGAGCTTAGCTGAGCTAAATGTTTTTTTACGCGTCGAAAAATGCCAGGTTTCTGGATCTTGGCTTTCGGCCGGTCGTGGCTTCGTGCTCGTAGAGTCTTGGCTCGGCTTTTCTGGTGGGTCAGCGTCGTTTGCTTCACTCCCTACAGCTTCACTTCCCGCATTTTGAGCGCCTGCTGCTTCAGTGTCTGTTACTTCAGTACCTTCAGTGCCTTCAGCCATGGCCTCAGTGTAAGCGACTACACCTTCTGGGTATAGCTGCTCAACCTGCTCTTTTGGGCTTAGGTATTTTTGCTGAAAGGTCGCCCGCAAAATAGGGGTGCTAAGATAAACTTTTAGGTTTTCCAAGGGAGAGTCTTCGCTGCAAAGAACCGCTTCAATTTGCTCAAAAAAACCTAGGTCTATCACCACATGCTCGGCGCTAAACTCTTCGATACGTTGCCTTAAAGACTCCAGGTGACTTGTCCAGTGATCTGCTACGCCTAGAAGCCTTGCATACTGGGCCAAAACTATAGATCCTGCACTTTTTTTGCCTTTATCCCAGACCTTAGCAAAGCTACGGTCTTTGAGCTTATAAGGGTCAAGCTCAAGGTTTTTCTCTGTGATCTTTTCAAAAATAGACCATTCTTTTTGGGCAGCCGCACCGCCAATAGCTCTAAAACCAGCTGCAGAAAAAAGATCTTGCCGCTTTAGCTTCGCTTCTTTACCAGCTGCTACAATGCCAACTTCTGAACCCAAGTCCTGGGCAAAACTAAGAAGCTTGTTTTCTGTGGGCTCGTCGCCGCAAGCTACCTCGCAGCAAAGAAGTTCAAAAACTTCCCTAGGGATAACCTGGAGCCCATAGCCACGAAACATAGAACGGGTTAGACCGGTATCTTCTGCTTCGTTCATGGAAGCGTCTTCTTGTGGTTGGCGAAACGGGCTATGACGTCCGCCTAGGAAACTGTTTTTTTCAAAAAGAGCGACCTTGTTTTGCGGGTTCTTTTTAGCAGCCTTCACGGCAGCCAAAATACCGGCAATACCGCCACCGACAATACTCATGTCGATAGACTCAAAAGTGGAATCTGGTACGTTACTCACAGCCAACACCTCTATCCTCGTAAGACCTCGCCTCATACGATACCGCGTCCCGATTGACAGAAAAGAATCTTGTTCTATATCTGCTTACTTTTAGTGCATCTTGGCGGTCTAGCCTCAAATGCTTGCCTTCTATGTGGTTTATTGGCAATCAAGTAGGGCGAGCTTAAGGGGGAGACACCCAGCCCTCACAGATTGCTCGTTTAAAGTGTTTGTATCGTTCAAAATGGTGGTTTCAGAGTTTGCAAAATAAAGCACAGAAAAAAGACCAAAACCCAGAGCTAAGCTTAGCTATTTCTGCACGTGGCCTATGCAAGAGTTACGGAGAAACCACAGCCCTAAATGGCCTGGACCTTGTAATTCCAAAGGGGCAATGCCTGGCACTGCTTGGGCCAAACGGAGCCGGAAAAAGTACAACCATTAAGATCCTTTCAGGCATGACCACTGCCGATAAAGGGCAGGTTCAAATCTTTGGTAAATCTTGGAGTAAAAACAAGTCTGAGCTTCGCCAATCGGTCGGCCTAGTGATGCAGGAGACCAACCTATATAAACGCTTTAGCGTCCTTGAGACCTTGCAGCTGTTTCACAGCTTTTATCGAAACCCAAAAAAGATTCTGGAAGTTTCCGAACAGCTCAACCTAACCAAGCTGCACGGAAAACACATGGGGGATTTATCGGGAGGGCAAAAGCAGCTTGTGCACTTAGCCTCAACCCTGATCGGCAACCCTTCTTTTCTTTTGCTCGATGAGCCTACGGTCGGGCTTGATATAGATACGCGAAACCTTTTTTGGGGCTACATAAAAGAGTACCTACAAGGTGGGGGCACTGTTTTTATTGCTACGCACTACTTTGAAGAAGCCATGCAGCTCGCAACCCACGTATCGATCCTTAGCGCAGGCAAAACAGTAGCACATGGGCCACTTGACACGGTTCTTGAAAACGTAGCTCTGCAGGGCCCTGCGATGGTCGATTTACAGGTGAACGCTGTGAACGCCGACAGGTGGGCGAAAACACTAAAGGCCGCAGGCTTAAAAGTTCAAAAATCTGCAGGCTCTATCGCCTGGAAAGCCACGACTCCAAAAGAAGAACTCGAACGAATTGCGCATATTGCAAAAGAAGTAGCTGGCTTTGAAAGCATACGCTTTCGTAAACCAGACATACAACAAGCCTACGAACAGTTAACTCAAACCCCGGGATAACCCCTATGAACCAACTTCTTCAACTCGTCATAGCAAGGCTGCGTGAGTTTCGGCGTGAGCCAAGCGCCTTTACTTTTGTCCTCTTAGTCCCAGTCCTATGGCTAGCTATCCTCGGGTTTATGTTTGATAGCTCGCAAGACGAGCGCCCATTCAAAGCCGCCGTGGCTTCTTCAGCTGAACTGATTGCCTCTGAGCTGGAATCAAGCCTAAGCCCATTGGTCTCTCTGGTACATACCCTCGATGCGAGTGCTGCTGAAAAAAAGTTTCTTAAACGCGAAGTTGACGGTTGGATTGAGCTCACGGCTGACCAGCGCATTAAAACGGTTTACAGCGACCCGGATAGTAGCCGCTCTCGTAGTATGTTGTGGGCTATAGAGCGCCTTGGAGGAAAAGCTGAATCAGCACCAGCCCTGTCCAAACAACAGGTGGTTCGCCCAAAGAGCACCTATATCGATTATTTAGTTCCTGGGCTCATTGCCATGACCGTGCTGACTACCAGCCTGTTTGGCATTGGAATGACGCTGGTTGCCAACCGCAGGGAAGGTCTTTTGACCAAGTATCGTTCTACGCCCGTAAGTTCCGTGTGGCTATTTTCTTCGTATTTTATCGGCCGCATTTTCATTTTCTCTTTGGAGCTTGCAACTCTGTTATTTGCTGCTTTCTTGCTGTTCGATTATTTGAGTTACCCGTTTTTATGGAAGTTCTTTTTTATCGGCTCTTTAGGCTGCATCTGCTTTTCTAGCCTTTCTATCTTCTTAGCGGCTAAAACCTCTAATGTGGGAGCCTACAGCGGTAAAGCTAACCTGGTTATGCTGGTCTTTCTACTCATAGGAGACGTGTTCTACAGGCTGCCAGCGCTACCTGGACAAGTAGACCAACTCGCCAAGTTTCTGCCGCTCAACACCCTTACACAGTGGCTTCGTCATCATGCGAGTCCTCGCCTATACGACGCTCCTACGGCGGCTCAAATTGCTGTGTTCGTTTGCCTAACCTTTGTCTTCTTCTTGTCTGCCATGAAGTTGTTCCGGTGGAGTGCTGACGAAAGCTAAAAGGCCTCCTGTGAATGTGATTTTGCAGTAAGATTGCAAAACAATCATTTTTGCTAGGGAGAAAAACCTCTGTAAGCAAAGGGTATAAGACCTTTGCTTACAGGTCATTAGTATACCTAATGATCTGAAATTATTTATTCTCATTACAGCATCTATCCGAAATACCGCTAACCTAATTAGTGTTTAGTTGCCAGGGAGAAACACCATGACAGAGTGCATCAAAAGTATTTTTTTAAGTGGGCGCTTATTGGCGCTAGTAGCTGTTTTGTGGTCTTCTCAAGCTCTTAGTGAGCAGTTCCCGCTACCAACCTTAAACCATGTTTCGCTTCAAGAAGTCGACGGCTGCAGCGGCGGCGCGTGCGCTGATGTAATGCCTTGGGTAGACATCCAGTTTACGCATACATCTTGTGGCAAGAAAGAATTTGAAATTGTCGGCGAACAGCAAGACGACGTTGTTTACATAAGAGTCCTAGATAAAACCGGCCCCCAAGATTGCCGGGGACCGGAACTTAAACAGACGTATTCTGTAGAGGTAAGCGATGTTTACCAAGAGGGAGTCCGCTATGTGGTCTTAAACCCTCTAGCTCCTTAAAACCTGACCAGCACAAACAAACCAGACAACAACAAAAGTAGCCCCTTTATCGGAGCTACTTTTTTTCTTAACTTACTTTTTTGCTAAAAGTATCTTTTAATTACTTAACTGAGGCGCGCTTCCAAAAAGCTGCCAAAGTCGCAACTCTTCTTCCGGCTGTATTAGCGTGAAGAATACCTTTTTTTCCAGCTCTATCGATGAGGCTTTGAGCTGTTTCGAACAAAGGCTTAACCTCTGTTGCAGCTTTTCCTTCTTCGACCGCTTTTTTTACTGCATAAATCGCAGTACGCATAGACCCGATGGTCTCACGGTTTCTTAGTCTTTTACGGTTATTTGCGCGAACTCGTTTTTTTGCTGATTTATTGTTAGCCAACTTAATGTCTTCCTTATAAGTATTCTGGAGGTCGTTTTTACCACTTCTTTTAGCTAAATCCAACTACAGACTAAGCTGCCTATTTTACTAGAGAAATCTAGGTATCTCAATCAAAGCGAGGCTTTGTACTCAGTTTCTCAGATATGGCTAAGCCTGCTTCCGCACCGCCTCTGCAGCCTACACGGCCTAATCAAAGGTATCAGAGTTTCGGGAGATCCTTCCCTTTACCCGTGCTGATAATACCTGGAACGCCTGTTCCAGCTAGCGCCTGCTTTATGGAGCGAACACCGCCTCCTTAGAGAGCTGGCCAGCTAAGTAGAGCAAACGCGAGCATGGCTCAAAACCTTGGCTCTACCTGTGGATTTTGCAAGTTGCTTTTGGTGTTAAGGATATTCAAAAAGGGGAGTAAAAAGTCAAAACAACCGTTGTCTCTTTAGATTACATAGGGTTTTTACTACTATTATTGCAATAAAAAATAGCTCTACAGAGTGAACACTGTCAACTAAACAGCTGACGCAGCCCTTACAGCCAGCTGATCGACCTGTTCGTTATAGGTGTCGCCGCTATGGCCTTTGACCCACTGCCATGCTGGCTTAAGCTCAACCACCAATGGGCGCAGCTTCTCCCAAAGGTCTTTGTTTTTGACTGGTTTCTTTTGAGAGTTTCTCCAACCGTTTCGCATCCAGTTGTCAATCCAGCCTTTTTCGAAGGTGTCTAAAACGTACTTGCTGTCGGTCAGAATGCGGACTTTCATTGTGTCTGAGCTGCCGCTTTGCTGGTGAGCCTCTCGAAGAGCTAAAAGCCCCTCTAACACTGCTTGGATTTCCATACGGTTGTTGGTGCTGTCAGGAGAGTTTCCGCTCATTTGGTGGATCACAGGTTGCCCCTCCTGATAGACCAAAAAAGCCCAGCCTCCAGGACCAGGGTTACCAAGGCAAGAACCATCGGTATATAAATGAAAAAGGCTCCCCCAACTCGCATTGAGGAAGCTTTGATTTGTATTGTTAAGCATATGGCTTATTTAGTTCCTGAACTAGCTGCTGCTAGTGCTTTTGCTTTTCTCTTGCGCCATGAGTTTCTTCGCTTCATTTTGGCCGTGCGTCTGTTGTCGCCTCTTCCCATTGCAATACTCCCTTTACTCTATTTTGCTAATAGTCTTTTACTAAGTAGTCGTTTTTTCGCCTAACATAGAATAGACAAATTATTTTACACTAAGTCCTTTTTTCTTCAAAAAACCATCGAAGCCCAATTTGTCAATGGTTCGAATCGTTGAAGAAGCAACTTTTACGGTAACAAACTTTTGTTTTTCGTCTGACCAAAATTTCTTTTTTTGAAGGTTTGGCTCAAAACGATGCTTTGTCTTGATATTTGATTTGGAAACACGGTGACCAACTTGAACACCTTTTCCAGTTAAACTACATCTTTTTGACATGGCGTCTTATCCTTCTACGTTTTTTAAGCTTAAGTCTAGCTTATCTATTCGTTGCCTGCATCGCCAGCTGGTTTGCTTGGCTCACGCTGGGTTGCTTCACCGACACGCTCGATCTTTGGGCCGCGATCCATTCGAGGGGCACCACGTTCGCCTCTATCTCCACCGCGGTCTCTATCTCCACGATAGCCACCTCTGTCGCCTCT
>JALZUO010000093.1 GCA_023301565.1 Oligoflexales bacterium
TTTCGGATATCTGGTAGCGTTGGATAAACTCTATATTTGCAGAAAACAACGTATGCTATCTCGCTTTACCGTTACGATCTGAGAATCTATGACGGGAGTAGGGGGCAATTTTGCCTGGGGGAACGGGGTTCCTCGCGATCTCTGGCATCGTATATTTTCGCATAATAGTTTTTATCATTTTGGCGCGGCTGTTGTAATCTCGTCTACGATTGCAATAGTGTGGAGTATGGAAGAGGTTTTCGCTCATGAGGATGAGTTTCCTCTGGCCATTTTTGTTGTTGTTTGAGGTGATGGAATTGAGTCTATTGTTGATTTGTCACTGCATTGTGAAGAATCCGGGAGGGTGTTAGTTTGGGATTTTCAGCATGACAGTTTCGTATCAGTTTCGTGCCGGTTCGGGCTGTTGGCCTATTATGGGATACCTAGTACTTGGCTGGCATTCTTGACGGTAGACTGCTTATGAGCTCTTCTGCGAGAGAGCTCACTTCTCGGCTTGCCTCTACCCTGTGGTTGGGAGACTAATACAATGACTTGAAACCTATCCCGCTGGGAGCTAACGAACACTCTAGAGCAAAACCGATTCGGTCTAGCCTCATGGGGGATCTACGGGTGGTCTGAGTATTGGAACAGGGCCATGCTCTCGAAGAAGCTGAAAGAACGAAAGCGCAGGCGATCGAAAGCGGAGCTTGATAGGAACGACCGTGCTTTTGGAGCCAGCCTTTTTGGAGATCAGCTGAGACGAGCAGCAAGGCGCAAGGAGGAGTCCGGTGGGGAGAAGGTGTCAGCCACCGCTGGTACGGCAGGGAGAGATGCTGTATCGCCATCGTCGGATTTATTCGATGGTGGAAGAGGGAGCAGGGAGAGGGCGGCTTGATAGGCAAGTTGTCTTCTGACTTTACATGGCTGGTGGTCTACGGGGGTCGGTGTTTTTCGGGTGGTCAAACTTGCTCTACAGACACGTGATCTCATAGACTAGTAAGAAGAGCTATATAAAATAACCAAAAGTCGGGTCGCGAGACCATTTTGTCTTTTCGAGCTGCACGCTGGAGGTATTATGCACGATTGGTTATGATAGATAGACTCATACTGGTATATATGCACGTGGCGAGGAGAGGCCCCGGTGGTGGACAAGGAGCCGTGTATACGGAGGAGGATCCCAGAGATGATGTTGTGGTGACGACGTCGTTTTTAGGGAGCAGCTATTGCTGTACAGCAGTAGTAGCGAAAGCCCTGCGGTGGAGCATAACCGTAGGCAGGGAGTAGCAGCAGCTTGTGTCCATGGTGGAAGTATAACCTTGGACACCCCCACCGTATACAGCGGCCAGGGGGGTTTACAGCAGCAGCTTAAAGCCCTATGGCAGACTGCCGCAGGCACCCTCGCCGTGAGTTGCGAGCGGGGGATTTCAAGTCGTACGACAATATTTGCCGTACGCACTCCACTTCATTGGTTGTTGTGGAGGCAGCAGATATGGGGCTATCGCTCAGCGAGGGTACATCTCTGATTGCGAATTCCGCGAGAAGTCGCACGGCCGCCAGCCGTGTGCACCCTACCGGGGGGTTAGTTAGGTGGGGCAAAGTCGCGCGGCATAATGGCCGCGTGCATTCTGCTGCTGTAAATAATAGCGGTGGCAGGAAGCGGGCGTGAGATAGTCGTTGGGCTGTCTGCAGCAGTACCAAATAACGACGGGGAGAATCGTCCGGGCAAATAAGTCGAGCGGCATGGCCGCACGCACTCCATGAGAAGCAGCAGCAACAGCAGCAGCGGAAGATGTCATGGAGCGAGCAGATCTGAATGTTACGTCAGCCAGGAGCTTTATACAAGGCTCGGCAACTTCGCGGGGCGGGGGGGGACAGGTCTGGTCATCATTGGTGGGATCACGTAGGAATTCATGACGAGTTTGTTTTTACGCAGGATCTACCAGTTTGGTCATTATTGGTGGGATCACGTAGGAATTAATGATGAATTTACTCTTACGCAGGATCTACCTGCCGATCGAAATATTATATTTTGGTCGACTGCGACGTTTATTTATTTGCGGCAAGGGTGGAGACCCGTAGATAGTAGACGACGTATCATCTGAGATTCGTTTTGGATGGGATACGTAGCCTTTTTCGCCTGGTAGCTTTGAATTGTATTTTCATCTTCAAATCAAACAGTCTTTGTAAATCCGAAAAACTTGTAGTGTTTTTCTGGTGTAGACAGGACCAGAAGGGGCCTGGTAGTAAATGAAATACGAATTTCTTAGCGGTTTGGAGAAGTAAGGGGCGTAGGTGCACCATTGAGAGGTGTACTGATGGTATTGGTGGTAGCTACTGATTTTATTGAATTTTGCGGGTATCTTTTAGTTTTGACAGTAATTTACTGGTGGCAAAATAAAAGAGAGTAAGCATATTCATGATTGGTTGTTTTTCCGACAGTATCATTTTGCGAATGCTTGTTCGCAATGGGAGAAAAGTGGAGCGTAAAATAATTCTGCGAATGATCGAATAGTTTTCATAGCTGGGAGGGCTTAGTCTGTTCGAGTCGACAGTGGCGGCATTTTATTGTTTCTTTATTCGATTATTAGGAGCTACGGGGTAGCGACTATTCTTTCGGATATCTGGTAGCGTTGGATAAACTCTATATTTGCAGAAAACAACGTATGCTATCTCGCTTTACCGTTACGATCTGAGAATCTATGACGGGAGT
>JALZUO010000094.1 GCA_023301565.1 Oligoflexales bacterium
ACGACCATCAAGCAGCGCAAGCTAGCCGGATTAACGCCTTTGGAACATCGCAGAGATCATGTATACAAAATTGCTGGATAGACTCTACTAACTGGTGGACCTAGGAATGAGGTAGGACCGGTTGAACATTCTTCTGGTTGTGGGCAGGAAGTCGTCCTTTTTAGGAGGCAGCCTTCAAACGGGGGTAACGTACAGCAGTGCTCAGCTTACGATGCCTTCTATATCCAAAAATGGTTTGCACACACTTATATTCCCTTTAAATAATGCCCCAGGGCATCCTTCATAAATTGTGGCAATGCAAAGCAGGCTTTATGAATTTCTTTATTATAGTACCTAAACTTTAGTTTATCCTTTTGAAACCTTTCCTCTTGAAAATCAGCAAGTGGGCTATATTTCTTAGAAGCAAAAGTAAATGACCAAAGCCCACCTGGGTAAGTTAAGTTAGAGAAATTTAAAACCCCAAGCTTAGGAAAAATTTTTCCAATTATTTTTAACAAAGACACTTGAGTATCCTGCTCAAAAAAAGGACTCTCCCCTTGTGAAACCACAATGCCGTCAGCACCTAAACAGTTGTAAAGGTTCTGGTAGAATTCCAGCCCAAAAAGAGGCGTGGCAGGGCCTATAGGGTCTGTAGAGTCTACTAAAATAACATCAAAAACCTCGTTGGTTTCAGCTACATATTTTACAGCGTCTTCAATTTTTAAGTCTAATTTAGGGTTATTAAACACTACCGAAGTTACAGGGACATGCTCTTTACAAGCATTGACAACCATTTCATCAATTTCAACCATTACACATTTTTCAACACCCGGGTGTCTTAAAACCTCGCGAGCTGTTCCGCCATCACCACCACCTACAACTAAAACCTTTTTAGGGTTGGGGTGAGTGTACAATGCGACATGAGAAATCATGTCGTGATAAATGAACTCGTCTCGGTCAGAGACCATAAACAGCCCATCATTAAGTAGCACTCTTCCGAAACCTGGTGTGTCCAACACATCAACAGTTTGAAATTCACTTTTCCCGGAAAATAGAGATTTAGAAACTTTCATTCCATGCCTAGCTACACCATGGTGGGTTTCATCCACCCACATTTGCATTGCTGGAACTTGCTTTTCTATTTGTTTATCACCTTGCATGTCTTACTACCTTATATTTTTAACTTATCTGCTTTCTTGTACCCTTCACTATAATTATAGTAACTTTTGAAAAGTACATTATAGCCGCCAATTTTATCCTTGATCCCATTGATCTTTCTTGGGCCTTCAAATTGAACTTCCTCTATGTCATCCGAATCAAACTGGATGACGTCGAAACAAGATGGTTTAAACATTCCAATGACAGACTCAACTATTTTTTGGACCGTCATATTTTTAACATTTGTTTCAAAGCTTACATAAGGTCCTTCCTCTTGGGGAGACACATGAATTGTATAATACTCACGTCCCTTTACTGCATTGCAAGAGTAGCCCACAGGCGAAAACACAAAGTCATCCAATTTAAAACCTGGAAATACAGAGGATAAGTTTAAAAATTTTCTTATGCTTTGAGAGTTATTGTTAGGTTTTGAGAACGTTTCACTAGCTTCGCTAGATAAGCCATACATCAGTATTTCAATGGTACGGTCTGAGCTTGGCTGCCTATACTTTTTGTCACTATGAAACAAATACAGATGATGCTGATTAGGCTGACCTAAGCGGTATGCGGTTCCTTTGATTATCTTATTTAAACATTTCACATCGTCAAAAAAATCAGAAGACTGTTTCCTGGGGTAGTATTCATTTTTTCTTTCATAAAAAAACGACTCCACCTTTTCCTCGCCTAAGTGATCAATTATAAATAAGGCTGCGTGACATAACTTTGTGTTCCCACAGGTGATCATTGTGATTCGATCATCCCAAACAAACAAACTGGATTCAGACAGCAAATAAGCGTCACAATGATCAGAACTTACAATAGATAGGATTTTTGCTTCCGATTTATTAACACATTGGTCGTAGATAGATTTTGGGATATTACGTAGAGAATCTGTGCCAGCAACCACGCTAAGTTCGAATTTTTTTTCAGAGCCTTCAAAAAACATATATCAAAACCACTTATAATCACAAAATGAAAAAGAATAGCCAAAAGTTAGCCAAAATGTCACTTGTTTTTTAGGCAAAAGACATTCAAAACAAAACCACCGCATCCATGAGGGCTCTGGTGTGGCGGTCCTACCCCATTCCTAGGTCCACCAGTTAGTAGAATCTATCCAGCAATTTTGTATACATGATCTCTGCTATATTCCAAAGGTGTTAATCCGCCTAGCTTGCGCTGTGGCCTCTCGCTATTGTATTCAATGCGCCATCTTTCAATGATCTCACGGGAGAGTGCCTACCGGCTTAGTCACTATTTGCCTGTCAATGCAAGTAGTGACCAATAAAACCACTAAAAAAATGCCACGAGCTCTACTCTGAAATAGGCAGATAATTCTTCCAAGTTGCCGGATTAGCTATAGAACCTAAATCACCTGAACCGAAGGTCAACTGCCATCTTCTCCAAGCCTTTGTCGGGTTTCCAAACCTGCTATTATTTTGAGTTATTCTAGTAAAGTATCTTACGTAGTCTTGCCAGTTAATTTCTGGAATAAACTCTGCAACAAAAAGCATCTGAAGCGCGAAAGAATACTCGCCAATCCTTGCTCCGAATGCACTTCTATCAAAAACGACCCCGTTTTTGAGGGAAGAGATCAACTCTAGACTTAAACCGAAGCTTTCAACACCGCCTGTTTTAACTCTTAATTCGTTGATTTTCTCATTGACCCCGAGACCGATTTTAGAAAATTTTTCCCTAAGAAATAACTCAACAATTTCTTTCGAAAAGCTTAAATTTTCTTGTTGACCGTTAAGTTTCGTTTGAAAAACGAGCATTTCGAATACGATTTTTTTTAACCATACATCTAAAGCACTGCTGTTTTCAAAAATCTCGATTATACTTTGATTCACAGATGCAAGAAACTGTTGTTCAGGGCCTTTCCCGCACGAATTCTTTGTGAAGTCTGCAGGTATTCGCAAAAGTATCGCTCTATTTTTATCGTCTGTGAGATATCGTACTCTTGCATTCGCCGCAACCTGACCAATAAAAGCGTCCTGAATGACGTTGAGAGACTGATTTCCATCGCTCAAGATGACCCCTTTCCCGTTTGATGCTTCGCCGTAGTTTGAACAAACAAAAGGGTCAGAGTATTGTCTTAACCAGTATTCGCGAGTGTTACTTTTAGGCATTTCTTGAGCTTCGACAAAAGATTCTACGATCTGAGTATACTGGCGAGTTAAGCTAGCGCCTAAAGTCCGTTCGGCGCTATCGACGGCCCTTCTGTAAGAACCTTCGATATCGCTTCTAGTGAGCGTTTCATATTTTCCTGACTGCAAATCAATCCCAGCAAAAATCCGCCCAACTACAGCAAACCGAAACCCTTGCTTCTCTGCGCCTAGGCCATCCAATGTAGATCTTTTGTAACCGATACTTATAGATGAAACACTACTCTTATCAAATGGTTTTGCCTCATCAAAGCGTAATCCATTTTTGTATGCGGTGAGGTTATTTAGCGGAATTCTTAAATAGCCCGTACAACCCAACTTAAAATTACGTTTGTTGTTAGAAAACAGCGGATAGTCAAGCGATAAGCCAACTCCATTACTACACAAGGGGATTGTTTCATATTGATAAAGCACTCTAGGATTGCCGGGATTTTGAAAACTTATGGAGATTTTCTTATCGAGCCTTGTTGTCGCTAATTTGATGTAAACTGCATCGTAACGGGTAAGATCGAGCTCAGGCAAACCAGCCCGCGCGAATGCGTAGGGTTTAATCCCTTTAGATTGATTCGAATTTTGACTAGTGAATCCAACAAATTCTACATAACTATAATCAGCAGCTACAATATCACTAGCTAGGTTCTCTGTTTTTACTGGGCTCTGCTGAATAAAGCTAGAAACCCCATTATCACTTTTTAATTCCCAACTGACTAGGCCAGGGACCTCTATAACGTTTTTTGTCAAATTTGGATCAAATGTCTGTTTTGAGAAATCTTGTCCGTTAACAACAGTGGAAATACGATCTGGGTATACGTTTTTCCCTTGCTCAATTAGCACCGATACGGGATAGCTACGACTATTGCCTGTAGACTGTGAAAGCACAGTTCCTGAAAACACTAGGGCTGCTGATAGTGTAATTATTTTTGTTTTTTTTAACATATTTAATTCCTATTTTTTTGATTTTGTATTTCATAATGAAAGCATGATTTTGATAAATTGTACAATAAACACCCGTTTAGGCTACCCGTGTAGTGCCCCCTGAAAAACCGGACAGTCTAGTAGGGCTCCTAACTGATAAGAGTACTACTACGACAACGACTGGCTCTAAACCTCACCGAGATGAGGTCAGCACGTCCGAGCGGCGCCGAAGGCGCTGGGCACGGGAGGAGAAAAAATCAATTGTTCAAGGAACTTACAAGCCTGGAATGAGCGTATCCTACGTCGCCAGAAAGCTTGGCAAAAACCCCTTCACAGCTATTCTACTGGAGGCGAAGGATGTATGAAGGGGCATTAACAGGAGTTGGGGGCGAACAGAGGGTCAAACAACTTAAACACTCCGGAATTTATTTTTTATTGTGTCAAACAAACTTTCGGTCGGAGAGTTGCCCAAGCAGTTGCCCATACGGCTCATACTTGGGATAAAACCGTAGATATCAAGAAGACGGTTAAAACTCTTTGAGTCATACTGCACGCCTTGATCACTATGAAAAATTATTCCAAGTTTTATCCCACGAGATTTTACGACAGCGTTCAAGAAGACTTCGCACACAAGCAATGCTTCCATATTCGTGCTTACGGCCCAGCCCAAGATCTCTTCGCTGCAAAGCTCCAAGAAACCAGCAATAAGTAAAAGCCTCCAGAGCTGTTTGGAAGGCTCAGTATGAGACAGCGAGCTGATCCACAGTTTTCTGGCATGACTCAGTGACGCGCTGCACGCTCTTCAATATTAAGGCATACATTTTAATAAGTTCTTACTCTATTTTTCCAATATTTTGAATCAACGAAGAATTCATTGTAGGTACCAGCAAATATCCTCTGCCAAAGCCTCCAACCGCCAATAGAGTTAAGATCATCGTTGCCTACCACATCTTCATAAAATTTTGTAAAAACTGGCTTATTACTACCATCACAGGCTTGGCTGTTTGTCATTTCAGAGTAAAATAGAAAAACTAAAGGGAAGCTATAAGTCCCAACGTTTTCGGAAAAGCTACTATAATCAAAAAATACAACCTTAGAATAAGAGCCGCTAAAATCAATTAAGCGGCTTATAAGCTGACCAGATAATCCTAAGTCGCCCTCGCCGTCTCGAATGACATCGTATTTTTTTTGAATGGCAATTCCACATTTATTTACTTCTCTGGTTAAAAAAGCCTCAATGTCTGAGGAAGACACTAGCAATTTTCCACTATTGTCTACCTTGAAATTATTGTTTTCCATCGCAACTCTTAGAAAGAGTGATTGTGCCCAGTTTTCAAGAATATCAGGTGATTGTGCAAGAAAACTGAGTCTCTCTAAAACTTTAAGCCTTAAATAATTTGGGCCTCCAGAAACTTTTGAGAAGTTCCAACCTTTTGACGCGGATGATTTAAACAGGCCGTAACCACTGTTATGCAATAGAGGTGATGCTATCCTTCTCCAAAACTCGTTACTCATATCTTGTTTGAAATTGAATTCTTTTGATGACTTAATAGACGCATCGAGCAGTCTTTTCATCTCTAACGGACGTAATTGGCTCTTCAAAATCTTCTTGGTGTTTTTCAAAATATCTAAGACTGTATCACTTGGAGATACGGAAATATCAGAAGAGGGTTTCAAAGAAGGAAGGTTAAATGCAATCACCGGGGCAAATAATCTCAACTTAGCGATCTCACTTGGAAAAACATTGAATAAGTCGGAGCTTTGAATTGATCTTGTGATTTGTATTGCAAAATAGTTAATGTTTTTTAAATTTAGTTTTTTTCCTTTAACCTTTTTTCCTCGTTTTACGGCAATGAATTCATCTAGATTAACTATTGTGCCTCCTCCTTCAATTAAACCAACTTTTTCAGTTCTACTATACTTGAGCCCGATGTCGGCCCTGAATTTTATTTTATCTGATAAATCATCATCCAAAAGGATTGAAATTTTTATAGCTGGATTTGTTGTCGAAATAGGTAGATATAGCGCTTGGTACGAACTCAAATCTTTAATTTTAAAAGTTGCATATGCTCTAGCAAAGCCTACTTTTCTTTTCCCATCTTCAGAATCTCTCTCCCCTATGGACACAATCGAATCAAAAAGCCTTTCTTCGGAGTCTGGGGCATTGAATTTAAAAAATTCAGACTTACTTCCGTCACCTCGAGCATCATTATCAGTCAAAGTTTTCCAAGTCTCTGTTCTACCAACGACCTCAAGGGTATCTGCCAAAGCCGAATAAGAGTTGAATGAGACTAGAGCGAGTACCATTAAAAACTTCATAAAAACGTCCTCCTTTTTTTAAAGGAATACAGGAAAGTAAATTATTTTTCAACTGGTTTAGGAGTTATTCCACGGGTGTCGCATTTAATAGCGATGTGTACCGAAAATACGGAAGCTGCAAAAATGGTCTTGATCGCTGGGTCGATTTTAATCCGCGCGGCGAGCTAGCAGACGCCCT
>JALZUO010000095.1 GCA_023301565.1 Oligoflexales bacterium
TGTAAAAGAGCAGTTGAGTCAAAATGGCGGTAGCATCTCTTGCAGTTCAAAAATAGGTGGTGGGAGCTGCTTTACTATAAAGATAAAAGCCGGCGAGCTTAGCTTGGAGGCGTAGGCTAAGCTGGATTTACGTATATACCCATTATTTGTCTTTTTTAGGATAAATAGTGGGTATTTTTTTATCCCCTATAGCACTATTTAATTGCCTTTTATTATATAATAAGGTATAATTACATGATTCGGTCAAAAAGGGCTAAAAACAATGAATCCATCAAAACTGATGCTTAGGCAGGTTTCCAGTAAACTAGAGACCCTCAGAGGGTTAAAAAAGAGTGCTGCGGGCGTAGCCTCGTGGACCCAGTACATCCGAAAAGCCCTGGGGATGACCGTACAGCAGCTTGCACAGCGAGCCGGCCTCGCCGCGCCTACGGTCTACAAGATAGAGCGATCTGAAAAAAGCGATCAACTCACCCTACAAACCCTGAAGACTGTAGCGGGGGCTATGGAGTGTGACTTTGTCTATGCTTTTGTACCGCAAAGACCCATAGAAGAGATGGTCGATGCGCAAGCTAGAAAACGTGCCAAGAGCGTTATCCAGCAAGCAAACCTGCAGATGGAGTACGAAGACCAAACTGTTTCAGGCAAAGAAACTGAGGCTCAGTATAAAGAGCTCGTTGAAAAACTAAAAAACTCCAAAACACTTTGGGACGATAGCCAAGCATGAAAGAAATCTATTTTAACGACCGAGACGGCCAAACCGTACTTTCTGCCAAAGAAAAAGCTGGGGTACTCTTAGGGCACGTAACAAACATGAAAGAGCTAGACGAAGCCGAACAGTACAATATTCAAAAAGGGCTTATTTGGCTTATGGAAAAAAAGCCAAAAACAATCTTGAGCGAAAGGTTCTTTAAGCAGTTTCACAAGCAGCTTTTTGGCGAAGTCTGGTCGTGGGCAGGAAAGTTTAGAACATCTGAAAAAAACATTGGTATCGACTACTGGCAAGTACCGACAGCTATCCATACCCTTTGTGAAGACGCCAAAGTATGGCTAGAGCACAGCAGCTTTCCGTGGCCTGAGCTCATCGCTAGGTTTCACCATGAGCTTGTCTCGATCCACCCTTGGCCAAACGGCAACGGCAGGTTCTCTAGGATCCTAACCAACTACTTGTGTGATCTTCACGGCCAAAAACGCCCGAGCTGGTACGCTCACCTACCGGCCGAGAAAAGAAGAGATATCTATATCGATGCTCTTAGGGCTGCGGATACTCGAGATTATGACCCACTTGCGGAGTTTATGCAGAAGACTGTGTAAGTAGAAATAGCTGTTTTTCCGGTGGATTTTCTTCTATTTTTTGTATTTACCATCTCCTGGATTAGGCCGATTCAAAAGACCTAACCAGGAGGACCTTATGAAGCTACATAGATCGAGCACGCTACTGCTTATCATATCACTTGCATTTAGCACCCCTGCACAGGCAGAAGAATGTACGCACTTTTGGGACGCGCACCTAAACATCAACGCCGATACACCAAAAAAAATGAGCGGCGACACATACGCAGCATATACACTTTATGGGTTTAAACATGAAGAAAACCTACGCTTAGAGTTTGAGGCAGAGTTTCCAGAAGCTAGGTTCATGAGCTATCAAAGCTACAGAGAGACACGGAAAAAAACAGTTGATTTTATGTTTGACTATCAAATCAAAGCAAACGAAGGAAGCCAAAACCCCTTCAAGGGGAGCGTCCCACTTAACTACAAAAACAAATCTTATAAAGTAGTTATGACTACAGACCCAGAAGACACAAACCACAAAAACATCCTGCAGATAGACACGGCCCAAGACGTACACTCTTTGTACTACCGAATCTACGTCCCAAGTGAAGGCTTTACTCCGACCATAAAAGACATGCCGCGTATTTTTGCTTACGACACAAAAACAGGAAAACCACGAGCTTGCCCACAGTTTGTAGACACTAGATACAGCCCGGGGTTAATCAAAGAGATACTTAAGGTTATCCCTCCTAAAAAATTCTTAGCTTTCAGGCAAACACCTATCGATAATGGCCTAAACGCAGCCGTACCAGAATATAGGTACAACCTAAACAGGCTTCGTAAAGGAGACATCAACGTCGTTAGGTTCAAAGCGCCAACCACAGAAAACACACAAGACGCCGGCATGTTTATTAAGCGCGACAGCGAGGCGCGCTACTGGTCATTTTGCATCAACAACTTTTACGACAATGAAACTCTAACCTGTATCCCCGACTACAAGGCAAAGGTTGATGCCGGCGGCTACGTAACTATTGTGATCGGCGGCGGCGAAGAGGCAAAACAACTGGCAACCTCACGTGGACACATGTACATGCAAGACGTTCGCGGTCCAGAGCAAGATGTCATGGGACTAACCTACCGCAACATGCTTCCTGCCGAGGGGTTTGATCTATACGAGGGAGAGTATAAGGTTCGCGGGGTCTCGTGCAGCCGAAGACGCTACCTTAGAGGGCGATGCGGCCAATAAAGGACTAAGACCCGCGACGAGCTGGCCGAAAAAACTATCCTTACTTTTTTCGGTCAGCCTGCTCCTTGATTATTCTCAAGTTGATCATTCTCGTGTTGATTATTGTCATGACCTGGCCAAGATCCACATAGCGCTTTTTACTGTAATACTCTGCCTTGTCAATATTTGCTTCATGAATTTTCTTTATTTTATAGTAGATAGCTTTTGCTTTTTTAGGGTTTGA
The DNA here is from genome assembly GCA_023301565.1 of Oligoflexales bacterium. GTDB lineage: Bacteria > Bdellovibrionota_B > Oligoflexia > Oligoflexales > JALZUQ01 > JALZUO01. The sequence goes on from JALZUO010000095.1 coordinate 2,742, forward strand.
TGAAAAAGAGGAAGCAAACTTTTTTAGAAAATCAGGGTTTACATCAACCCAATAAACCTCATAGAAAACCATCAGCAAATCTTCATAAAGACGTGTGTCACCAAGCTTATTTGCAAAGTGGTTTTCCATTTGCAAAGCAAAGAACCTAAACCTGCCATCTCTGCGCCAATACTCATCATATAAAGAAAGCTCTAGCATCAACTTATTCAAGGTTTCCCTACTTATTTTTGGAAAACTCAAAACCAGGCTGCTGTCATTCATAAACGTATCTAGCTGCCTACGTAAAAAATTCAAATGCCTGACGTCAGATGTGCTATCAAACTCAGCTAAAAACCGGTTTAGATACTTTATCTTTTGATCTGCAGCTCCAGCCACAGGGGTTTGGCCAAAAGCCTTAGAGGCACCGACACTGGCTGCATACCGAAAAGAATAACCAGAACTCACCTTGTCTAGAGCCTCTGCGATCACAAAATTTTCTGGATCATCTATCTTCTTGCCAAGCAAATCAAACGACTCTGAAACGAGGTGATTGATAAATACTTGATCTTTTAAGGCAGGAAGATCTGCTTTAAGGCAAGGAGCTACGAAATCTAAATAAAAGTCTTGATCAAGAACTCCTTTCAGGTTTCGTTTATAGGTTGAGTAAGGGTTGCCGCCGCGTTGGAACACCTCAAAACCCCACCCACAATACATTTCGTCCACTTTAAATCTTCCATCACTCAGTCGTTCAAAAAACCAATCGGTGTAGACCTTATGTTCTGACTCTTCTAGCCTTTTCAGCAATAAAGGGAACGAAGAGACATTGAGATTTTTTTCGACAAGAGCTTCGAGCACCTGCTCCGACCCTTTCAATACAATCGGCACAGGTTCTGCAGCGAGTAGGTATTCGGGAGAAAACAAGGGGTCAGCAGAAAGCTTTGTATAAGCATTTACTGTTTTAAAGTCCTTCATAGCAAGATCGTGATAATAGGTGCTGTCGCTAACAAACAGCTGGTCTAGCACCCGGGTAAACCTAGCAGGAGCACCCTTGCACCTTCTGACCATCTCCTCTTGATCACTTCTGCTCATTATTGCAATTTCAAATGGGTTAAAATAGGCATTTGGAAAAGGGGTGAAAAACCTCAAAGCATCAGCTAGCTCTGACTTTTTCGGACTAACCAAATACCCCCTACTCTCAGCCTTTGTTGCTGGTAGGTTTGCTTCTAGGTATTCTTCAATTTTTAAAGATTTCCCCTTGTAGCGGACCTTCCAATCTTTCCTGTTTCCTATAGCCTCGATGGCCCTATTTAGATTTACGAAGGGAAGCCCAACTTTAGAAAAATCCAACACAGAGTACAAATGAACCAAAAAAACTAAGCTTTCTTTGGTTATACCCTCATTGATACCAAGTGATTCCTGGTAGGCAGCCTGCGCATAGATATGGCTAACAAACAGCTGACCTTTTTGCATAAACAGATCGGCCAAGACCAGCAACGCCTGCAGGGAAGCCGGGGTAAACCTTTCTTCGACTGCAAAATCGCTTAGCGCTTTTAAGCTTTTTTCTGAAAAATCAAAATCAGACAGTAACTCGTTAAGTTTGCCTCTAGAACCTGTATTTCTATAGTTCATATAACTTTTAAAAAGGGCTTTATCTTCAAGCAAAAGTTCTTTTAAGCGTCTACCTGTATCGACAAAACCCAGCTTTAGGCTACAAAAGTATGGCTGAGCTTTGGAAGCTAACTCGTGAAAAACAGCAAAGTCTGCCTTTTGACTCTGGTTCATCACTTTCACGTACAAACGCGCGTAGTCTCCCTCTGCAATCAAGCTGTAGGCAGCACCCCAGGGGGTGAACGGAACCTTATCACTATCAACGCCAGCATTTACGCCAGCAGCACATGGCAAAACCCATAGAACACACAGAAATATAACCCTGGACAGTGGCATAGCCGCTCGATCCTTCAATTTAAATTCGGTAATTTGTTTTTGAATACCATGACGAATACATACTTGTATCGCTTAAACTTTAGACTGTGTGTGAATTTTAGGATAGTTGGTCTGATGGCTTTAGCAACTGCGCCCCACGGATTGCAGAACGCCCTGCACCAGCAACCGGCAAAAGACCTGTTTTAGCTATGATGGCCTACTTGCTTGGCTTAGCGTTCTTTCGAACCAATGTGATGATCTCTTCTAGGTAAGAAAATTCTTTTTTGTAAGCACCAGGCTTGGTGCGCTGCAGCTTTTGGTGTTCAAGCCTGATTTTTTCAAAAATTGCTTCTGCTTTTTTAGGGTCCGAGGAAAAAGATTCTGCAAATTCGCTAGCAAACGACATGTCCACAGAGAACCAGTAGACGGCATAAAGATCTCTTAGCACGTCTTCATAGGAAGAGGTGTCTCCAAGTTTATTTTGAAAGTAATTTATAGCTTGTTTGGCATAGAATCTTTCGCGGTCTCCGTAGGTACCTACCCCCAAAACACCGGCACTCTTAAGAGATCTTTGCATAAGTCCTAGTGTTTCTGCATCGATCTGAGGAAAGTTAAAAACATGCTGGCTTTCACTCAAAGAAAATAAAAACTGCATCTGAAGATAATGCCATTCACCATCACTGTTTTTGACGGTCATTCCGTTTAACATTCTCTTTAAGTACTTCGCCTTCTGTAGCTGAATGGTTTGAGCTGCCTTTTGATCTTCTAGCTTAAAAGTATCCAAAGAGGCCGCATACCGGAATGCCAAGGCTAAGTCTATCTGTTCAAACCGCTCTATTGTTTCAAGCTCTCTTTGAAGCGTAGAAACCCTTCTTTTCATTCGAAGTGTTAGCGCAACGAGGGCTTTATCTTTTATGCCGAGATGGGCTATGCCGAGAGGGGGGTTTTGCTCTTTTTGCAAAACTAAGCAAGGGATTAGAAAATCCAAATAAAGATTTTGGGGCAACGGAGACCAATAAAGCTTTTTCTTTTCAAAATGAAAATCGGTTTCTATGCGCAGAGCAGAAAAGGCCAATTCACAGTTAACCTTGCTTGGTTTTAGTGGCTTTTGCTCAAACAAAGTGCCAAACAACTGTACATATAAATTTTTATGGTTTTTCAGTAAATAGGGCCTAATCTCTTCAACGCTCTTAAAGCTCCGCCCTTGTGCATAAACCTCTCCAAACCTCTGAGATTCGATCGGAAGAACGGGCAAAACTGCCAACCGGTACTCGGGCGAAAACAAGGGGTCATCAAACAGCTCCCAATACTTCCACTGCGTTTCCTTAAAAAAGGTCGGAGGAATGGTAGTTCTGTCTTTCTCTTCTCGCAAAAACAAAGCGTAAAACATTCTTTTAAACTTCTTTGGAGCATCAGAACATGCTTCGACCAGCTGCCTACGATCAGCCCCCTCCATGTCATGAAAATCAAAAGGGTTAAAAAATGCATTGGGTGACGGGGCGGAAAACCTAAGAGCATCAGCAAGCTGATCTACATCCGGGCTAAGCAAGCGCTCAGCGCTACTTTCAGCTGTCGCTCTTGGGTTCGAACTTATGAACTCAGCAATAGAAACTTTCTCGCCTGCAAAGACTACAAACCACCCATCCTTCTGGCCTACCTGTTCTAGAGCTTTGTCTAAATCTACCGAGGGCAAGCTCATTTTGTTAAAATCCAACAAGGAGTATAAATGCACCAAGAAAACAAGGCTATCTTTGGTCGTCTGGAGATCTAAACCCACAGACACTTGATAGGCAGCTTGAGCATAAATGTGGCTTAGAAAAAGCTGTCCTGCATCCAAAAAACTGTGTGCTAGTAACATTAGTGTTTTTAAAGAAGACGCTGTAAATCTCTCTTGCAAAGCAAAGTCGCTAAGTTTTTTCAAAAACTCTTTTGATTGATCGCCATCTTTTAAAAGCTCATCAAGGATTCGTTTGGCACCGGCACTGCGGTAGCTAAAGTATTTTTTTTTAAAATCTTTATTTTTGACTAAATACTTCTTGAGTTCCCTGCCAGTGTCCACAAAGCCAGTTTTAAGACTGCAAAAATAAGGCTGTGGCTCAGAGGCCAGCTCGTGAAAGATTTCTGGGTGTTTTTCTTTTTCAGAACCCTGAAACCTGTGAAATTTTCTAACGTATTCTCCATCAGCAACAATGCTGTACGCGGCGCCCCAAGGGGCAAACGTTGGAGTAGTATTCTTGGCAGCTTTAGCTCTGAGCTGCGGCTCGAACACAGCTACAAAAAAAAGAGAATATAAAGTGATTTTCAGAAAGGACATTGCATTTACCTTGAGGCCTAGTGCAATCCATTGCGTTCTTTAGATAGATATATTTCGCCTATTTTTATAGCACAACTCGTGCCTCAGGGGATTTTATAAATTTATTTTCTAGTAATATTAGAGTGTTAAAAAACCCAGGGAACTACCCACCTTATATAGGCAAAAGTATAAAGTTACGCCTACTACTAGTGGCCCTAGGGTCCGTCACGCTGTTTGCACTAGCGTAGAGCCATACCTACATAAAAGTAATCATAATAGTCTCGCTCGTGGACGTCATTCTTGAAAACTCCAAATACTCATAGGTGCTACGTGCCAATACCGATGAAGAAGAACACGCATACCCTTATAACCCTCCGCAGCTAAAGAAACCCCAGATTGGTTTTTGAAAATTTATTTTTCGTGTCTCCAGCAACAAATTAAACGTTCAGCTGCACGTTTTTGGCGTAACACGAGTTTTTTTGCTTAGACTGACCAGCCGGCCAGTGAAATAATAGCTCTGCTTGCACTCTTTTTGAGCTTTCGCGGAATCCCGTATAAGAAATGTAGTCATTAAGGTAATATACTGGCTTGAATGTAGTGAGGGTGTAACAGTTGATTAGTGTAAGCAAAGGTTTGGATATTCCCCTCAAAGGAAAGCCAAGCATTGAATTTGACACAGCAGGTTCGAGCGAGCTCGTCGGAATCACGGGCCCCGATTTTGTAGGAATGAAACCATCGATACTCGTCAAACCGGGTGACAAAGTAAAAACTGGGCAAGCCGTTTTTTCCTGTAAAAAAACAGATGGTCTTATTTTTACCGCACCTGCATCGGGTGAAGTTGTAGAGGTCGTTCGCGGAGCGCGGCGTGCCTTTCAAACTTTGGTGATAAAAAGTGATGGCTCAAACGAGCACGTAAGCTTTGCAAACTACTCGGACAGTGCGGCGTCAAGTGCTGACTCAATCCGAAAACTGCTTGTAGAAAGCGGTCTTTGGACAGCGTTTCGTGAAAGGCCATTTGAAAAGGCTCCTTCTACTACAGGCGAGCTAGCAAATGATATCTTTGTGTCCGTCGTAGACACGCAGCCTGTAGCACCAGATCCAGTTGCTATTATAGGAAAGCACAAAGCTGACTTTGACCGCGGACTAGAGGTCCTCGCAAAGTTATGCAAACGCAAATTATATGTCTGTGCTGCTTATAGGAATACCCCTGCTCTGCCGGTCAATATTCCAAACTTAGTGGTGGAAACTGTGCAAGGTCCGCACCCTGTAGGGAATGTCGGAACGCAGATGCATTTTCTTTCGCCTCCTAGCATGCAGAACAAGGTCTGGCACATAGGCTACCAAGATGTGGTTGCCGTAGGACACTTGTTTGCAACAGGAAAGCTGTTCACCAAAAGATATGTTGGTGTAAGCGGACCGCTGGCAAAAAACCCACGCATTTTAGAAACGCAGCTTGGAGCTGATCTTCGTTCGCTGGTTAAAACTGAATCAAAAGAAGGCAAACCAGTTCGGGCCGTAAGTGGGTCGATCCTAAATGGACGGGCTGTTTCAGAACCGTTTCATTTTTTAGGTGCCTTTCACAACCAATTAACATTCTTGGAAGAGAACGACCGGCGAGAACTTTTAGGCTGGCATCTTCCTGGGTTTCGTAAGTATTCATCTAAGGGTGTTTTTGTTGCTAGCCAGCTTCCTGGCGTGAACTTTGACATAAGCACTTCTACTCACGGCTCACCACGCTCGCTAGTGCCTTTTGGTCACTTCGAGAATGTATGCCCGATGGACACGCTTCCAACCCATCTTTTGCGTGCTCTACTGTCTAAAGACACTGACTCAGCACAAGACCTGGGCGCCTTAGAGCTTGGCGAAGAAGACATGGCTCTTTTTACCTTTGTCTCGACCGGAAAAACTGATTTTGGTCCGGTCTTACGTGAGAACCTCGATATGATTGAAAAAGAGGGCTAAAAGAATGAAGTTTTTACGCAAATTACTTGATAGTCAGCACAATAACTTTTCCGGCAAAGGTAAGTTGGCGCTGCTCTATCCGCTTTATGAAGCAATTGACACTTTTTTATATACCCCTGGTGAAACAGCTAAAGGTAGCGTGCATGCTCGCGATGCCATGGACCTTAAACGGGCCATGATCACGGTAGCTATGGCCCTTGGGCCTGTCATCGCCTGGGCAGTCTGGAATACAGGCTACCAAACGTTTTCGGCTTTAGAAGCTACTGGCCAGAGCTCTCTTGGAGAAGGCTGGCGGGCACTGGTCTTCAATACAACCGGCCTATCACCAGATCCATACAATCCTATTTCAGCGGTTGTTTGGGGTCTTCTGCACTTCATCCCTCTTTTCCTTGTCACGAACATCGTCGGTGGATTGTGTGAAGCGGTATTTTCTATTATCCGCAAGCATGAAATCAATGAAGGCTTTTTGGTAACCGGACTTTTGTTTCCTTTGACCTTGCCGGCAACCATTCCTTTGTGGCAGGTCGGAATTGGTATTGCTTTTGGCGTGATCTTTGCCAAAGAAATTTTTGGTGGTACAGGAAAAAACTTTTTAAACGTGGCCCTAACCGCTAGAGCCTTTCTTTTCTTTTCTTACCCAGCTGAAATCTCTGGTAACGCCGTATGGACTGCTCTTGATGGGTACACGGGAGCTACGATCTTAAGTGCTGTCGTCGAAGGCGGAATGGCCGGCGTCGACTATAGCTGGATTGAGGCTTTTATCGGTCTTATACCTGGCTCGATGGGTGAAACCTCGACTTTGGCTTGTATCATGGGTGCAGGGGTGCTTATTGCCACAGGAATTGGCTCGTGGCGCATCATGCTTTCCATGGTCGTATCTACCTGTGTTTTTGCAACTATCTCTAATATGGCTTTAGGCGGCGTAGATCATATGTATGCCATGCCTGCCCACTGGCACTTAGTGGTCGGTGGCTTTGCGTTTGGCTGCGTGTTTATGGCTACAGACCCTGTAACTGCAACCATGACAGATACCGGCAGGTGGTTCTACGGAGCATTGATTGGTTTTATGGTGGTTGTCGTCCGGGTAATCAACCCAGCCTTTCCAGAAGGTGTGATGCTTGCCATTTTATTCGCTAACGTTTTTGCACCGCTTATTGACTGGTTTGTGATTGAGGCAAATGTAAAACGCCGCAAACTACGTTACCAGCAAAGCGCAAAGAGCTAAGGGAGAAATACAGGTGAATAAAGATAGTAATTTAGGAACACTCACGGTCGCTTTTTGCTTGTGCTTTGTCTGCTCGATCATTGTATCGGGGGCAGCCACTGGACTTAAAGACCGGCAGGACTTTAACAAAGCCTTGGACATCAAAAAGAACATTTTGATGGCATGTGGGCTCGTTAAAAAGTCAGCAAACAAAGATCAAATACTAGATGCCTACAAAAAGGTCCAAGTCGAAGTCATCGATTTAAATACCGGCAAAATAGTAGAAGGCGTAGCTGCAGAAGACTTTGATCAAAGCGCAGCTCTTTCGGATAACACCAAGCATATGGTGATTCCCGCAAAGCTCGACGTAGCTAAAATCAAAAAAAGAGAAAACTGGTCTAAAGTCTACAAGGTTCTAACCGACTCGGGTGAGTTAGATCAGATTATCTTACCAATCCGCGGAAAAGGCCTCTGGTCTACCCTTCTTGGTTTTTTAGCGATCAAACCAAACTTAAAAGAAGCTGTCGGTATTGGCTTTTACCAGCACGGCGAAACACCAGGTCTTGGTGCTGAAATTGACAACCCAAAATGGATTGCTCAATTCAAAGACAAGATTTTATTTGATGAATCTGGCGCGCCAGCTTTGACCGTAATTAAAGGCAAAGTCGACGCATCCAGCGATAGAGCCAAGTATCAAGTCGACGGACTGTCGGGGGCTACCATTACCGGAAACGGCGTGGCAGGTCTGCTAAAATACTGGTTGGGCGAGCAAGGGTTCAAACCTTATTTGGACAACCTTAGAAAACGTGACGGGTTGGGGGGATAATCTAATGAGTTTTAAAGCAATTAAAAAGGTCGTCTTTGAGCCACTTTTTGACAACAACCCTATTGCGCTTCAGATTCTAGGTATTTGTTCTGCACTAGCTGTAACAACCAGAATGGATAAAGCACTGGTAATGTGTATTGCTGTGACGGTAGTACTAGGCTTTTCAAACTTTTTTGTCAGCATCATCCGAAACTACATACCTAGCAGCATCAGGATCATCGCTCAGATGACCATCATTGCCTCGCTGGTAATTGTGACCGACCAAGTCCTCAAAGCTTTTGTCTATGACATCGCTAAAGAGCTGTCTGTGTTTATCGGGCTGATCATCACCAACTGTATTGTGATGGGGCGCGCCGAAGCATATGCCATGAAAAATGGACCTGTGATGAGTTTTTTCGACGGGATTGGCAACGGACTTGGCTATAGCATCATCTTGATTGTTGTTTCTTTTTTCCGTGAGCTTTTTGGTACCGGCACTGTACTTGGAATCACAATTCTACACACAACCGCAAACGGCGGCTGGTATCCGACAAACGGCATGATGCTGTTAGCTCCAAGTGCATTCTTTATCATTGGCCTGTTTATTTGGGTTTTACGTACTTTTTACCCTGACCAAATAGAGGAGTCTTAGGATGATTGCAGATCATATAAACTTATTCATCAAAGCAGCGTTTGTTGAAAACCTTGCTCTCGCATTCTTCTTGGGTATGTGTACGTTTTTGGCTGTATCAAAACAGGTGAAGACGGCGATTGGACTAGGAATTGCTGTTATGGTCGTTCAGTCGATCACGATCCCAGTAAACAACTTGATCTATCAGTTTTTACTGAAAGACGGAGCTCTATCCTGGATGGGTTACCCGGAGATCGACCTGAGCTTTCTGGGTCTGATCTGCTACATAGGCGTCATTGCTGCGATCGTTCAGATCCTCGAGATGACCTTAGACAAGTTCTTTCCGGCGCTTTACAACGCCCTGGGTATCTTCTTGCCACTTATAACCGTAAACTGCGCGATCTTAGGCGGCTCTCTTTTTATGGTAGAGCGCGAGTACACATTTGCAGAGTCGGTAACTTACGGTGTTGGATCTGGGTTTGGTTGGGGGATTGCAATCATGGCCCTGGCTGGTATCCGAGAAAAGTTAAAGTATGCAGACATCCCTGTAGGGCTTAGAGGCCTTGGGGCAACTTTTATGATTGTAGGTTTGATGGCGCTTGGTTTTCTTGCGTTCTCGGGGATTCAACTTTAGCAGCGACAAGATTAGGCACACTTTGCGAAAGGACAAGCAAGTAGTATGACCACGGTTTTTCTAGCAGTATTGATGTTCACAACAATCATTTGCCTTTTGGTGTTGACGATTCTTTTTGCCAAGTCGAAGCTCGTAGCTTCTGGCGACGTAGAAATCATCATCAACGGCCAAAAAACAGTGCATGTACCAGCGGGCGGTAAGCTCTTAAACGTACTTGCCGATCAAAAAATATTTGTCTCCAGCGCTTGTGGCGGTGGTGGTACTTGTGCTCAGTGTAAAGTAGACGTCACTAAAGGTGGCGGCGACATCTTGGACACAGAGCGCGCACATATCACCAAGCGTGAAGCAAGGCACGGTTGCAGGCTTTCTTGCCAGGTAACAGTAAAGCAAGACATGCACGTCGAGGTAGAAGAAGAAGTCTTTGGGGTAAAAAAGTGGACCTGCAAGGTTCGCTCCAACCACAACGTAGCAACCTTTATCAAAGAGCTTGTGCTTGAACTACCTGCTGGTGAGGCAGTTCCGTTTAAAGCTGGTGGGTTTATTCAAATCGAACGCCCAGCAGGACTTGATATTGACTACAAAAACTTCGATGTCGAAGACGATTACAGAGAAGATTGGGACAAGTACAACCTGTGGAAGTATAAATCTAGCTGTAGCGATATGACCGTAAGAGCTTATTCCATGGCAAACTACCCAGAAGAAGAGGGAATCATCATGCTAAACGTGCGGATTGCCAGCCCTCCTCCAAGAAAAGATCATCTGCCACCGGGGCTTATGTCGAGTTATATATTTGACCTAAAACCAGGTGACGACTGTGTGATCTCTGGCCCTTTTGGTGAGTTCTATGCTCGCGACACAAAAAAAGAGATGGTCTTTATCGGTGGTGGAGCTGGAATGGCTCCGATGCGCTCGCACATATTTGATTTGTTTCGCCGCGTAAAAACAGACCGCAAAGTAAGCTTCTGGTACGGCGCTCGTTCCAAACGTGAAATGTTCTATGAAGACGACTTTAACGAGATCGCCAAAGATAACCCGAACTTTGATTGGCACTGCGCTCTGTCAGAACCTCTCAACGAAGATAACTGGGATGGCCACACGGGATACATCCACCAGGTACTTTTAGATAACTACCTTAAAAACCATGAAGCACCCGAAGACTGTGAGTTTTATGTTTGCGGGCCGCCGATGATGAACGTAAGTGTAATCAACATGCTTGTAGACCTCGGGGTCGAGCGTGACGACATTATGCTTGATGACTTTGGTGGTTAATTAGTGTTTAAAACCAAAACCATTTTAATTGCGCTGGTGACCTTGTCGCCGGCGCTTTTTGCTGAGGGTAGCCTCGAGCAGTTTTCTGGCGAAACCATGGGGACGACCTACAAGGTAAAATACTCTTTAAATAGCAAAAGTGAATTTGCACATGAGACAGCGCAAATCAAAAACGGCGTTGAGCAGCTACTTAAAAACCTCAACGCTCAGATGTCTACCTATATTCAAAGCTCTGAAATCAGCCGGTTTAACAAGCTCTCGCCCAGACAAGAAATGAAGATCAGTGCAGGGTTTGCAGAAGTTGTGCGGGCTGCCTTAAAAATTTCAACCAAATCAAGCTCCTACTTTGACCCAACGGTCGGACCGCTTTTGCGCCTATATGCCCACGGCTACGACGGAGAAAAAAACTTACAAGAAAAGATTCCTAGCCCAAAGAAAATAGAAGCTACTTTAGCCCTGATAGGTATGGGCAAGCTAGAGCTCACCACCACCAAAAAACCAAGAAAACTCATGGAGTTCTCTCTTAGTAAGTCAACAGCTGGGCTCGAACTCGACCTTTCTGCTATTGCTAAAGGCTATGGGGTCGACATTGTCTACAGGTATTTAAGCTCTTTAGGGCTAAGCTCTATCTTAGTGGAGGTTGGCGGAGAGCTGCGAGGATCTGCAGAAAACAGCGCTAACTCTAGCCCGGGTAAACCTGCCCTATGGCGCGTTGGTATAGAAAAACCTGCCGCAGAACGCAGCGAGCGCCCGATGGCTATCTTACCCTTGTCTGATATGTCAGTTGCAACCTCAGGAAATTACCGCAACTTTAGATTGATCGAAGGCAAACGGATCGGTCATGTGATAAACCCTAAGAGCGGCCAGTACGTGCAGTCCAACATTGCCTCTGTTACTGTGTTAGACAAGAGCTGTATGGAAGCAGATGCTTGGGCTACAGGCCTTCTTGCCATGCCAGAAGAGGCTTTAAGGAAAACCGTGGCTAAGCACAACCTAAAAGCATTGTGGGCCATCTACAAAGCTAAGCCTAAGTTTTTGGGCTGGGTTAGCTTTTGGGGCAAACCCAGAATAGTTGTACATAGGTCTAGGGCCCTAGTCGATTATCTGCAAAAGTTTGGTAGCCAAAACGAGTCGAGCCAACAAAGCCCTATTAAAAAGGAAACAAGTCTGTGAATCTTTTAGCTATGGCACTTATTAGTTTTGTCATTCTTAGCATCGCCATCGGCGGTATGGCCGTTGGAGTGATGTTTAACAGAGCGCCTCTGGCAGGCTCATGTGGGGGCTTGAAAAAGCTTTTTGGTGCAGGTGATTGCGACATATGTGAAAACCGTTCTAAATGCGAAAAGAAAAAAAAAGCCACTTCTTAAAAGCTACTTTGTAATTTGTAAAGGCTACCTATTTTGAAAGTACTTATAGACGCCGACGCTTGCCCTAAGTCAATTAAAGAACTTATTTTCAAGTCTTCTCTGAAAAATAAAATAAAAGTATTTGTAGTGGCCAACTCCTACCAAACCGTGCCGGCCTCAAGCCTAATTGAACTGATTGTCGTAGAGCAAGGCCCCGATGTTGCCGATAGGTGGATATTAGATCACGTAGGAAAGTCCGACCTAGTCGTATCCCAAGACATTCCACTTGCAGCAGAGGCAGTAGACAAGGGGGCTTTGGTGATCACCCCTTACGGCAGAATCTATGATGAATCGAATGTAAAAGAAGCTTTAGCCACAAGAAACCTGTTGATGGAACTTCGCCAAGGTGGGCAGCAGCTTGGTACCCAAAAGCCGTTTGGGCCGAAAGAACGTGAAATTTTCGCAAATTCATACCAAAAATGGGCTTCTAAGTGGGCAATAAAATCCTAATGTTTAGTAAAAACCTGGTCTTGCACGCTCCCAACCGACATCAATCACAGAACTTTCCAAAAAAACTTAAGTAACCACCATATTATGCCGAGGAAGTAAGAGGAGGCCTGTACGCTGCGTACGAGGCCAGTAGTAAGGATGTTTAGAATGACGGAATTATCGCTGATTACAATGATTGGATACGCTTTTCTAGGAGGCGTAATTTTAAACCTAATGCCTTGCGTGTTTCCGATGCTTGGAATCAAGGTTCTGTCTGTTGTTAAAAAAGCAGGTGCCACTAAAAGGACAATCAGGCTTAGCGGCATAGTATACACTTTAGGGGTTGTCTCAAGTTTTCTTGCTTTTGCAATTGCCATCGCCATCCTGAAATCCACGGGAAAACAAGTCGGTTGGGGGTTTCAGCTCCAGTCACCTGCTTTTATCGCAGGCCTTGCAACTCTTTTTGTACTTATGAGTCTTAACTTTTTTGGCTTTTTCGAGTTTGGTCTGCCAGCTTGGCTTATTCCGCAAAGAAAACATCAAAAAGATGATGGCCTGTTTGGGGAGTTCATGGCTGGAGTCATGGTGGCTTTGGTAGCATCTCCTTGTACAGCACCGTTTATGGCCGGAGCTCTTGGTTTTGCTCTTGCACAGCCTACGATGATCATGATGTTAGTATTTGTGTTTTTAGGCCTTGGACTTGGCTCGCCTTTTTTAATTTTAACCTTCTTTCCAGGCCTGACAAAGTTTTTGCCACGCCCAGGAAACTGGATGATCACACTGCGGCAGCTACTGTCATTCCCACTTTTAATTACTTGTGTTTGGCTGATCTGGGTATTCAACAAGCAAACGAGCCCAGACCAAACAGCTATGCTCTTATCCTTTTTAATCGCTATTACATTTGTGATCTGGATGTATAGGATCGTAAAAAACAAACCAGCTATGATGCGCAACATCCTTGTTTTGGCCAGCATCATTCCGATGCTCTACACTGGATCTAAAGCCTTCTCTAAACCGCCAGTGCCTAAGACAGCTTCTTTGAGTGGTGAAAGCGGATCGAACATCGATAAAGTCGAGCTTATGGAAAAGCACGGAGTTACTTGGTACAAGTTTGTTCCTGGAGTAGTCGATGCACTGGTAGAAAAAGATAAGACAGTGTTCGTTGACTTCACGGCTGCCTGGTGCATCACATGCCAAGCAAACGCTAAGACAGTCTTTAGCTCTAAAAAAGTGGTTGACTACGTAAACTCAAACGACAGGGTAGCCCTGGTTTACGCCGACTGGACAAACGATGACCCAGAAATCACCAAAGCCCTTGAAGCCCAAGGTAGATCAGGTATTCCACTTTATTTGGTTTATACGCCAGGGGTCGAAAAGCCGGCTATACTGCCGCAGATCATCACACCAGAAATATTTCTAAACAGCATTGGCGCTAAAGAAGCGCACTAAAACAACAGCGAAAACAGGAGAACACAATGAAAAAACTAATTATGATCGTATTAGGCCTAAGCCTTGGGATGGTAGCTCAAGCGAAGAACTCAGGCGTCAAAGTTGCTACGAAAAAAAGTAAGAATTTAAATAAAGTTGTCGTGCAACCTGTAGCAAAGCCGGGAATGTACCTTAACTTTCAAGGACCTTGGAAACTAAAGCTTACTCCAAGCAAAGGTGTAAAACTAAAGAAAACTGAGTTGGGTAAGCAAGATCTTTCTGGCTATGTACCTACGACACCGGAAGAGGCTAAAACCCCAAACAAAGCAAAGCTTAAATCGAACCCGCCAAAATTCTCTTTTGTCGCAGCTGGAAAAGGAAACGTAGATTATACGGCTACCGTATTTGTGTGCGATATAAAAGGTACTGAGTGTTTCCGTGAGCAACACAAAGGTAAGTTTACGGTAAAATAATTCATCATTCTAAAATGTAGAAAAAGCAGGTGCCATCCTAGCGCCTGCTTTTTCCATATATAAATGGGATGCAGATTTACTCACCATTCCCTGACAAAGGAACCTTCTGTCCTGGGATAAGCTTAGTTTTACCAGCTTTTTCTGTGACAGATAAAACAGTCAGCCTGTAACTGCCCTGACAGATAACCTCTACCCTACCCTCGATCTTCAAGATCTTAGTTTGCTCGACCGTATCCGTGCCAAGCATTGTGGTTTTTTTGTAGGTTTCCGTAAGGGTAAATTCCGCAGGGTTTAGAGAAGAGATCTCGCCTAGACCATCTACTAAGGCTGTTTCTTCTTCCGGCTCTTCGTCTTCGTTACCAGAGTCAGCTACGAACGTGTTATCCACAAACGAAAGTACGTTTACTGCACTATCGAACTTAAAGCCACCGTCTCGCTGGTACGAATCGCTTAAACGGTACCACGAGTCGCCTAGTTCACTGCCTAGAGCGGCAGTGCCAGCTGCGTAAGCAAAAGCTTTTCCGCATTCTTTTTCGCTAAGCATTTCACCTGTTCCTCTGCAGTCAGTGTCAACCGGCATTGGAAGTACCGGCAGTGGCA
>JALZUO010000096.1 GCA_023301565.1 Oligoflexales bacterium
CAGTAGCTGAATCAGTAGCTCGATAGGTATATCTTTGACATCATTCAGAGAGAGTAGGTCTTGCCTAAGGATAATATCAAGGTGAGTTTTCTTCCATTTTTGATAAAACTCTGCACTTTGCTCAAGCTACGGTTCCGGGAAACCTGAGTATTTCATTAGATCGTTAACTGATTTATATACATCTGTTTCGCTATCGAGGCTGTAAAATTCACGTACATCCAGAGGGTGAACTCAGTACTGAAAGAAACGGCCAGCAAGAGAGTCTCCTACTTTTTTCAAAGTATCTAATTTCGCGCTACCCGTTACGGTTAACTTTGGTGGTATGCCCTCAGTGTCAAAGATACCCTTTAACCATCTTTTCCAATTTTTTACTTTATGGATTTCATCCAAAATAACCTGATATTTGACTCCGAAAATATCACTGATGCCAAAAAAATGTTTATTTATAAATACTTACACAAACCTTGAAGGTCGCTGCGAAAGTCAAATAGTAAGGAGTCACCAATAAAACAACCGAACAAAGTAGCGTGAACAAGGCTTCTAAAGAACCCTTTAAGAATCTAGCAAAGCACCAAGATCGATATCTTCAGCCCATTCGCTTGCTTCCTCGGATTGATCAGCTCGCGCCTTTGCTTCTGCCCTGGCTTTTTTGTCGCTGGCACTCTTATCACGCTGTTTGTTCCGATCAGGTTTAGAACCACGAGACTTAGCATCGGAACCGGGCCTGCCAGAACTAAACTCAATCTCTTGCAAAGATCGCTCGTATTTTTCACCGTCTTCAGCAACCAGAAGAACCATTTCATTTAAAAGATCAACTTTAATGACCTTGCCTTTGCTCGTGAAGTTGCGCTCAGGAGCATCGGCCTCGTCCCATTCTTCCCAATCGCTTTCGGCTGGGTCAAACTGGACCATCTTACCTACTTTAGGCATGGTCTTGCGGATCTCTTTGTAGGTGTCATCTTCGTAGGTCAAACAACACAGAAGCCGGCCGCACCCGCCAGAAAGTTTAGCTGGGTTTAAAGCAAGGTTTTGGTTTTTGGCCATCTTGATAGAAACAGGTAAAAACTCACGTAAAAAAGTCGAGCAGCAAAACTCTCTGCCACAAACACCAACTCCACCAAGCAGTTTAGCTTCGTCACGTGGACCCACTTGTTTGAGTTCCACCCTTGTCCGGAACTTACCGGCTAAGTTTTTTACAAGCTCACGAAAATCAACACGCTTAGGAGCCGTAAAGTAAAGCGTAACCTTGTTTCCACCTAAGGTCGGGTCAGCTTTTAAAACTCGCATCTCAAGTTTGAGCTCTTTGATGCGGTTTGCCGCATATTCCAATATGTCTTCCGGCTTTAGATGGTCCGGGGTTCTAGTATCTTTTTCTGTCGCAACCCTTATGACCGGCTTTAACTCGCGGTTTTTGAGATCACTTTTTTCGATGTATTTAAGGTATGCAACCCTAGCCAGGCTCTGACCGCGGTCAGTTTCGACCACTACAGAATCACCAACATGTAGATCCAACTCCATAGGGTTGAAGTCGTAGATCTTACCGGCGCGCATCATCTGTACGCCTACAATGTTTTGACCTGGTTCGATGGTTTAAAAGCCTCACTACGTGAAATTAGGAACTTGTACATTGCAGTTTTAAGCTTAAAAAAGCTACCGGTAGCTCCCAACAATAGCCTGTTGTGACTAAAAGATCAGCGCTAGGCGGGGTTAATAGGTAGCGAAGGCATCAAGCGCCAGCCGGAAGTTATAAGGAATTGTGCACTTTTTATACTTTTCCAACAGCTTTCTTTGCATAAACCTGCGCTTGAACAAATCACCGTCAGCACTAGTTTGCTCATTCGCAGCGGAAAGATGTAAATCCAAAGCATGCCAAAAGTCAGATTGCTGAAACCACTCTGGAAGATCCACTGCGTCTTTTGGGCTTGATTTCACGTTAGTCCCCCTCCTTGACTTGGAGCCGGGCTTAATCTTTTTATGTAGCCGTTCTGCAGCGGAAAACCTTGCCTCTATTCCTTTGCCATCGGAAAGCACCTTTAGGTCCTTCCAAATATCGTTTTGCCTAAATACCTGCCAAAGATCAGCACGCCCAAAGCTTCCGTCGACATAACGCATGCCCGCGGCGTCAAGCCCTGGGTAGGCCGCAGAAATGTGGCTGTCTGTTGCTGGCGGTAAGCTAAGACAGGTAAGCCGCGACAGCAGCGTTTCTAAGATAGAATCTTCCGACACCGCCGTAGCTAGGATCCAAGTATTTTCTGGAGGTTCTTCAAAAAGTTTTAGAAGACGGTTAACTCCAGCATCGTTCATACGATCAAGACCAAGGATCAAAACAGACCTTGGTATCGCACGCTCGTTTTTTCGGCCTGATGAGGTTTGTAGGTGCTCACCAATCTGATCTGCAACATCTAGCTTTAGAGGCGTGTCAAAGCCAATAACCAGAACGTCCGGATTTGAAAAAGAGAGGACCTGCTGGCAAATACTACACTCGAGGCAACCAAGTTCGCCGCTGGCATTTGTGCAGCCCTGGCCTGCAAGTAGAGCCAAAGCCAAAAACTCAGCCCCGTTTCCAGGCTCAGACAAAAGCAAAGTGGGCTTGTAGTAGGGAGCTGAAAAAGCAATGCCGCTAGTATGCCAGGCATCTTGTAGATACGAGTCCCAGTAAGAAGGTTTTTCTAGGGCCGTTTTTTCTTGCATCAAGCCTGTCCCATCTTTTTTTGTATTTCTACAAAAGCTGCCTCGACCATTTTTTCCGGGGGTAAAAGCGCATCCAAACAAACAATGCGCTCTGGAAATTTGGCAGCAATCTGCAAAAATGACTCGCGTATTTTCTCATGTACGGGTTTTTTGGCTAAATCAAAGCGAGACTTTTCCCCTTCGCGCTTCTCTAAGCGGCCCGCCAAAACATCTACGGGTGCATCGAGTAAAAATGTGAGCTGCGGCACCACCCCGCCTTCGGCAAAGGCAACCATCTCTTCAAGTTTTTGAGCCGTGTTTTGCGCAAGCGCACCCTGGTACACCCGGGTTGAGTCTGAGTAGCGGTCACAGATGACAATTTTGTTAGCTTCCAAAGAAGGCCTTATCACCTGGCTCACATGCTGCGCACGCGCCGCACAAACCAGCAGCAGTTCTGTCTTCTTTTCAAGGACCTCGCCCTCGGGTGGGTGGGTGAATAACCTACGTATTTTATCGGCCGCAGTCGTACCGCCAGGCTCAAAAGTCCGCACTATGACGTGGCCATTTTCACTGAGTTTTTGCGCCAGCCCTCTTACAAAAGTAGATTTTCCGACGCCTTCTCCACCCTCGACGCTTATAAAAAAAGCTTTGCTTGCCATAATGACGATCCACCTATTTTGTACAAAACTGAATATACAGTGTTTTTTGCACAATGTAGAGATTTATACCAACCTACCGAATTTCTGCCCTATTTAATCAGCCTCTAAAAGCTCCGATCTACATTAAAGAGACCGAACTACGCAAAATTATTTAGCTTTAGGGAGCTTGCGCAAAACAGTGGCAAAGTACGTACTTTCAAAACGCATCAACCGCGGAGGCATGGCTGAGATTTTCTTAGGCCGCTTCCATGGCACAGATGATTTTGTCAAAGTTGTGTGCATCAAAAGAATATTGCCTCACTACGCCAAAGACCAAAGCTTTATCGAAATGTTTCGTGATGAAGCGCATATTTGTAAAAGGCTGCAGCATGCAAACATTGTCAGGGTTTTTGACTTTGAAAAAGTAGAGGGCTCGTTTGCCCTAATCATGGAGTTTGTAAACGGAGCGGACCTAAGGACTGTCCTTGCTGCCTGCGAACGTGGAAACACCAGGATACCGCTACCTTGCGCCTTATACATCACAGCAATGGCCGCAAGAGGGTTGCACTATGCGCACACACGTAAAGACGACATAACGGGACTACCACTTGGAATAATTCACAGAGATATATCGCCGCAAAATCTTTTGCTCGGCTATGACGGCGACGTTAAAGTTACAGACTTTGGCATTGCAGATGCGCAAACGAAAATAACCGAAACAAAACCAGGGGTGATCAAGGGTAAATATGCTTATATGGCTCCCGAGCAGATCGCAGGAAAGGTGGTTGACCCAAGAACGGACGTCTTCGCTCTAGGGGTTCTTCTTTGGGAAATGCTAGCCATGCGGCGGATGTATGCTGACACTTCCGAGATTGAAACCATCAAAAACGTGCATGCAGTAAACATAAAACACGATATCCGAAAACTAAACCCGCACATCCCGCCTGAAGTATTAAAGGTGTTGTTTAAGGCTTTGGAAAAAGAGCCTAAGAAAAGGTTCAAAAGCGCCCAAGATTTTGAAAGATCGCTTCTTACGACCATATATAAAAACAAACCTGACTTTACCCAGGCTGACCTAGGATGGTTTTTAACTCACATACTTTCTGACCGCAAAGCCATCAGCCTGAACGAAATCAAAAACGTCATGACAGAATCCAAACTCGTTCCTTTAGAGGTTAAAGACAGCGAGAACTTTGACGTAGCAACCCTTCCCGAGCCTGTAGACATTCGGGCAGAAGAAGATATCGAGATAGAACTAGCTACCGAATCACATGAGGGGCATCTTGCAGAAGAGGTTCTGCTCAAAAAAGCCTCGGGCTCGTTCACGCAAAGCCCAATCCAGGTAAACATCCCCAGCTTGCCTTCAAGCCATAGCTCCACTCAAAGCCCTATCACCCACAGCCCAGTTTCTTTACAAAACCCTTACCACCCTGAAAACATTCAGCAAGCAAAAAAAAGGTTTAAAGTAGACCAAGAAAACTCATCAAACCTCTCTTTGAAATCTTTTCTAGCAGCAACCATAGC
The DNA here is from genome assembly GCA_023301565.1 of Oligoflexales bacterium. Lineage (GTDB taxonomy): Bacteria > Bdellovibrionota_B > Oligoflexia > Oligoflexales > JALZUQ01 > JALZUO01. The sequence continues at coordinate 4,833 of JALZUO010000096.1, forward strand.
TGTGCTAGCAGTTTTTGGGGTAGCGATGTTTGCGTTTCAAACTTTTTTAATTTCCAACAAAACAAACAACCTTGTCGTGGACAGCAACGCCACACCACTACAAGTAACCGTAAATGGCAAGACCATGCATCAGGGCAAACACGTCACTGCGCCTATCAAGCTTAACCTTCCCGACGGGTTAAATGTCGTCGAATTTAAGAGGGGTGGCTACACGCCTGTAATTATCCAAAAAAAAACACCCATGAAAAACTCAGAAGCTAACATTAAAATAGAACTAAAAGTTGACCCCTCTTTTATTGCTGCAAGTGCAGTAATTGTTGCAGAAACAAACATGCCTAACCCATGGGTTAGCATCAACCGCGATTTGATCCTACAGCCTCTACCTATAAGGACTAGCCAGCTACGACTCAGAGAGCGTCATAACATTACCGTATTCCCTAACTACCCTAGCCGCGAAAACGCATTTGCTTGTATATTTCAACCTAAATCCTATGACGCAAGAAGGCCCTCTAAGCTACTGGTAAGCCGCGCAAACAACAAACCAAGCTGCCGCCTAGCAAGGCCATAGCCTGTGTTAGCCAAAATCATGATCATGATAGCTTCTGCGACTACCAAACAATAACCGCTTGAATACGTTCGAAAGAACAACTGCTCCAACAAGGCCAACCAAAGCATAGGTGCAAGACTCAGCGGTTATGCTTAAACCTGGCTGGTAGAGTTTCCAGACGGACTTTACGTGTGCTACATCCATGTTTTGAAAAAACAAAAGACCGCGATCCCAAACAGAAGCATCCTTAAGAGAAGCCAAAGCCCCAGACATTTGATCAAAGCGCACTAGGTTGTCTTCCATTAGCCTTCCTTGTGCGGCGATTTCTGGGTCTGTGTTCGATAAAAACTTAGAGACAAACTCTTTGATGGTTTTCCCGCCTTGCGCCGCGATGCTCCGGTAGCTTTCAATTTGTAAGCCTAGCTCATCAACCCTACCCTGCAAATAATCCATATACTGATAAATGAAACTGGGGATTTGCATGCAGGAAAAAACCACTATGCAGGCAAAAATGCGATCTCCAATCGTTACCAAAAAACGCATATAACCCCCTCATATTTTAATTTACTACTACGCTGCTGCGTAACTTAGATGAAAACCTAGAATATTCTCGCAGATATCTAACTTTTCCGAAACCATACGAGATTGAAAAAACCAAGCCAAAGAACGCACAGTGGCACCAAAACTGTTGTCAGCCACAAGAAAGATTTAGCCTGCTTGGTCGAGCGAACGAGGTACTGATCTTTGGTTTCGGGTCCAAAAGAGACAATATCAGGGTTAAAAAGCCAGGATTCAACCCCTGCCCAAAGTAAACGGTTCCCTGAGCTGCCCATCAAGAAATCCTGCATCCATGCGCAATCACCTGAAAGAAGAAACTTACCCTTACCTATATTCTTTGATAATAAGACCCCAAAGTCTTTGGGTACAAAAGATTCGGTGCCGTCCTTGCTATAGTTTCCGTTTTTATCAGCAAAGGAATCTTTAGATGGGATAGCTGCAATACTAGCTTTAGGTCCTGATTTTTTAGGCTTGAACAAAGATGGTGAAGAAAAGACAGAAGCCGACAAAGCCGCTTGCCTACGCAAAACATTCGTAACAGGGGAACTTCCATAGTCTTGAACCATAACAAACCCACGATCGCGCACGGACCTACTCAAACTCAAATAGTCTGACTCGTTTGCAACCGGGTATTGCATGGATTCAATCTCTTGTTGAGCCAACCATTTAGCCAAAGGCGATCCGGCCATTGCCTGCGCTGAATCCATACAAAGAAACCATTTACCACCTTGGTGCATAAAACGTTCGAGCTCAGCGAGCTCGTGGGCGAACAACCCTTTTTGTGCACCCAAAGAAATCACGGCATCAAGCCCATGCAAGGTTTTTTGGTCCAGATACTTCGACACCGAAACTAGCGCCATGTACGAGCTGCGAAGTGATTCTTTGACATACTCGTAGCGCCTAAGGTCCGTATCTGTCTTTTCTCCAGTCCACGCATGCTCGCCATGTGCACCCGAAAAACCTATGGTCGGTTTTGTGCTTAGAAACTGCTTTACGCGGAGCCTAAATGCTGCGTCAAACCTACGAAGCCTCTGGCGCGCAAGAAGCACATCGTTCCCGATAAATAACCTGCGTATCTGGGCTAACCCATCCGTATCCTTTAAACGACCCGAGATCAAAGCGACCAAAGCCTGCTCTCCAAAAGCAACTTTTTCTAAACTTTTAGCTCCCAAACCCGTAGAGGATATGTGCGACACTGGCAGACCTGTAGACTTTAAATAATCAGAAATTCGGTGGTAGTGGGCATGGCTTCGGCTTATGTTATGAACAACTGAAAGTTCAAACGGATTGGCACTAACTGCTGCCAAGGTGTCGGCAGAGGCTATGTTGCGGCGCAAAGAGTCTGCATCAAATGTGACCGAATATACCTGCGTCAAATACATCAATGCTGCAATTGCCGCTACACCTGCAGTAAAACTTAAACAAGCTTTATACCTATGAGATACAAACAAATCGCCTGATTTTTTTAATTCCCCATTCACCAACCTACCCATTACAGCAGCTCCCTGCGGTTTTTTTGACTTAAGTGCGTCGACAGCAGGAAGAAAACAGTGACCCCCATATAAAAGAAAAAACTGCCTGTTTTAAACAACCCTCGGCGGAACGCATCAAAGTGTTGGTCGTGCAATGAAAAGTAAGCAAAGAAACCTTGCCAAGAAGAAGATGTCCACTGAGAAAACTTCCACATCAGCAACAAAAGAGCGAGGGTCACAATACTTAGCAGCGCCGACACCCATACAGGGAACCGCAAGCTACAAAAAAAAGTAGAGACAGCCAAGATCGAAGCCCCCAAAGACAACAGACCTACATAGCCCACCAGTAGATGAGTCCAAGATGCCCCAGCGGCAAACAAAAGGTACAAAGGAAAATAGCAAGAAAGCAAAAGTAAAAAAGAATAAAAAACAAGTCCAGCCAAAAACCTTTGCAAGAGTATGGAAGATTTATTTTGCGGAGCAGTTTCATACCAAACATCTCTGCCATCCATACGCGGCTCAGCAAAAACCTTAATGGCAATCAGAATAGGGGCAATCATGGAAAGTACGCTACAAACATATAAGAAATCACTCATAAGGACCGTAGCAAGCTTTGGGCGTTCCCCAAGCACATGCGTGTGGGTTGCAATTCCAAGCAAAAGAAGTAGAGAAGCAGAAGAAAGGTAGACAGACCAGGAACGAAAAAAACTTTTTAGAGTTACAAAAAAAATCAAGATGGCTTACCACCCTTCGCACTAGTACTTGCAATGCCATGTTCGGGGACTTCTTCCGTCCCTTCTAAGTAGCGCTGAACATCGTCCCAGTTTTCACCCGTTTCCAAAACTCCTTCGCGAAACACTGCGTAGCTTTGGCATATGGACTGAGCAAACGGCACAAGGTGGGTTCCTATAATAATCGAAATATTTGGATCTAGGTTTTGTATGTAATCAGCCATTTTCCTGACCTGTTTTACGTCGAGCCCATGGAAAGGCTCATCTAAAAGCAAAAGGTCTGGTTTGCGCACAAGGGTCGATGCCAAAGCTGTACGTTTTCTAAACCCAAAAGAGAGACTGCTAATTTTTTCATCTAATACTTCACAAAGTTCGAACTGATCGACTAGGCCCTCGACATCCCCCTTGCTACACTTTGAGCCATGTAGCTTGTTTGCAAATTTTATAAACTCACGAACAGACATATCCTCGAACACACCCGTTTCATGCCCAAGGTACCCGACCAAAGAACGCAGCTTTCCGCGTACGGCTGGGCTCCAAGCATTTCCGAGCAGACTAACCTCTCCTCTGGCAGGCCACATCAAGCCACCGACAAGCTTTAGAAAGGTTGTTTTGCCGGTTCCATTTAGGCCAAGCAAGGCCACTCTCTCGCCTCTTGAAAGCCCAAAATCAGGTGCAGAAAACACGGTCTTTGCCCCGTAGGCGGCTTCGAGATTCTGGACGTAGACCAACTGCGCACTTTTATTTTTTATGCTAACCATATGATAATCATCTGTTTTTACGGTTAAGAAGTCAATTTGTCGCGATTTTTGTCTGACTGACTAAAAACCAGAGCTTTTAACAGAAAAGGCAGTAGTGGCTGGAGCACAGTTTCTTCGCTATAAGGTGATGGAACTTAACTAGAATTCAAACAGGGCTTAAAGCTATCGATGTGCCCTATTTGCAGGCAAAGGTGTTTAGCATGCGCGTTCTCGATCGAGTCAACCTAAACCACATGAAAATCTTTGAATCCGTTTGCCGGCTACGCAGCATGACCGCTGCAGCAAAAGAGCTAAATCTGACGCAAAGTGGCATCAGTCAGCACATAAAAACACTAGAAGACAATTTGGGCATCAAACTTTTTGACCGTTACCGGCAAAAAATTGTTCCTACATCTACGGCAAACATTCTTTTCGAAAAAACCAACAAAGGCCTAAGCGACCTCGAAGTGACGCTCAGGCAGATAACCGGCACATCCAAAGAACTCTTTGGTATTGTGAAAATTGGTTTCCCGCTAAACTTTGGTACGATTCGAATCTTGCCACATTTAAACAAGCTTTTAGCAAAGCACCCTAAGGTGAAGGCTCACTGCAAACTTGGACTAACCGATCAAATGAGCAGCCTGGTCTTAGAGGGAGAGTTAGACTTTGCTTATGTAGATGGTTTTTCCGTCCACAGAAAGCTGTTTGCAGAAAAGCTGTGTAGCGACATGCACGAGATGGTTGCTAGTAAAAAGTACTTAGCTGACAAATCCAGAGTGATGAACAAAAAATCTTTTTATGAATCCCTTGATTACATCGCCTATATGAGTGGAGAACCGATACTTAAAATGTGGTTTGAGCATCACCTAAAGGCTATGCAAAAAAGTGATTTCCCGCAGATAGAGACCAGAAGTATTGTAAACAACCCCCAGGCTGTTCTACAGATGATCCAATCGAACCTCGGCGTAGGTGTATTGCCGCAAAGCATGCTAGATCAGCTACCTAAAGATAAAATGAAAAAGCTGCAAATCATAAAAGGGACGGGAAAACCTATGGGAAGCCCGGTGAGCTGCATCAGCCTACCAAGCCGCCCGCAATCGCCTGCTGGAGACGTCTGTATGCAAATGTTAAACGAGGCACTTAGAGAGATTTAACGAGCTGATTCTTTGGCTGGTTTTTTGGACGCCTGTTTTGCCACGTTAATAGTAGGTTTGAAGCGTTTTTTTGTAGAAGGACTATGAACACTCCATGCTAGCAAAGGAAACTTTTCTTTGTCTACTGCACTACCGCTAGCTGTCGCATTCAGATGAAAGCTTAACGGCTGCTCACCAGCTTCCAAAAAACCTGAGACTTCTTCTGTAGCTATGTGTTCTCCCACCAAAGAAGATGCTCCGACTTTAAAAATCGAAAACGTCCCGGTGTAGTGCATGGTTGACTCTGACCACTTCTTAGGGGTCCACTCAACAATATAGCTTCCGAGAGCAAAACGGTCTGACTTGTGTAGGTTCGTTTGCAGGGTTCTAACGATAGGAGCTTGTTTTTTTGCAAGCGTTGCAAGCTGTCCACGCGTACTCATCACTTTTTGCTGTTGAAACGGTATGATCGTTATACCAACCCGAAGGTGCATGTCTTTTTGCAGCTTAACCTGCCCCATCTGAGGCATATCAAAAAGCCTAGACCCACTTGCCTGGCTTTCAAAAGAAGCTATGACCATCAAGAACAAGACTAAAGTGTTCGCTATGTTCACGTTCGCAGTATTCAAAATGTCTCCAAACCTTAAGTTTTCTCTTTATTTTAAGATCGCCCCTAGCCCCTAGCCAAACCAGTGGTTTTGTATGTTAAAGTACTTTGTTGATATTCCCCATTTATCCAGGGAGGTTGGCAATGTCCACCTATCGAAAAAAGCGTCAAAAGTTAGGGATTTTTGTCTGGGTTACCTGCGGAATTTTATGGGCAAGCATCCAGCTGTGCACCTTAGACTCGATCGCTTTGCGCAGAACAGCCGTAGACTTGACTCGTTTCCAAGAAGTTATTCAGCAGTTTAAAGATAAAAAAGGCGAGCTTCCTAGGTCGGTAACTGAGCTCTATGGTTTTTGCACGCGCAACCAGCTGAGCTGTAGTTTTTACGATGCATTTGGAAACCCTTTTCAATACCTACGCCTAGGTAAAGAGTACTATATTGTTCGGTCATTTGGAGAAAAGGGTGAAGAGAACAACGCCACATATGGAAGAAACCTCGTGCGAGGAAAACTCCCCCCACTCCCTGCTATATCAGTCAAAGCACAACCGAACCGTGAATCTCAGCTTGCCGTTTTCCCGGCTCACTTCAATGATGGTATCATCAACCAAGATGGCTCATGGTTTGCTCGCCTTTATCGCGACCACCGCCAAAGACTTAGCCTTTTGATCTTGGAAAACAAGGTCAATTCGGATCTTTTTATGGTAGCAAGAGAGCAAAAAATTGAAGAGTTCTATTGGGTCTCCTCTACTCAAATAGCCTACACGCAATCTGGAGCATACCGCTCGCCAGATGATATTTACCTTTGGGATCTTTCTACAGGACAAACCCGGAGGCTGATTGCATGCTCGACGTCAAATCAAGCGGCTCCTTTTTTTAACCAAACTACAAAAATGATGTTTTCTATACTCGGCATGAACACGTCCACGCAAAGCCTTTATGTGTTGGCCCGCAGCCGTGACTTTGAGCCGCTTTCCCCAGGTGAGCTCTACAATCAAAAGAACATATTCGAAATCAACGTCAATACGGCTACCAACGAATTTTGCCAGTGGAAAAAAGTCGATCAAGCCAAAGTCAATGTGTTTAGAAAAAAAAGCTTTGCACTTAGCGGGAGCCAGGCGCAGCGCGACTACATTTTGAGCTTCGATGAAAAAGGTGTGTTTCGCGACGCACCGGTAAAAAAGATGGTCGAATCGACGCTGGAAAAAGGCTGCCGGTCCATGAGTGGACACTACCTGTACGAGGTTTTGCTGCAGCAGCTTGAACGTGGACAAGACTACAACACCACTCTAAAAGCACTTGCACTGTGCGGATCATTGCCTACATACATGCACAGCATCACAGACAAACTTCGAAAATAGCTTCGAGACTAGCCTTTAAGCTATA
>JALZUO010000097.1 GCA_023301565.1 Oligoflexales bacterium
CTTGCTGCCTAACAACATCAGGCAACCCCGCGAGAAAAGAATCATAAACAGTTACACAAGTCAGCCCCCCCGCTGGATGAGTTACCACCTTAGCACCCAGAGACACCGCTAGAGAAAGCATCCTAACAAGACCATCATCCAGCGCCTCCCCACCTAGTGATACAGGGATGAGCAACTTACTAGGCACAGCTATAGTAGAGACACCCTCGACCCGATCCTCTTTTTGAGCGTCCAATAACTCCGCTGGAGGATTATCAGGATCATACTCAGTAAACCCATCTGGCTTAGACACCTGCCCACTTACCAAAGCAAGCTTACCCTCATTTAAATTATAATAATGTTTCATTTTATCTAGCAAAATTGTTGAAAACATACTGGACAAATATACTCAAAACAGCCTCATCCAGAGTCAAGAAAAGCTGCATCTTACCATTATCGAAATGAGAAAGCCTAAAGAAAACTACTTGCCGCTCAGTTCCCGCACCAGGCCTAATCTGGCCCCCTATCATTAATGCATCCACACCTCCTGCACCACTACACCTCATAAGGTAAGTATCATGGCTACCCGTTACGTCTACTGTATTAGTAGCTAATGCTCTCATGTAACCCTCAATCAAAGGGTAGAATTTTAAGACCTTAAGCAAACGAGTCCCAGACAACTCCGTGGGATAAAAGTCTACAGTATCGCTGAAGTCGCTCCCAGATACCGACACCAGGACCCTACTAGGTATCAAACCCCATCCATAGGACTGCGGATCACTCAGAGTCTCAGGATAAGGCAGCCATTTAAGCCCCTCCCCCAGATCTACACAAAGCACCTCGACATATCCAAAATCAGGATCATCAGTAACCCTTGATAACACCCCCTCACTCTCATTAGCTGCAGGCCTAACCGCCTCTAACAGAGCTATACTAGCATAAGTCTGAGAGGCGGACACCACATCCACAAAAGCCTGAGCAGAAGGGTAAGCAGGATCACCCGCTAGAGGCACCCCCTCATCGCCCCTGATTACATCATTATGAATCCGTGCAGATACAGTATCTGAGCTATTCCAGCTGAGCCCACCATCCTCGGTATAGCTAATCTCCAGCATCGCATCCAAGAACGCTACGTCGTTATCAGCATCACCATCGTTGAATAACAAAGTATTAATACCTTCAGTATTAAAATTAGGACTACCTACATAAGACGTAGCCACTAACTGCCAACCCGAAAAGAACACAATAGCATCATCATCGTAGCGCCCCACCTCCTTGATGCCGAACCTTATTTCAGCCCCGGGAGCCAATGCCACAATATTGTTATCACGCAGAAAAACTAAAGAAACATTAGCCGCATCACCCCGCTTAAACTCGACCCTTCTAACAGCATCCACGAACCCGGGACGAGTAATGAACCTGTTAATATCGAGATCAAAATAAAGTATCACGCAAGGTTAATGCGCGTCAAACCAAGTCGTATAAATCAAGCCCAGAGATCTCCATGGAAATACTAGAGTTTAAGCCAGAATTACTAATATCCGTTGACACCATAAGATTAGCCGCATCCACCACCTCGTTAGACTGCTGCGTGAAAGTATCATCATTTATCCGTGCCCTGCAGATCATATAAAATCCATCTACATTTACCACAGCATGTTCCGCCAGATCACTAAACCTATGGACCACCGAATCAAAAAACGAGTTCAGATAAACGCCCGACTCATTAAATATATCATTTATAAAAAAAGCCGCCTCCGTAACCGTGTTTTCCAAGTCTGGATTAGTCACCCCATATCCTATAAAGTTACCCTCATCACTCACATCACCATTATATAATCTAACAGGTCTAATATCCACCCCCCTGATCACAGCCGCCACATTATTAATAATAGCCACACTAGTATCACCCCCGCACCCCCTCATGTAAGGCTGCGCCTGCCCCTCATTACTACTACCTACAAAGCTAACATCACTCTCATCCGTCACATTACCATTACTAAAGACCCTAACATAATTACACCGCATACCAGACACCCTATAATACAAATCATAAAGCATAGCCTCAGACTCCCTTATTTGCCCATCCGTTACCGCCCCATTATCCAGGTGACTATACCCGCTCAGAGTGCACCAGTAAGGATCATTAGATACATCCCTGGCCAGCAGGCAAGGCTCACTAGGCACATGCCCCCGCACACCAGCCCCCACATGGATAAAATCAAAGCTATCTGCATCAGCCATATTATACTGGAGTAAAAGTCCTAGCCGCTACAGCATTAAAGCACCCTACCACCTCAGCCAGATTATTACGCGCCATCTGCGCTACTGATAGAGCTGCAGTATCACCCACAGCCTCTATACGCGCTAAAGGATACCTCGTGCGCACCGCCACCCCATTTACCAGATCCACCCGCTCCCACATATCACCCGCCACAGATTTTACAGATATTACATCAGCCGTCTCATAATCATACTCTAAGTGCACTACATCACCATCCTGCACCACACCCAGATCTAACATCACCGGCACCAGCTCCACCTGACTAAGCCCCGCATACACTTCCCCCATCATCACCGCCGCCGTATACTCACCAGTTTCACTATCCAGTGATAAAGTCACCCTCCACGGATGCACAGAGACCACACCACCACCAGATACAGGCTGATTACGCTGCACTAAATCTATCAGCTGACCACCCTCTACATGCTTAACTCTATACCCCCTACCCTTCCGCAAGACTAGAGATTTAACGAACCTAATCAGATCATTATAATCAGTATGCTTTACAGCATCACCACGCTTAACCTCAGAGGGCAATTTAAGAGACATAATTTTAAGAGCTATAGATTACCTCATTCCAGCCACCGCGCCCACTAAGCTCCCCCACCTCACTATTTTCAAACACGCCACCGCGCTCTAATGACCTAAGCCCCACAAATAGCCAGTTCCTACCCGCCGCTACAGCAGGAGGATTACCACGAGGCTCATAAATATCACCCACCTCATTAAGATTACTAGGGCGCTCATCACTCACCCAGTTCCGCGTCCACGTCACCTTACCATCACGGTAACTCTCAAATCCAGTGCGCACAAAGTCATAAAGCTCCAGCTGTAATTCTGGCCATTCGGAAGTATCCGGCTGCACTGGTTGATTATTTTCATCCATGCTAGGATTACGTGCCAGACTGACAGCCACCTGCACCTCGTCCGCCGCTAAGTCCGCATACCTAGGATGAGTCTCCAGAGGCTCCTCACTAAGAGTAATATCCAGTGAGTAAGTAGCACCC
>JALZUO010000098.1 GCA_023301565.1 Oligoflexales bacterium
AAGTGCTTTGGCACGCCGCCGACAGCGTCGAGCCGCTCTTGCAGCTGCTGATCGGACAAGCTGGCCAGTCGCCTGAGCTGTTCGGCCGAGGCCGCGTTGGCAGCCGCGTCCCTGGCATCGTCGGCAGCCTGCTTTTGCCGGCGTAGCTTCGCAGCCACCCGAGCCCGTTGGTCGGCCTCCGGATCTCGCAAGCCATCCACAGGCCAAAGCCCATCACGCAAAAAAGCGATCACCGCACCGGCGCCGATGCGAGACTGATTGGCACGCCAGACCGCCGCGGCCGTCCGGACGTCATCGTCTCGGCCAACGAACTCATCAGCCATGCTCTGCCATCGAGCCACGCCCACCTCCCTGAGCAAAATCTGAATTTCAGAATCACCAGCCACCAGCCTCGGCCGGGATGGTGGCGGATTACTTGCGGATACTCTCGGATTGTGTGCAACGGTTGCACTATTGTCGGCGCACGTTGCACTATTGTCGGCGCACGTTGCACTATGGTCGGCGCACGTTGCACTATGGTCGGGCGTGGATTTGACATCAGATCGCGTGTACTGATGACACTCAGGGCCGGCACTGGAGGCCGATCGATCGACGGTCAAACTCACTTCAGACCAAACAACTCTATAGTGGTTGCGTTTAGCATTGGCAGAGTGCTGCCACTTACAATCACACGTGATCAACGACAGCTCAGTCAAAACCTGAATTGACCGAATGACTTGCCGTCGGCTCACATGAGCACAATCAGCGATCGTATTCAACGATGCCCAACACTCGGACACTCGGCCAGCACGATAGCCGGCCTGTTCATCGATCGCCCGCAACACCGACGCCAACGCATGAGCCGAAACGCCCTTGCCATCTTTCGGGTTGACTTGTTTTTTCAATCGCATCCGCCGGAGCAATCTCAACTGCTCGCCGCGCGGGAAATCAAATTCCGTTTGGTGATTCACTCGCTCTCCTTTTCTGCCATCGGGCAAGGCAGCCGCGATTGGCTGCAAATCGTTTTAACACCAGACTCGTGAACCTTACGAGCCGCCGAGCCGTGCGGATAACACCAGCCCCGTTTTAACTTGGCGGCATCGCAGCCGCCCGAGCAATGCCCCTCGCTCATGACCAAGATCTGTTCAGCGTGGATCGCGTCCAGCCTGTCATCCAGGTCGTTGAGCGTTCCGACGTAACTGCCTGGTCTAATGCGAGGGCTCACTTGCCCTCCAATTCGTCAGCGGCGGCAATGGCCATCCTGACGATGCGGTTGAGCTCGCTGCCTTTGACGGCCAATCGATCAACCTCGCTGTCGACCGGCTCTTCCCAATTGCCAGTCAGTCGAGTCTGTGAAGGTAAGCGAATCACAGCACCCGCCAATCCAACTCGCCATCGACCACCAAAGACATCAGCGGCCGCGGACGATCCATCGGCAACGCGATGATACCGGCCAGCAGGGGCAGGGCGCCTTCATGCTCTGAGCCATTCAAAGTTCTACGAAAACCCACCGGATTCCCGTGAACGAAAAACACAATTCCCCGTTGCTTCAGCGGCCTCGGTATTTGCAATTCAGCGACGTAGGCTTTGGCCTTTTTAATTAAAATCTCATTCGACGCCCGCTCGTCAATGTCGCCAGCATCGCGATTGATCGGGATTTCCCTTGGGGCATCGATCCACAACCGAGTTGCCTTGTCGGCCTTGATTGTGATCGAGTCGCCGATACTGACCGGCACACCCTCTTTGACTGAAATTACTAAACCCACTTCAAACTCCTTTTAAACACGGGGGAAAATCAAAGCAGCGAGCCGGAATCGAACCGGCTTAGCATCCTTCGCTGCTCAGCAACTAGCTCAGGCCGTACTCGGACGGATTGAGGCCGAGTTTCTGGACGATCGATTTAACGATCTTCTTTTCGTCATCATCGAAGTCACCATCGGCGGCACCAATTGCAACGCAAAGATGCACAAGCGTCTTCTTTTGGTCGACATCCGTGATCGGCTCAAAGGCCTTCAGGCACTCGACCGACCCAACCGAAACATCGAACTCCAGCTGGCCAGCGAACTCGTTAAACCGGTCGATGCAAGCCTTCATGTCAAACGCCTGCATAGCTGGGTTTGACTTGATGAATCCGGCAACCTTTACCTTTTCATCCGAATCGATCGATCCATCCGCGGCGGCAACCATCGCACAGCCAGCCATCGCAGCATCTAGGAATTTGCGGTTGTTGAACCTCGCCACTGAATCAGCGAGATTATCTTTTTGGCCGTTGAGCCAATCCTTTAGGCCGCTAAACATTGCGACTCCTTTTCAAAAAAAACAACAGGGCACTAACAAAAACCGCACTCAAGGCAATCGGCAAAACGAAAGCAAAAAGCTTGGAAACGAGTGTGTAAATAAACGTGGCAACCAACAGAGTTAGCACGCAAAATAGAATGGTCTTGATCATGGTTCTAAGCTGCCTTTCGGGGCGACTCTACAACTTTGGTTTGGGCGACGCCGCACTTTGTGCAGCGGTACTGTTGGCGATGCTTGCCGTTGACC